>NZ_CP090349.1:811666-1120833 GCF_021398735.1 Methylobacterium oryzae
CGAGGTCGTCGGGCCCGCCGACACGTCGATCAACGGGTGGGTCTCGGCTCCCGGCTCGCCCGACGTGCCGCCGGTGAGCGTGCCGAGCAGGTTTCCGACGGCGCTCCCTGCCCCACCGGTCTCGCCCCCGCCCAGGACCGTGGTCACGGTCCCGACGACGCCGTCGACCGGGGAGCCCGCCTGGTGGCCGTCCCCGCCGGCCGCGGGAAGGATCCCCGCCACCGAGCCCACGACGCCGCCGGCCGCCTCCGTCACGGACCCGAGATCGCTCGCGACCTGCGTCACCGCGGGGCCTCCGTCGCCGTTCAGGACCGCGCCCGGCAGATTGACGACATCGGTCACGAGGTTGCTCGACCCGCCGAGCTCCCCCAGGCCGACCGTGGTTCCGAGGTTGATCACGGCGTGGAGCGGGTCGTTCAGGACCGGCACATCGTGGCCGACCTGTTCCAGGGCCGCATGGACGCCGTCGATCAGCGTATTGGCGACGTCTCCGACCGGCTGCAGCGGCGCGTTCGTCCCGAGCAGCGCGCCGGCCGCGCCGGAACCCGGGCCTCCGTTCAGGCCGCCCAGGAGACCGTCGAGGGCTCCGGCACCCTGGTCCCCCGTCAAGCCGCCGAGGGCGGAGGTGACCGGTGCCAGGAGACCGCCGCCCGGCAGGCCGGATCCGAGACCGCCGCCGGCCGAGTCGAGGAGGCCGGTCGCGGAGCCGACGACGCCGCCCAGCGCGCCCGCCACGTGCCCGAGGTCGTCGACGACCTGCGCCACGCCTCCGGGCGCGTTCCCGGTCAGGATCGCGCCGGGCAGGTTGATGGTGTCGGTGAGCAGGTTGTGGCTGTCGCCGAGTTCCCTCAGTCCGACCGTGTTGCCCAGCGCGATCACCGCGTGGAGCGGGTCGTTGAGGAGCGGCACGTCGTGTCCGACCTGCTCCAGCGCCCCGTGGACGGTGTCGATCAGCGTGTTGGCGACAGCGCCCACCGGCTGCAGCGGCGCGTTCGGCCCGAGCAGGGTGCCGGTTCCGTCCGGAGCGCCGCCGGTCACGGTGCCGAGCAGGCCATCCACCGCGGCGGTGACGCCGCCGAGCAGTCCGCCGGCCGCACCGGCCACCGCGCCGACATCGCCGAGGATCGGGGACAATGCGCCGAGCCCCTGGCCGCCCAGCAGGGCACCGGGCAGGGCCGCGGCGTCGGTCAGCAGGTTTCCGCCCTCGCCCAGATGGCCGAGTCCGAGGGTCTCGCCGAGATTGGTCAGGCCGTGGACAGCGCCGTTCAGCAGCGGGACCTCGTGCCCGAGATTCTCGAGGGTCATGTGGACGTCGAGGACGGCGGTGTTCGCGAGGTTCGCGACCGGGGCGAGAAGGCCGCCCGACGCGAGCAGCCCGCCGGCCGTCGCGGCCCCGGTGACGGAGGTGATCAGCGTGTCGGTCGCTCCGAGGATGGAACCGAGATCCGCGAGGACCGGCGTGGCCGAGCCGAGGCCGCCGCCAGTGAGGAGCGATCCCGGCACGGCGAGCGTGTCGGTCAGGAGATTGCCCGCCTCGCCGATGCGACCGAGGCCGACCGTCTCGCCGAGGCCCGTGAGGGCGTGGATCGGCGCGTTGAGCACCGGGACCTGATGGCCGACATCCTCCAGCGTCGTGTGCAGGTCGAGGACGGCTTGGTTGAGAATCCCCACCGCCGGCGCGAGCGTGCCGCCGGAGCCGACAAGGCCGTTGCCGGCCACGGGCAATGCTGTGACGGTATTCAGCAAGGTTCCGGCAGCCTCGGCGACCTGCCCGGCATCGTTCAACACCGGGACGACGCTGCCGGCATCGGTCGGGTTGGCGACGGCGCCGGTCAGGTCCGTGATCAGGTTGCCGGCCTCGCCGATATGACCGAGCCCGACCGTCTCGCCGAGATTGGTCAGACCGTGGAGCGGGCCGTTCAGCGCCGCGACCTGATGACCCGCGTTCTCGAGCTGCGCATGGGTGTCGAGGACGATCTGGTTCGCGGTATCGGCCAGCGCGCCGGGAAGCAGTGATCCGCCCTCGTCCGCCGCACCGACGTCGACGGCACTCTCGATGAGCGAGGTAATCGGACCGAGACTCGTCAATTGGCCGGTCGACAGTGCGGTGGAAGACAGTAGCGCGCTGGACCCGACCAGCCACTCAAGCGAGCGTGACGACGGGTTGAGCGCGGCGAGAGGGGACGACGACATGGGCACCTCCGGTTTTGATGCGTAACCGGCAGTACAATTATGGGTTGCGGACCCGAGCGTCGGTAAAGAATACCGAGCCTGCGGCCTGCCGTTGCTGCGTGCGGCCGGTCACGACACCGCCGAGGGAGGAGGTCCAACCGCGTCGCGCTTCGGTCGCGGACAGCAATATGCGTCGCAGAAATGACGTGCTCGACTATCATTTGTATTAGTATTTTGTATATAAAATCAGCCAGAATGGCAATGCTCGTTGTAATCCTAAAATCTCGGAGGATTACGGGATATACTTTCAAATATTCGCTGTCGATCGGCTCCTCCGTATCGATCTGCTCGGATCGACGGCGGCATCCCGCGCGTCGTGCCATCGACCAGACCGTGCCCGGCAATCATCGTCGGAACCCAGGCGCCCTGTTTTCCGATGCAGCTTATGATTGTATCGTGCGGCGCGGCCACTTCAGTGCGTGGCACGAATGGGCAGGTGATCCGTGGCCATTGATCCGAGGAATCTCGCCCAGACGGCGACACTCACCTACAGCCAGGACTTCAACACGCTGCCGCTCTGGGACGGCACTTCGGGTCTCGACACGTCCGGCGGCCCGCAGTGGAGCATCCACGTCACGTCGACCGGGACGCGGCCCTTCAATCAGGAGCAGCAATGGTATGTCCGCGCCGATCAACCCGACGGCAGCGCGCTCCCGAACCCGTTCCGCGTCCACGACGGCATCCTCACCATCACAGCCGCGCCGTCGGATCCGTCTCTGATCCAGGACCTGGGGGATCAGCCCTACACGTCGGGAATGGTCAATACCTTCCACAGTTTCAGCCAGACCTACGGCTATTTCGAGATGCGGGCCGAACTGCCCGCCGGTCAGGGCTTCTGGCCGGCGTTCTGGCTGCTCCCGGCGGACGGTTCCTGGCCGCCCGAGATCGACGTGATGGAGATGCTCGGGCACGATCCCGGCACGCTCTACACCACGGTGCACAGCCTGGCGCCCGGCCAGACACCCGGCAACCACACGATGAGCCAGGGGATCTCCGCAGTCGCCGACATGAGCGGCGGCTACCACACCTACGGCGTTGACTGGCAACCGGACACGCTGACCTTCTACTTCGACGGACAGGAGATCTATCGTACGCCGACGCCGGCCGGTCTGGACAAGCCCATGTACATGATCGCGAATCTCGCCGTCGGCGGCTCTTGGCCGGGCGACGCCGACGCGTCGACGCCATTTCCCGCGCAGATGAATATTGACTACATGCGGGCTTATCAGGCCAGTCCGGGCGCCGCGGCGCTTGAGCCGGTTTTTCACTTCTACGACGCCGCCTCAGGACGGCATTTCTACACGGCAAGCGCTGCAGAACGCGCGCAGCTTGAGAGCACCCCGTCGGGCTACGCCTATCAGGGCGTCGGCTGGGCCGCGCCAGTGTCATCGTCTGCCACGGCTGACGTCTTTCGATTCACCAACCCGACGACCGGCGACCACTTCTACACGACCAGCACCGCGGAGCGCGACGGGCTTCTCTCGGACGGTTCCGGCTACAACTATGACGGTGTTGCGTTCGACGCCTACGCGAGTTCGACCGCCGCGGGATCGCATGCGTTGACCGTCGAGCGGTTCGTCAACACCGAGAGCGGACGGCACTACTACGCTTCCAGCGCCGATGAGATCAGCTACATCGAGCAAGGTCACGCCGGAAGCGGCTGGATTGATGAGGGTCATGCCTTCACGTTGCATGCCCCGACTGCGAACATGTTCGGCATGTAATAGTCCTTCCGGAAGACCGGCTCCGGGGCAGCCAGTCCCACTTCTCGTCGCGACCGGGCCGCTTCAGCCGACATCCACGGCAGGCTCACCGCCCGTCGGCACGGGCGGTTCGGTCCCTCGACTGCTCCACCAGGGTCGCGTTCTCGGCGCCTGTCCGCCCACCCTGAGGCTCGCAGGCCGCGGTGCGGCGACAGGGCCGCGATCAGAAGCTGTACCCGACGCGCAACCGCATCTGATGGCGGTCGAAGCTCGACAGGTCGAGCGGGCCGGGCTCGCCCGTCGCCTGCCCGGCGACCTGGAAGCTCCAGGTGAACGAGGCCCAGGCCTGGGGTGACAGGGTCATGTAGGCGGTCGGTCCGAGATACACGGCCTCGCCCGCGAACCGGTCGAGCGCCAAGCCGTCGTAGGTCCGGGCATAGCGTGCCTCGCCGCCGAGGAAGAGGCCGGGCCGGACGCAGTAGGCCAGCGCCCCCGCCACCTCGATCCCCGATCCGCGCACGGGCGCGTCCATCACGGTCAGCCGCGTCGTCGAGAGCGCGAAGCCGACATTGACGGCGGCGATCAGCTTGCCGGGGATGATCTCGCGATCCGCCAGCAGGCCGATCTCGGTGGCGAAGCTGCGCGCCGGCACGCCCGTCCCGCTGTCGACGGTTCCGTAGCCCGGCACGATGTTGAGGGTCAGGCCGAGGGGGGCCGTCCGGCGATCCATCAGGCGCACCCGGGTCTCGAGGAAGCCGCCGTTGAAGCCGCCCGTGGTCCGGGCCGGGGTGCCCGGCGCGCCGATGTCGTAGGCGTTGAAGGTGACGCCCGGGGCCAGGCGGAAATCGTTGGTCAGCGGCACCTTCAGGGCCAGGGAACTGTCCACGGTCAGGAAGCGGGCGACGCGCCGGCCGAGTCGCCCGCTCGTCTCCCATTCCAGCTCCGCCTCCCCGGGAACGCCGAGGTCGCTCCCCTCGGTGAAGCCGAACAGATGCTCGCTGTCGAGGTCGCCCGGCGTCAGGTTCTCGGCGGCTGTGGGCAGGGACTGGGCCAGTGCCGGCCCGAGCGCTGCGGCCATCCAGAGCCCCGCGGCCAACCCGAGCGCCGCGGCGAGGCCGCACAGGACCGATCCTAGAGCCGAGAGGCGACGCGGAGCGCCGGTGTGCGTCATAGCCCTGACCCATCATTATAGCTAATGCTATATCTAATAGGGTGGGCGATGTAAGGCCGTCAACGGTCGAGCATGCCGGACGCGTGGTCTCCGGAGGTCCGGTCGCGGATCCGGCGCCGCGCGTCGGAGGGAACGGCGTCGCGCGGTGACGGCGGCGCGGGGCGGAACCGCGCCGCGTCCGCGCTCCGGCTCACGCCGGTCCGGTCTCGGGGGTTGTCCCGGCCGGGGGCGGGGACGCGACAGGCCCGGGCTGCCCCCGGCGCGCGCGGCGCTCCTCGATCCGCTGCAGGATCACGTAGAAGGACGGCACGAACAGCACCGCCAGGCAGGTCGAGGCGAGCATGCCGCTGAACACCGTGATGCCGATCGACTTGCGCGCCGCGGCCCCGGCCCCGGAGGCGGTGACGAGCGGCAGCACGCCGAGGATGAAGGCGAACGAGGTCATCAGGATCGGGCGGAAGCGCAGCCGCGCCGCCTCCACGGCGGCGGCCGCGATGTCGAGTCCGGCCTGCCGCTTCTCGCGGGCGACCTCGACGATCAGGATGGCGTTCTTGCTCGCCAGCGCGATCAGCAGGATCAGGCCGATCTGCGTGTAGAGGTTGTTGGCGACGCCGAGCAGCAGCAGCGCCCCGACCGTGCCCAGCAGCGCCAGCGGCACGCCGAGCAGGACCGCCAGCGGCAGGATCCAGCTCTCGTACTGGCCGGCCAGGACCAGGTAGACGAGGAGGATGGCCAGCGCGAACACGAGGTAGATCTGCGCGCCGACCGCCTTCTCCTGGTACGACATCGCCGTCCAGTCGTAGCCCGTGCCCGGCGGCAGCACCTTGGCGGCGATCTGCTGCATCAGGTCCAGCGCCTGCCCGGAGCTGAAGCCCGGCGCCGCCCCGCCCACGATCGTCGCCGTCGGGTAGAGGTTGTACAGGCTGATCAGGGACGGGCCCTGCACGGACTTGATCTCCACGACGGTGCCGAGCGGCACCATCACGCCGTTGCCGGCGCGCACCTTCAGGTTCTCGACGTCCTCGGGGCGGAGCCGGTAATCGGGCGCGGCCTGCACGTAGACCTGGAAGGTCCGGCCGAACTTGTTGAACTGCGTGACGTAGGACGACCCGACGTAGCTCGAGAGGGTCGAGAAGACCTGCCCGACCGTCACGCCGAGGGCCTCGGCCTTGACCCGGTCCACCGCGATCGCGATCTGCGGCACGCCGGCCCGGAACGAGGTGTTGAGCTTCCGCAGCCCGGATTGCGAGTTCCCGTCGGCGACGACCGTCCGGGCGAGGCTCTCCAGCAGGGGGTAGTCGAAGTCGCCGTTGCGCAGCTCGATCTGCATGGTGAAGCCGCTGGCGTTGCCGATGCCCTGGATCGGCGGCGGGATCAGCACGAAGGTCTCGGCGTCCTCGACGCCCGCCAGCATCGTGTTGAAGCGCTCGTAGAGGCTGCGCAGATCCTGGCCCCTCTCCTTGGCCCGGACATCCCAGTTCTTGAGAACCACGTAGGCGACGCCGGCATTGGGCAGGCTGGCGCTCGAATCGAGGACCGAGATCCCGCTGATCGAGAGCACGTTGTCGACGCCCGGCGTCGCCTTCGCCTGGACGCTGATCCGCTGCATCACCGCGTCGGTGCGCTCCTTCGAGGCCCCGTCCGGCAGCTGTGCGCCGATCAGGACGTAGCCCTGGTCCTCGGTGGGCAGGAAGGCGGTCGGCAGGCGGGTCAGCCCCCATCCGGCGAGCCCGATCAGCAGGAGCGCCACGGCGACCATGAGGCGGCTGCGCCGGACCATGGTGGCGATCAGCCGGGCGTACCAGCCCTCGAGGACCCCGTAGACGCGGTTGAAGCCGCGGTAGAACACGTTCCGCTTCTCCGGCGGCACCGGCTTGCGCAGCCACAGGGCGCACTGGGTCGGCTTCAGGGTGGCGGCATTGATCGCGCTGATCAGCGCAGTGGCGGCGATCACCAGGGCGAACTGCTTGTAGAGCTGCCCGGTCAGGCCGGGCAGGAACGCGGCCGGCACGAACACCGACATGAGCACCAGGGTGATGCCGATGATCGGGCCGAACAGCTCCTCCATCGCCTTCTCGGCCGCCGCCCGGGGCGAGAGGCCCTCGTCGATGTGGTGGGAGACCCCCTCGACGATCACGATGGCGTCGTCCACCACGATGCCGATGGCCAGCACGATCGCGAACAGCGTCGAGAGGTTCACGCTGAAGCCCATCGCCGCCATGGCGGCGAAGGCGCCGATGATCGTCACCGGCACCGTCGTCGCCGGCACCAGCATGGCGCGCCAGTCCTGGACGAAGACCAGGATGACGATCAGGACCAGGACGGCCGCCTCGAACAGCGTCATGTAGACCTCGTGGATCGAGGCCTGCACGAACTCCGTCGTGTCGAACGGGATGGCGTAGACGAGGCCCGACGGGAAGGTCTTCGCGAGCTCGGCCATCCGAGTGCGGACCGCGTTCGCCACCGTCAACGCGTTCGCCTCGGGCAGCTGGTAGATGCCGATGCCGGCGGCGGGCTGCCCGTTCAGCGTGAACGACTGGCTGTAGGTCTGCGCGCCGAGCTCGACGCGGCCGACGTCGCGCAAGCGGGTGATGCGGCCGCCGTCCTGCGCGTCCGCCTTGACGACGATGTTCTCGAAGTCCGGGGCGCTGTTGAGCCGCCCGTTGACGTTGAGCGTGTACTGGAAGTCCTGGCCGGCCGGGACCGGCGGCATCCCCACGGCGCCCGCGGTGACCTCCTGGCTCTGCTGCTGCACGATGTTGATGATGGCGTCGGGGGTGAGGCCCCGGGCCTGCACAAGGTCGGGATCCAGCCAGATCCGCATCGCGTACTGGCCGGCGCCGAAGACCGTGACGTTGCCGACGCCGGGCAGCCGGGCCAGCTCGTTCTGCACGTTGATGACGCCGTAATTCGACAGGAACAGGCTGTCGAACTTCCCGTCGCTGGCCGACAGTGTGACGAATTGCAGGACCGCGGTGGATTTCTTCTGGGTCGTGACGCCCTGGACCTGGACCGCCTGCGGCAGCGACGACATCGCGATCGCGACCCGGTTCTGCACCAGCACCTGGGCCTGATCGCCGTCCGTCCCGATCGCGAAGGTGACCGTGAGGGTGTAGGTGCCGTCGCTCGCGCTGGTCGACTGCATGTAGAGCATGCCCTCGACGCCGTTGACCTGCTGCTCGATCGGGAGCGCCACCGTGTCGACCACCGTGCGGGCGCTCGCACCCGGGTAGCGGGTGGTGACCTGGACCGTCGGCGGCACGACGTTGGGATACTGCGACACCGGCAGGTTGAAGAGCGACACCGCGCCGATCAGCACCATGACCAGGGCCAGCACGTTGGCCAGGACCGGCCGCTCGATGAAGAAGCGCGAGATCATGCCGTTGGCCCTCGGTGCCGGCGTCTCAGGGGCGGCCCGCCGCCAGGGCGGGACGCGGGGTGGCGGAGATCACTGTCCGATCGTCGGGCGTGTCGGCCTCGTCGGCAGCGCCGGGACTTCCGGACGACGGCTCACCGCGGGAGTGGCGCCGGGTCGGGCAAGGCTTCGGCCACCGCCACCTTCTGGGGCGCGACCTTCGCCCCTGGGATTGCCCGCTGGATGCCGTCCGTGACGACCCAGTCGCCGGGTGCGAGCCCGGTCTCGATCACCCGGTAGCGCCCGTCCCGGGGCCCGAGCGTCACCACCCGCTGCGAGACCGTGTCGTCGGCGCCGACCGTGAGCACGTAGCTGCCCTGCTGGTTCGTCCCGATGGCGTCGTCGCGCACCAGCAGGGCCTTGTCCTGGCGCCCGACCGGGACCCGGACCCGAACGAACAGGCCCGGGAGGAGCGCGTGGTCGCCGTTCTCGATGAGCGCCCGCGCCATCAGCGTGCCGGTGGACGGGTCGACCTGCGGCGCGAGGTAGTCGAGCTTGCCCGCATGCGGATAGCCGGTCTCGGTCTGCAGGCCGATCTCCACCGGGATCCTGGATAGGTCGCCCAGCGTCCGGTGCGTGGCGAGCAGGTGCTCCTTGACCAGCAGCACCTGCTGCTCGCTGATGTTGAAGTAGACGTAGAGCGGATCGATGCGCACGAGCTGCGCCAGCTTGGTCGGTCCGCTGATGCCGACGAGCGCCCCGACATCCGCGAGGTGGTTGGTGACCACGCCGTCGAACGGTGCGGAGACCTGCGTGTAGCCGAGATTGATGGCGGCGATGTCGAGGTTGGCCTGCGCCTCCATGACGGCGGCGCTGGCTTGGTCCTGCTTGGTCTTCGCGTCCTCGACGCGCGCCTGCGAGGCGAATTCCTGCCGGCCCAGCGTGGACTGGCGCTGATACTCGGACTGGGCATTCGCTAGGGCGGCCTGCTGCGCCGCCAGGGCGCCCTGCGCCTGCTTGAGCTGCGCCTCGTAGGTGTTGCGTTGGATCGAGAAGAGCGGCGTGCCCTTCTTCACGACGGCGCCGTCCTTGTAGGTGATCGCCTCTAGGAAGCCCTGGACCCGTGCCTCGAGCTCGACGGCCGCGAACGCCTTGGTGTTGCCGGTGAGTTCGAAGTAGCGCGTGACCGTGCGCACGAGCGGTTGCGCGACCGAGACCGTCGGCGGCGGTGGGGGAACGTACTGGTTCGCATCGCGGCAACCGGCGGCGAGGCCCGCGATGGCCGCCAAGGCGAGGAGACGGAGGGATCCGGGAAGCTGCAGCACGATCGGCACGGTCGACCCTCAACCTGAGAGCGTTACGGGACGGTCTTCGGTCTCGGTCCTGACGCGCACTACTGATCGTCCTCGGCCTTGGCTTCCCGGGCGAGGGTCAGGCACTCCAGCAGATCGACGTAGCTGGGCAGGCCGTCGAGCTGGGCCTCCGCCGCGCAGCGCGTCCGATCGACCGCCGGGAAGCTGGACCACTTCTTCGCCACCTCGGCACGGGCCGACCCCTCGTCCTGGAGGCAGAGCTTCTGCCGAACGGGATCGAGGGTCATCGCCGTCGTCGCCGCTCGGCAGCTGCCGTGAACGTCGAAGACCGGCATCTTGTCCGAGACCGGCGTCGTCAACGCCAGCTCCAACAGCAAGGCGGGGACAGCAAACATCATGATCGGCACACCCGCGCGTCGCGTCGACCGGACGGTCCGGTCGATCCTTGTTCTGGCGGCCCCACACGGTTGCCGTGCCCTGCAGCAATACAGGTTCGATACTCAAGACCGGCCCGATTCGGTCGCCTATCCTGTATCGATAGCATATGTCGCGGTTAAGTTGTTGCAGCAAAAATCGTTATCAACCACGGCGCACTACCTAAAGCGGTGGCGTCCGGCAGAGCGGCCGTATGATTTCTGTGATGTCTGCCAAGTGAGTAAGATAGAATGAAAAATTGGAACGTTTGCTAAAATAATGAGAGCTTTCCCGCGTAATAGGTCGATTGGGCGAGTACGCAGGGCAACTGTACGATCGCTCGGGCCGCGGGCACCGGCGCCAGCCTGGCGCTGTCCGTCGCGCCCGGCGCGGCCAGTGGCTCCGGCTCCGGGACAGGCCGAGGCGTCGACGGTGTCCGTCATGCCGGCCGGCGAGGCCGTTTCGATCGGTGCGCCGGGTCCCGGCCATGGCGCGGCCGGGACCCGGTCCGCCTACTTGTCGAGGGCGTTCTCGACGGCGTCCTTGGCCTTGCCGCGCTCCTGCTGGGCCTGGCCCCGGAGCTTCTGGTCGCGTCCCTCGGCCTTCAGCGCCTCGTCGTCCGTCAGGTTGCCGACGCCGCGCTTGGCGCCGCCGACCGCCTCGTTGGCGAGGCCCTTGAGCCGGTCGACCGCGCCCGCCGTCGTCGGCGTGTCGTCGGCCAGCGCCGGGCCTGCGAGGGCGAGGCCGAGGAGGGCGCCACGAAGCGCCGTCTTGCGGGTGCTGCTCATCCGGTTCTCCCGAGAGGTTCGAGGGAGCGCGGTCTGACCGACCGTCCGCGCCGGCGCAATGACACACACGTACCGGATCGCCGGACCGGCAACCGGTACGGCACCGGTCCGCCGGTTCGGGCGTGTCCCGTGGCGCGGACGGCCCTGCGCGGCCGAGATCCCGGCGCGGGGCCGGTCAGGCGGCGGACCGGAACGCCGCGCGCCCGTTGCGGAGGATCGAGATCAGCGCACCGACGAGGCCGGCCAGGATCACCCCGTCGATCGCCAGGAGGGTGATCGCCCGGTTCCACAGCCGGTCGAGGCCGAGATCGGTGGTGACGGACTCGGGATGCGCCGGGTCGGCCATCACGCCGATCGTGTAGTCGCCCGTGTGCAGGCCGGTGAACACGTAGTTCACCCGGCGGGTCACGCTGCCCTGGGGCGTCCGCAGCGAGAGCGTCGCGTCGCAGATGTGGAACACGAGCTTGGTGCTGCACTTGCCGTCGCTCACGCGGGCGTTCGGGACGGGCCGGGCGGCCTCGCGGACCTGCCAGTCCGAGATCAGCACGGGCGCCGTGTAGACGGCGCTGGCTGCCAGGAGGCCGCCGAACAGCACGAAGCCGAACAGCACGCCCAGGATGACGGTCCAGCTCGCGCGGTCGGGCGGCAGGCGCAGGGTCTCGGCGGTCTCGGGCTTGGCGGGCGATCCCATGCGATCCTCAAGCAGGCAGGGCTTCGGGAGAGGGGGTGTGGGCGGCGACGGTCGCGCTCGCGGCGCGCTCGGCCAGGGCGCGGCGGGCGTGGTGCGCGGCCTGGTAGCGGGCGATCAGGTCGGCGAAATCCTGCGGCTTCATCCGGCGCGGCAGTCCGACCGTGAGCGTCACGATGCGGCGCTTCGGGTCGAGCTTCACGGGGTGTCGCCCCGGGGCCCGCTCCGGCCAGTCCGCGCCCGGCGGCAGCAGCAGGCGGGTGACGATGCCGCCGCGGCTCAGCGACATGTCGAGATCGGCGACGGCCTCCCAGGGGATCACCCTGTCGAGACCGGGCGCCGTCAGCCCCGCGGGGCTCAGGATCAGGGCGATCGGCTCGCCCCGCGACAGGACGAAGGCGCCCGCCGCGCCGAAGGCGGCCGCGAGGGTCAGCGCCACGGCCGACACGATCCGGGCCTCGTAGGGCGACAGCCCCGGGACGCGGAGCAGCACGAGCGCGAGCGCGGCGGCGGCGAAGAGGCCGGCGCTGGCGGACAGCGCGAGGCCGCGAGCGCGGTGGCTGGCGCGCAGCACCCGTTCCTCGGTTCCGACGTCCGCGGCGGTCGCCTCCAGATGCGCGCGGGCGGCGGCCTCTCGCGCGCGGACCGCGCCGAGGAAGTCCCGCGTCGCGGCCCGGCACAGGCCGTCGGGGTCGGCGAAGTAGGCGGCGAGCTGGTCGCGGGCCCGGGCCGGCGGCGCGGTTCCGGCCGCGGCGAGCAAGTCGGCGTCCACCGCCAGTCCGAGGGCCGCGACGCGGTCGCGGGTCGGCGGGTGGGTGTCGGTCGGGTGGGCCTGCTCGTCCTCGAGGCGCGCCGCGGGATCCTCGAGGCCGCGCGCGATCGCGCCGTCGAACGCCGCCGCCACGAGGTCGGCGGCGGCCGTCTCCGGCGCGTCGGCCGCCGCGTCCAGGGTCTCGACGACGCGCGGGCGCGCGGCGCCGTAGCGCAGGAGCGCCCGGGCCGAGGCGTCGGGGGAGGTCACGGCGGCGCCGGCCGCGTCGGCCGCGAACTCGCGCACCCGGCTCCAGTGGCGCACGGCGAGGTGGAACTGCTCCATCACGAACAGGCCGAGGCGGATCGACGGCCCGAGCACGCCGAGCGCGCCGCGCTCGCGCTCGGCCATCGCGTCGAGGGAGCGCCCGACGCCCGCGTAGATCGGCAGGAAGCGCTGGCTGTAGGCGGTGTCGCCGCCGGCGTAGTGGGCGAGTTCGTGCCCGAGGATCGCAGCCGTCTCGTCGACGCGCAGCAGGGCGAGATAGGGCAGGGGCACGTAGAGGATCCGGCCGTCGAGCCGCGCGCCGCCGGGCTCGAGCACGGCCGGGCCGGCGCTGACGAAGAAGCCCTCGGTGAGGCCGACGACCAGGGCCTCGGGCTTCAGCGCGCCCATCCGGTCGGCGAGCGCCTCGACGAGGCGCCAGAGACCCGGCGCCTCGGCCGGCGCGATCCGCCGCCCGAGGATCGGCAGCGGGTCGGGCGCGAAGGCGACGAGGGCCCGGCGCAGGCCGATCAGGGCGCCGCACGCGGCGAGGATCGTGGCGCCGACCGCGCCGGCCGCGATCGCCAGGAGCTTCACGCCGCCGCCGCTGAGGCCGCCGTCGACGAGCAGCCCGGCCTCGAACAGGACCACCGCCACGAGGCCGGCGGTCGCCGCCACGATCTGGGCGGCGAGGGCGGGCGGAAGCAGCCGCCGCACCAGCGAGAAGCCGCGGACCAGGGCGTCGCGCGACCCGCGTCCCAGCTGCCCGAGCAGGCCGCCGACGAGCAGAACGAGCACGGAGAGCGCCGCCGCGATTCCGCCGCCCGCGACCGCGACCGCCGGCAGCCTGCGCCGCCAGTCCATCACGGCGGCGAGGGTCCCCGCGTGGTCGCGGATCTCGCGGGCCTTCACCGCGGCGTAGGGGCCGCCGTAGAGGCGGCCGTCGTGCCGGAACTGCAGGCTGAAATCGGGGCGCCCGTCCCGCGGAGACCGCGCCTCCAGATCCGCCACGACCGCGCCGAGGCGGTCGCGCTCGGCCGCGAAGGCCCGCCAGTCGTCGCGGCCGCGCTGGCCCTGCCAGAGCCCGATCAGCAGGATCGCGAGCGGCAGCAGCACGGTCGCTGCCAGGAGCCCGGCGAGGGCGCGCGGTCGCGAGCGGTCGCGCGGGGGCGCTGCTTCGGCGATGGTCGGCTCCTGGATAGCGAGACGCCGGCGCGGCAGGGCGGGCGCGGCAGGATTGCGGTCGGGTCGGCGTCCCGGTATCGAGCCGGCGCAGCGAACAGTCTCGGTCCAGGAGGCTATAGATGCGGTCGAGCTACAGCTTCCGAGCGACAAAGATTGGGCGCAACCGGATCGATAACCGATTCGACGGCCGGTTTTCTAACCGGCCGAACGGCCACGTCAACCGAATGCTGCGGTCCGGCCTCCGAGGGCTCCGGGCGCGGCGCGCCTTGCCCGGCCGGCGCGCCCAGAGTGGGGCGGGCCCGGTTTGGATGCCAGCCTCGGAGGCGCCGCTCCGCGGGAAGACCGGAAGGGAGAGACCATGAATCTGCTGAAGCGGCTGTTCGGACGCGCCGATGCGGCACCGGCGGAGGCGGCGCCGGACGAACCGCTTCTCGTCAACGCCTACGCGACCGTGCGCGACCTGCCCGCGCTCCCCTTCGACCACGCGCTGAACGGCCGGCGGGACCTGTCCGACCCCGAATTGCAGCCGCATCTCGACGGGTTCATCGGCTACGTCATGGGACGGGGCGACGGGCAGATGACCGCCCACCGCTACCATCTCTGGCGCCACCTGCAGCGCGTCCGCAACCACGTCAGCTTCGCGGTCGCCGCGTCCGACCTGCCGCGCGTGGAAGCCTGGGCGCTCGCGGCGAACGCCGTCCTCTTCCTGCCCGACGGATCCGTGCGGGCGCCCGACATGGCGCTCCTCCTGTCGGCCGCGGGCGAGACGGACGCCGCCGCGCGTCTGCCCTACCCGCCCGACGCCGTCGCGCGCCGCGCCCGGACCCTGGAGCACCTCGAGGATCTGGACCCGAAGCCGCCGGCCGGCATGCCCCCCGCGCTCGGCGAGGCGGAGCTCGCGCTGCGACCGCCGGCGGAGGTGCTCCGGCGGGCTCTGGCCCTGCTCTACATCGCGGCCTGGGGGCAGGCCTTCGGCGCCGGCACGACGCTGCGCGAGCCGGGGCAGAGGACGCTGAATCCGATCGGCTTCGCGGCCCTGTCGCCGGCCGAGCGCGCCCAGATCGAGGCGGCGGACCCGAAGGACGCCGCGGCGGCGTCCTGGCGCTACGAGGCCGCGAACACCCTGCTGTGGGCGCTCGGCGTGCGCGCGGCCCGGATCGCCGACAGCGACGCCACGGTCGACGTCGACGCGCTCTGGCGGGCGGTCGCGCCGCTCGCCCGGGACGCGGGCGCGGCCGACGCCGCGCGGCTGCGGCCGCCCGGCGAGATCCTGGAGGCGCTGGACCGCGCGTGGCGGGCGCACTGGGTCGTCCGGCAGGCGCGGCAGAAGGGGACAGCCCCCGCGGGGCTCAACGGCGACGTCGTGGCGGAGCGCCACGTCGCGCTGAACTGGCTGACCGGATTCCAGAACGACCGCGACACGCCCTGGGACGCGACCGACACGCCGACGTGACCGCGCCGCGGCTCAGCGCAGACCGTCGAAATAGTCGAAGAACACGCGGTCCGGATCGTGCTCGTCGCGCAGCGCGCACAGCCTCTGCCACTTCTCGGGCGTGAACGCCTGGGCGACGATCTCGGGCTGCTCGACCGTGTTGGTCTCGCCGATGTAGTAGCCGATGTTGAGCGGCTTCAGCGCGGCGATCACCGCCCGATGCCAGGCGGCGTTGGCCTGATCGTCGTCCGCCGCGTGCCACATGGTCCAGGGGCCGCCATAGACCTTCGAGGTCATGGAGCGGGCCATGTTCCGCTGCGGCCCCGGGACGTCGGGTCCGCAGAAGATCGTCGACAGGAACACCGAGGTCGCCGAAGGCGCCCGCTGCCACAGGGGCAGGATAGCCGCCATCACCGCGCCGGGGCTGTGATTGGAGAAGGTGGCCTCGACCCGGGATCGCACGCCCTCCGGGAAGAGCGCGCCGGACGCGTCGAACAGCTGCTCGAAGTCGAGGGGCGTCACCCGCGCGCTCGACAGGGGCGCGACCGGTGCGTCATCGAGCGGCGCCAGCGCGCGCCGGGCCGCCTCCGGGGTGTCCTCGAAGGCGGTGGCGGTGACCATGCAGACCCAGCCGTTCCGGTCCGCCGCCGCCTCGGCCAGCGCGGGCGGCGCCTTCACGAGGAACTGGGTCAGCTCGACGCTCGGCGCGATCGCGGGCGCCGCCTCGCCGAGCCACGTGCCGACGGCCGGCGCATCCTCGAGGCGATAGAAATACTCGCTCCCGTGAATGGCCTTCGGCAGCGCGTGGAGCTTGAGGAAATACTTCGTGACGATCCCGAAGAAGCCCGGGCCGGCGCCGCGCGCGGCCCAGAAGAAGTCCGGGTTCTCGGTCTCGCTGGCCCGGATCCGCTCGCCCTGGGCGGTGACGAGCTCGATCGCCTCGAGGCTCTCGGTGCCGTAGCCCCAGACCGTGGGGTTCCAGGCCATGCCGCCGCCGAGGAAGTAGCCGCTCGCCTTGACCTGGGGGCAGTGGCCGGTCGGGAAGGCGAGTCCGTGGGCGTTGAGCGCCTTCTGGATGTCGCGGTTGCTGACGATCGGCTGGATGACCGCCCGGCGCTGCGCGACATCGATCGCCAGGATCCTGTCGAGGCTCCCGAGGTCGATCAGGATCCCGCCGTTGCGCAGGGTCGGCTGGCACCAGTTGTGGCCTCCGCCGCGGACGACGACCTTGAGGCCGTGCGCGCGGGCGAACTTCACGGTGGCGACGATGTCGTCCTCGTCGGCGGCCCTGACGATCATCTGCGGCGCCCGGTCGGGGATCAGCCTGTTCCACAGGTTCCCGTGAAGGGCCTCCCGGAACTGCGGGTCGCCCGCGTCGATGACCGGGCCCTTGCAGGCCGTCCTCAAGGTCTCAGCATTCATGACTGGGCACTGCGCGGGCGTGGGGGCCCGCTCGGGCGACGCGGCCTGAGCGGGCGGAGCAGGACGGCCGATCTCGCGATCCGGCCCTCAGTAGGGGACCCGGTCCGCCTTCTGGGCGTACTTCTTCCAGACCTCGACGGCCTCCTCGCGCATGATCTGCTGGGTCGGGATGGAGCGCTCGCCGACATCCTTCTTGAGCTCGGCGTAGATCATGCTGTCGTCGAAGCCGCCGTATTCCAGCGCGTCCTCGACCTGCGCCGCGTAGTAGACGTTCTTGACGCCGGCCCAGTAGGCGGCCGCCATGCACATCGGGCAGGGTTCGGCGCTGGTGTAGAGCGTCGCGTTCCGGAGCTTGAAGCTGCCCTGCGCCTTGCAGGCCTTCCGGATCGCCTCGATCTCGCCGTGCCAGGTCGGGTCGTTCTCGGCGACGACGCGGTTGGCGCCCTCGGCGATGATCTCGCCGTCCTGGACGATCACGCAGCCGAACACGCCGCCGGCACTGTCGACCAGCGACGTCTTCTCCGACAGGGCGATCGCCCGGGCCATGAACTTTTCGTGGTTGTCAGACATTGGAACCTCTGTCGTCGCGAAACGGGTCGGTTGGTCGAGACTATGGACCGCGAAGATTTCTTAATCGAGGGGCGGTCCCGATTGTTGTGTCGGACCGCACTAGACTTCGCGCGGCGTGCTTAACAACTCCGGGTCGGCCGACCGGCATTGGCTTCGGGTCGAGCGATGTCGCCGCGCGGCTCGACCGAGCGGTGCGGGCTGTCACGGAGCGCGACCGCCATCGAGCCGCGCGGGCAGGATCGGCGACGGGGCCGCGCGCGGATCGGGACGTTCCGCTGAAACCGTGCGTCCCGCGAAACGCATGTTCGTCAGCAGTAACGAGCGGCTACGCGCGGCTTGGCGACAGAATAGACAGGGCCGGAAGTGCCGCGTCAACGCCGGCCCGCGATCGTCGGCAGTCGAATTGTAAATATAGGGAAATGCAATAAAACGACCGTGAAGAGATGATCGATCACGGTCTCCGGCTCGATCCGAGCAGCACATCCGGCGCGTCGCGGGCACGGCGGCGGCTCCTGATCGGGACGGCGGCGCCCCGGCTGAGACGGACGGACAAGAAATATTCCGTCCCGTCATGGCAGGCCGCCCCGGCCTGCGCCACACCTTCCGCCGCGCCCGGCGACGATCGTCGCCGCCCCGTTTTTTCATTGTCGCTCCGTCCCAGCTCGGCGTGGCTCGGGCGGAGCGGGCGCCGAAAAAGTCCGGCGTTCCGGGCCGCGCGCGCGGAAGATAAATATCGTGCAAGCGTTTCCGCTTAAAAGACGATTGCCGTAGAGAACGTGCTGTATTTACAATTAAAATATTCGACCTCCGCGCTGAGGTCTTGACTCCGCTCGAAGCTTGCCCGCTGATACAGGTATGCAGAGCGGTGCTGCCAATGGAGTGGCGGGCGCTGGATGCAAGATCAATTTTCGGTTGTTTATCCTCGTGTTCCGCGGCGCGGCAGATCCCTGCGGGTCCGCCGCCGCCTCGGTGCCGCGGTCCACGGACCGGCCGTCCCGCCCGCCGGAGGTGGCGCCTCTCGGCCCCCCGGACCCATCGGGCGGTGACCGGGCGCGGCGCCGGGGGCCGCGCGAAGCGAACGCGCGAGTGCAGGCAGCCGTGCAACGGAAGCGCGTCGGTTCATGAGCGGTGCCACAACGTCCGTCAGCATCGTGACGCAGACGACCATCCGGCCGGAGAGCGCGGACGCCTTCGCCCGCTGGCAGGTCGACACCAGCGCCGTCGTCGCGGCCTTCCCGGGCTTCATCGAGCAGCAGCTGATCCCGCCGCGCCCGCCGCTGCAGGTGGACTGGGTGATCGTGCAGCGGTTCCACAGCCTGGAGCAGGCCATGAGCTGGATGGCCTCCCCCGAGCGGCAGGCCCGCATCCAGGGCGCCACGCCGATGCTCGTCGGCCGCGACGACGTCCACATCGTCAAGGACGACGCCAGCGCGGCCCGGACCTCGCCGGTCAGCGCGGTGATCAGCACCCGCGTGAAGCCCGGCATGGAGGCCGCCTACCTCCGGTGGGAGCAGAAGATCGCGGCCGCGCAGTCGCGGGCGCCCGGCATGCAGGGCTACCGGTTCGAGCCGGCCGTGCCGGGGGTGCAGGAGGACTACGTGGCGATCCTGCGCTTCGACAGCGAGGCGAACCTGCGCACCTGGATGGACTCGCCCGAGCGGCGGGCCCTGGTCGCCGAGGCGGCGCCGATGACCGCGGAATTCCACACGCGGACGGTGCAGAGCGGCTTCGAGCAGTGGTTCCGCAACGTCGCGCCGCCGGGAGAGGGCGCGCCCGCGGCGTGGAAGATGAACATGATCGTCGTGCTGACCCTCTACCCGACCGTGTTCCTGTGGGGCGTCCTGGTCGGCGCGCCGATCCTGGCCGGCATGCTGAAGGTGGATTTCCCGGTCGCCCTGTTCATCGGCAACGTGTTCAGCGTGCTGCTCACCTCGCTGATGGTGCCCTGGACGGCCAAGCGGCTGGGCTGGTGGCTGACGCCGGATCCGGCGCGGCGGACCCGGGTCAACCTGCAGGGCGCCGCGCTGCTGATCGCCGCCTACGGGCTCATGATCCTCGTGTTCTGGAAGCTGTTTTGACCGGCCACGCGCCCGGGCGGTCGCGGCCCGCGCGGCGCCGTCGCGGGCAGGGGCCGGGCGCGGGGACAGGGCGCGCGATGCCCCGGTCGGTGTCCCGGGCGAGCCCGCGCCCGGCGGCCGGGCTGCTGATCCTGGCCTGCGGAGTCGGTCTGGCCGGGCCCGCCTGCGCCGAGCCTGCGCCCGCTCCGGCCACGGCCGCGGCCAGTTCCTCGACCACGTCGGGGGCGGGTGCGGCCGACGGGACGCCCGTCGCGGCCGCGGCCCGCGCGCGGCGCCAGGAGGCCGGCGTCGCCGTCGCGGCCGCCACCGTGATGGCGGCGCCGCCGCCGTCGTTCTTCAACTTCTCCGACACTGTGGTGAGCTACCGCTTCCAGGGACCCTCGGCGGAGCCCGGCCTCCGTGTCCAGCGTCCCGACGGCCAGTTCGTGGGGCGCGAGGTCCCCAAGACCGTCATCAACCTGTTCCACGCCAACGCGTGGGCCTACGGCACCAACCTGCTCTCCCTCGACATCCTCCGGTCCGGATCCCAGGACCCGGCCGGCAATCAGGTCCGCCGGTTCGAGGGCGTCGGCGCCACCGAGTTCTACCTGATCTACCGGGGCGTCCTGAGCCTCAACAAGGTCTTCGACACGCAGGCCCTGGCCATCCCCGGCTTCGTGAAGGATGTCGGCCTGTCGTTCGGGGCCGACGTCAACACCAAGGACACGACCTTCGACTCCGAGAAGCGCGCCGGAACCTTCGGGCTGAGCTTCGCCTTCGACGTGCCGGCCGGGTTCGTGAACCTGAAGGTCCAGGGCTACAAGGAGTTCTCCCGCAACGGCTTCGCCGGATACGGGCCGGTGCCGGGCTTCGACTACGCGCACTTCCGCAGCGTCGAGTTCAAGATGACGCCGGAATTCGAGATCACCTACACGATCCCGCTGCCGTTCACCGGGCTGCCGCTGTCGCTCGCCGGCTTCAACACGATCGTGCTGCCCAAGGGGCGCTACGGTCGATTCAACGAGAACGACACCCAGCTGGAATTCGTCTCCCAGACCAACCTCGTGCTCGATGTCGGGCAGCTCGTCGCCGGCACGCCCAACCGGGTCGAGGTCTTCGCCGGGTTCCAGTACTGGCACAACAAGTTCGGGGGCGACCCGCGGCGCACGCTCAACACCGAGGAGAAGGCGCTGATCGCCGGGGTGGCCTACCACCTGAAATGAGCCGGTCGGATCGGCCTGTCCGCGGCGGGGACATGACGGGCCCGATGTCGGGCCCCGCGAAGCGGGGCCTCGGTCGCGGCCTCAGGCGCGGACGAGCTTGCCCACGACCGCGAGCAGCTGCTCGGGCTTGAACGGCTTGGTGATCCAGCCGGTCGCCCCGGCCGCCTTCGCCTGCTGCTTGATCGCCTCGTCGGATTCCGTGCTCAGGAAGAGGATCGGCACGCCCGTGCAGCTCGGCAGCGTCCGCAGCTGCTTGATCATCTCCAGCCCGTTCATCACCGGCATGTTGAGATCGGTGATGACGAGGTTGACGCTCTCGCTCCTGGCCTTCGCGAGGCCTTCGGCGCCGTCGCCGGCCTCGATCACCGTGTGGCCGGCCGGGCCGAGCACCACCTTGATCATCTGCCGGATGCTAGGCGAATCGTCGACGGCGAGGACAGTGGCCATGACACGGATTCCGTTCTTGTGCCTGACGCGCGCCTAGAGGAGCGGCGCGCTGGGGTGTTCGATCGCGGCGCGCCGGAACGCGCCCTCGACCGCCGGGGGGACGTTGACCAGCGCGATCCCGGCGGCCCGACCCCGCGCCGTCCGGTCGGCCGCGAGCACGATCTGGACGAAGGTGACGTCCGCGCGCTCGACCGCCGCGCAGTCGAGGGTGAGGCGCGCCCCGCCGGCGAGCGCCGCCGCCAGCGTGTCCTGCAGGGCCCGGACGGTCCGGATGGTGCAGTCGGGACCGAGCGTGAGGACGGGAGCCTCGGACATGCGGGTTCGTGACCTCGACGACGGACTTGCGGGGCGACGCGCCGCCGCGCCCGAGTCAACACCGCGGCGGGTAAATTCTTCCTGAAGGTTCGGCCAATCGCGGACGGCCGACGCGGCCGCGGGCCCAGCACAGGAGGGAGGTCTGCCCGGCCTGGAACAGTGTTGATTGGCTAATACTGTGATCTGTGCCGGCCGTTGCGGCCATCGGCCGGGCGATAACGCTTTCTTCAACGGCGATCCTTACCCTCGGTCGGGTACCGACCGTGGGATTGTTCATGACCCGCGCGCGTCGGACGATGCCGAGAGACCCGCCCGCCGATGGCCTTCCAAGTCGCCCACGACATCCTCAGGCAGGTCCCGGCCCGGTTCCGCCGGCCCGAGATGCGGTCCGAGGCGGGGTCCGATGACCGGCGCGGATCGGGCGCGGCGATCCCGGCCGCCCCGCTCCCGGAGGCGGCCGCGTCGTCCAGCGAGCCCGCGCCGCCGCCCGCCGCGATCGTGGCCGAGCCGGCGCCCGCCGCGCAGGCGGCCGACCTGCTCCAGGCCTGGCTCGGCCTCTCGGCGCAGCAGCGGACGCTGCTCGACGCCCTCGTCGCCGAGCTCGGGATCGTCTCCACCGACGTGGAGGCCAACGTCCACGGCCTGTCCAACCGCTTCCAGAGCATCGCCGCCACGACCTGCGAGCAGTCGGAGATCGTCCGCGGGCTCGTCGCCTCGGTCCAGACCGTCCGGATCGACGACCGGACCCTGCAGCTCGGCGACGTCGCTGCCGGCCTCGGCGAGACGCTCACCGCCCTGATCGAGCGGATCACCCTGATGTCGTCCCGCGGGTCGACCCTCGCGCAGGGTCTGGCCGGGGTGCTCGAGGGCCTGTCGTCGGTCGAGGGGAGCGTCGCGCAGATCGAGCGGATCAACCGCCAGACCAACCTGCTCGCCCTGAACGCCAAGATCGAGGCGGCCCGGGCCGGCGCCAGCGGCGCGGCCTTCGCGGTGGTCGCCGACGAGGTGCGCGGCCTCGCCACGACGATCAACGCCCTGTCGGACGTGATCAAGCAGCAGATCGGCACCATGGCGGCCGGCCTGCGCGGCAGCCATGCCCTGCTGGGCGACATCGCGGCGATCGACATGTCCGAGGAGAGCCGGACCGCCGAGACGCGCGTCCGCATGGTGATGCGGGCGCTGGTCGAGCAGAACGCGCAGGTCGCGGGCATCCTGCAGCAGACCGCCGAGACCACGCAGGCCATCACGCAGGACGTGTCGGCGGCGATCGTGGCGATGCAGTTCCAGGACCGGGCCAAGCAGCGCATCCAGAACGTCGAGGGCCTGCTGCGCTCGGCCGGCGCGGAGCTCGGGCGGCTCGCCGACCACAGCGCGGACCGCGTCGCGGCGCCGGATGCCGCGGCCGATCCGGCCTGGATCGCGGCGGCGATCGCCGGCTGCACCCTGGGGGAGGTTCGCGCGCGCCTGACCGAGCGCCTGCTCGGGGGGGCTCCGGCCTCCGAGACGCCGGCCGACGCCGCCGCCGACGATCTGGACGGCATCGACCTGTTCTGAGCGCGCCGGCGCGCGCCGAGGGCAGCCCGTTCGGGCCCGGTCGGCGGTCGCGCCGCGGCCGGGCCTTCCCGCGCCGGACCGGCCGCGACCGGCCCCGTTCCCGGTTCCAGTCCCATCGCGATCCGCGCGCCGCCCGCAGGGACCTGCCGCGGCCCGCATCCGCGCGGCTGCGCGCCGGTGGACGTCGATGTTCGTCCACGCCCGTCCACGCCCGTCCGCGTCCGTCCACGTCCGACTGAGTCCATCGACGTTCGTCGACGCGCCGTGATGGCCGGAGCCGTGCCGCACCGCGCGCCCGAGATCCTGTGATCCGCGTCTCACACGATCGCAGTATCCGACAATCAAATTCTTCGAAACCGATGTGGATATACTTCCTGTTCAGGATTCAAATCTGTTCGTTAACCGAAAATTTCTGGTCCGATTATATACAACCCACGAAGTCAGGCGGCGGCTTCGCGTCGTGTCCCGTCACCGCGCGGTCGCCGCGCGCCGGGACAGTCTGTTCGACTGCTTGATCGCGAAAGACGCGGCCGGTCTCCGGTATCGGCGCGTCCGTTCGCGCTCAGGATCGGGCGGTTGGTTCTGTATCTGCGTTCTGTGTCCGGGGGTCCGTTCGTCCCATGACTGCTCTCGATCCCGCGGAGATCTTCCGCGCCGAGGCCGCCGAGCTGCTCGCCCGCCTGGAGACGACGCTGCTCGACCTCGGCGACCGGCCCGAGGACCGGGCCCTGATCGACACGGCCTTCCGGGCCCTGCACACCATCAAGGGCTCGGGCGCCATGTTCGGCTTCGAGCAGGTCGCCGCCTTCACCCACGATTTCGAGACCGCCTTCGACCGCGTCCGGCGCGGCGAGGTCCCGGTCGGCCGCGACCTCGTCAACGTCTCCCTCTCGGCCAAGGACTACATCCGCGGCCTCATCGAGGAGCCCGAGGCGAGCGCCCCGATCATCGGCGAGGCCATCCTGGCCGAACTCGAGCAGCTGCTCGGCGCCGCGTCCCGCCCGGCCGCCCCGTCCGCGCTCCTCCCGGAGCCGGCCGCCGAGCGCGCTGCGGCGGGGGAGGGCGGCTGGCAGATCGGCATCGCGTTCGCGCCCGAGATCCTCCGCAACGGGACCAATCCCCTGGCGCTCCTCGACGAGCTGCGCGACCTCGGCGCCTGCACGATCGTGCCGCGCCTCGACGCGCTGCCCGAGCTGCCGGCCCTCGACCCCGAGAGCCTCGCCATCGGCTGGGACGTCACGCTGCGCGCGGCCGTGCCCCGCGAGGCGATCGAGGACGTCTTCCTGTTCGTCCGGGACGAGATGACCCTGACGCTCGTCCCGGTCTCGGCCGCGCCACCGGACGCGGCGCCCGAGCCGGCCGAGGCCGCACCGTCGCCGTCGGGGCCGCCGTCGAGGCCGCCGTCGAGGCCGCCGTCGGGGCTGCCGTCCGGCGCGGTTCCGGCCGCCGATCTCGCCGGCCGCGGGTCCGGCGAGACCGGACCGGCCGGGCCGGGGGCGGTCGAGCCCGCGGGCCGGGCCGCCGAGCGCGTCCCGGCCCGGCGGGCCGAGGAGCGGCCGGCCAGCAGCGTCCGGGTCGAGGCCGAGCGGCTCGACGAGCTGATGGACCGGGTCGGCGAGCTGGTCATCGCCCAGGCGCGGCTCAGCCAGCTCGCCGGCCTGCATGCCGATCCCGGCCTCAAGGCCATCGCCGAGGAGATCGAGCGCCTGTCCGCGCGGCTGCGCGACACCACGATGAGCATCCGCATGGTCGCCATCGGCGCCCTGTTCGGCCGCTTCCGCCGCCTCGTCCACGACCTCTCGCGCGATCTCGGCAAGCCGGTCGAGTTCGTCACCGCCGGCGAGGAGACCGAGCTCGACAAGACCGTGATCGAGCGCCTGGCCGACCCGCTCGTCCACCTGATCCGCAACGCGATCGACCACGGCATCGAGGCGCCCGAGCGCCGCGCGGCCGGCGGCAAGGCCGCCACCGGGCGGATCACGCTCACCGCCGAGCATGTCGGCGCGCAGGTGCTGGTGAGCGTGCGCGACGACGGCGCCGGGCTCGACGCGGCCCGCATCCGCGCCAAGGCCGAGGAGAAGGGCCTGTGCGCGCCGGGCGCGGTGCTCACCGACCAGCAGATCTACCAGTTCCTGTTCGCGCCGGGCTTCTCGACCGCGCAGGAGATCTCGGCCCTGTCGGGGCGCGGGGTCGGCATGGACGTCGTCAAGAAGACGATCGAGAGCCTGCGCGGCACGATCGACATCGCGACCGAGCCGGGCGGCGGCACCTGCGTGGCGCTGCGCCTGCCGCTGACGCTGGCGATCATCGAGGGGCTGCTGATCCGGGTGGGGGAGGGACGCTACGTCATCCCGCTGGCCGCGGTGGAGGAATGCGTCGAGCTGCCCGCCAGCGAGCGCGGCGGCCGCGGGCGGGACTTCCTCAACATCCGCGGCGCGCTGGTGCCGTTCCTGCGGCTGCGCAGCCTGTTCGGGGCCGCGGGCGAGCCGGACCTGCACCAGAAGGTGATCGTGGTGGCCGCCGGTGAGGCGCGGGTCGGCCTGGTGGCGGACCAGATCATCGGCAACCACCAGACCGTCATCAAGTCGCTGTCGAAGCTGCACGCGGACGTGGCGACCTTCTCCGGGGCGACGATCCTGGGTGACGGCACGGCCGCGCTGATCATCGATGTCGGCCGCCTCGTGAGCGGCGGGCGCGCCGAGGGCGTGCGCGAGTACCAGGAGGTGGCGTGATGAGCGGCGGCGTGGCGCGCGGAGTCGTCGAGCCCGGCCCGCAGGCGGCCGCCGACGGCGGCCAGCGGGACGGTCGGCAGGGCGGCCAGCAGGTGGTGATGTTCCGGATCGGCTCGGAGAGCTTCGCGCTGGAGGCCGGGATGGTGCGCGAGATCATCGATCCGATCCCGGCGACGCGGGTGGCGGGGGCGCGCCCGCATATCGATCGGATCGTGAACGTGCGCGGCAACGTCGTGCCTCTGGCCGACATCCGCGAGCGGTTCGGGATGCCGGCGGCGTCGGCGAGCCCGGACACGCGCTTCCTCGTCCTGGAGGTGCCGGTAGCGGGCGACCCCGTGGTCGTCGCGCTGGTGGCCGACAAGGTGTTCGCGGTCACGGAGGTCGATCCGGCGCAGTGCGAGGCGGTGCCGCCCGTCGGCACGACCTGGCGCCCGGAGTACATCCGCTCGATCGTCAAGGCGGGGGACGAATTCATCATCGTCCCCGAGCTCGAGCAGATCCTCGACTGAAGTCTTTCCGAAGTCTTTCTGAAGTCCTGTCAGAATCTCGTGTTTGCGTAGGGGTAAAGGGCGATGCGTTTCTCGATCAAGGCCAAGCTCGGGGTGGGCTTCGGCGCGATCCTCGTTCTCCTGGGGACGGCCAGCGGGGTCGGCTACCAGAGGCTCACGGCCGCCGACGCGACGATGAAGTACGTCCTGAGCCGCGCCGAGATCCAGAAGCAGGTTCTCGAGGGCAAGGCGCACGCCATCCGCAGCGCGTTCAACGTCCGCGGAGCCCTGATCAGCCCGGACGAGACGCAGATGACGGAGTTCGCCAAGCGCTCGGCGACCAACCACGGTGACGCCATGGCGTCCCTGGCCAAGGTGAAGACTCTGCTCATGACCGACGAGGGCAGGAGGCTCTACGAGGACCTGTCGGCCAAGTACGAGAAGCAGAACGCGCTGGGGAACCGGGCTCTGGAGCTGACCCGCGACAATTCCAACGGGAAGACCTGGGCCGAGATCAATGCGGCGGGTCGCCCGGCGCTGGCCGCCCTGCGCACGGACCTCGACGCCCTGATCAACACGGCGACCGACGCCCAGAGCCCCGCCGGAGAGCGGCTCGCCCGGGTCGCCGCGGTGTTCAAGAGCCGGGTCGAGCGGGCCTGGGGGCAGCTGACCTCGGCCACCGGGACCACGAGCGTCGAGGCGCTCCAGCAGCGCGTGGCCCTCGCCAAGCAGTCGCGCGAGGAGATTAACCGGTCGGTGGACGAGCTCGCGGCGGCGTCCCAGGCGGCGGGAATCGCCGTGACGGCTGTCCGCGAGCGGTTCGGAACCTGGGCGTCCTCCTTCCAGCGGGCGCTCGCCCTTGTCGAGATCGGCAGCTCGGTGAAGGCGGCAGAAGTCGCCTCGGGCGAGTACGCCACGGTGAGCACGACCGCGATCAACGCGTTCGAGGCGCTGGCGGATCGGCAGAAGCGGTTCATGGACGACGCCGCGGCCCAGGCCACCGCGGAATCCGCCCAGGGTCAGACGATCCTGCTGAGCGTGGCGGCGGCCGCGCTCCTCATGGGCCTCGGCATCGCGACCTGGCTCGCGCTGTCGATCTCCCGCGGCCTCGGCCGTGCCGTCTCGCTCGCCGACGCGGTGTCGATGGGCGACCTGAGCCAGACCGCGACGGTCACGACCAACGACGAGCTCGGCGACCTCGTCGGCGCCATGGGCCGCATGACCGAGAACCTGAACGCGACCGCGGCGCTCGCCAACGCGATCGCCCAGGGCGACCTCACCGTGGAGGCCCGGCCGCTCTCCGACAAGGACACGATGGGCCTCGCCCTGCAGACCATGCTGTCGAAGCTGCGCACCGTCGTGGCCGAGGCGACCGCGGCGGCCGGCAACGTCTCGGCGGGGTCCCAGGAGCTCTCGGCCTCGGCCGAGCAGCTGTCGCAGGGTTCGACCGAGCAGGCCTCGTCGACCGAGGAAGCCTCGGCCTCCATGGAGGAGATGGCCGCCAACGTGAAGCAGAACGCCGAGAACGCCAGCCAGACCGAGACGATCGCCCGGCAATCGGCCCAGGACGCCGAGGCGAGCGGAATCGCCGTCGGCCGCGCCGTCGAGGCCATGCAGACTATCGCCCAGAAGATCACCATCGTGCAGGAGATCGCCCGCCAGACCGACCTGCTGGCGCTCAACGCCGCCGTGGAGGCGGCCCGGGCCGGTGAGCACGGTCGCGGGTTCGCGGTGGTCGCCAGCGAGGTGCGCAAGCTCGCCGAGCGCAGCCAGGCGGCCGCGGCCGAGATCGGCACGCTCTCGTCCGACACCGTCAAGGCCGCCCAGCAGGCCGGCGACATGCTCGGCAAGCTCGTGCCCGACATCAAGAAGACCGCCAGCCTGGTCGAGGAGATCACCGCCGCCTGCCGCGAGCAGGATGTCGGCTCGGGCCAGATCAACCAGGCGATCCAGCAGCTCGACAAGGTGACCCAGCAGAACGCCAGCGCCTCCGAGCAGGTCTCGGCCACCTCCGAGGAGCTGGCCACCCAGGCCGAGAAGCTGCAGGCGACGATCGCCTACTTCCGGATCACCGAAGCGGCCGCGCCGGTGGCCGGTGTCGACCAGGCGGTGACGCGGCTGCGCGCGACCGCGGCGCGGATGGGCACGCCCTCGGCGGCGATCCGCTCCCCGAGCCCGAAGCGGGCGGGCGCGCGCGGCCCGGCCGGGGGCGGCGGCTTCGCCCTCGACATGGGCGAGGGCGACGCGCAGGACGCCGCCTTCACCCGGGTCGCCTGACACCTCGCCCGAGGCCCGGATCCGCGCGGTGCCCGTGCCCGCGCGGATCCCGCCGCCGTCGTCAGCCGCCGTCGTCAGCCGTCGTCGCGAGCCGCCGTCGCGCGCCGCGCTCCAGCCGGAGACCCTGCATGTCCAGTGTGTGGCAGTACCTGACCCTCGGCCTCGGCGCCGAGACCTTCGGGATCGACGTCGAGCACGTCCACGAGATCCTCGACTACCGGGTCCCGGCCGCGCTGCCGCAGGCGCCGGCCTTCCTGCTCGGCATGATCGACGTGCGCGGGCAGAGCTACCCGGTGGTGGACCTGCGGACCAAGCTCGGCCTGCCGCCGGTGGCGCGCACGCCGGCCACCCGGATCATCCTGCTCAACGTGCCGATGCCCGGCCGGGCGCTGCGGGTCGGGTTCGTGGCCGACCGGGTGATCGAGGTGACCGAGCTCGACCGGGCCGAGATGGAGGCGGCGCCCGAGGTCGGCGGGCGCTGGAACGCCCGCTACATCGCGGGGATCGGCCGCCGGGGCGAGGCCTTCGTGGTGGTGTTCGACCTCGTCGCGCTCATGGACGGCGACGGCCCGGCCCTGGTCGCGACCCCGCAGGCCGCCTGAAGGATCCGCCACCATGGAGGCCGATCCGGGTCACCTGAGCGACCGGCATTTCCGCTCGGTCGCCGACCTCGTCCAGCAGCATGCCGGCATCCAGCTCCCGCCGGCCAAGCGCACCATGGTCGAGGGGCGGCTGCGCAAGCGCATGCGCGCCCTCGATCTCCCGACCCTGGAGGCCTACGGCCGCCACCTGTTCGAGGCCGGCCACCTCGCGGACGAGTTCCCGCACCTCGTCGACTGCGTGACGACGAACAAGACCGACTTCTTCCGCGAGCCCGCGCATTTCGACCTGCTGCGCGAGACGATCGTGCCGCGGCTGGCGGCGCGGGGCGACCGGCCGCTGCTCAAGGTCTGGAGCGCGGCGGCCTCGACCGGTGCCGAGGCCTACACGCTGGCGATGGTCCTGCACGACATGGCCGCCGACCGGTTCCGCTACGCCATCCTCGGGACCGACATCTCCTCGGAGGTCCTCGACCGTGCCCGGACGGCGATCTACCCGGCCGAGATGCTGGACGCCGTGCCGGCGGACCTGCGCCGCCGCTACGTGATGGTCGCGCGCGATCCGGCCCGGCGCGAGGGGCGGATCGTGCCGGAGCTGCGCGCCCGGGTGCGGTTCCAGCGGCTCAACCTGATGGACGAGACCTACCCGATCGACCGGGACGTCGACCTCATCTTCTGCCGCAACGTGCTGATCTACTTCGACAAGCCGACCCAGAGGGCGGTGGTCGCGCGCCTGGCCGGGCACCTGCGCCCCGGCGGCTACCTGATCGTCGGCCATTCCGAATCCATGGCGGGCGTCGGCGTGGCCGGCCTCGACCAGATCTCCTCGACCGTCTTCGGCAAGCTGCGGGAATCCGGCCGGTGAGCGCGTCCAGACCGATCCGCGTCCTGATCGTCGACGACTCGGCCTCCGTCCGCCAGACGCTGTGCAGCATCCTGGGGACGGCGCCCGACATCGAGATCCTGGGCACCGCCGCCGATCCGTTCATCGCGGCGCGCCGCATCCAGGAGGAGATCCCGGACGTCATCATCCTCGATCTCGAGATGCCGCGCATGGACGGCCTGACCTTCCTGCGCAAGATCATGGCGCAGAAGCCGCTCCCGGTGATCGTCTGCTCGACCCTGACCGAGGCCGGGTCCCGGATCCTGTTCGAGGTGCTGGAGGCGGGCGCCGTCGACGTGCTGCCGAAACCGCGCGTCGACACCCGCCAGTTCCTGCTCGAGTCCACGGTCCGGGTCTGCGACGCGGTCCGGGCCGCCGCCCGGGCCAAGCTGCGCGGGAGCCGGCCGTCCCGGCCGCTGGTGGAGGCGAAGCTCTCGGCCGACGTCGTCCTGCCGCCGCCCGTGCCCGGGCGCGTCGTGGCCGGGACCGACCGGATCGTCTGCATCGGCGCGTCGACGGGCGGCACGGAGGCGCTGCGCGACGTGCTCGAGGTGCTGCCCGCCGAGTCCCCCGGTCTCGTCATCGTGCAGCACATGCCGGAGCATTTCACGGCGGCGTTCGCCAAGCGCCTGAACGGCCTCTGCGCGATCGCCGTCAAGGAGGCGGAGGACGGCGATCCCGTGGTGCGGGGCCGTGCCCTGATCGCCCCGGGCGGGCGGCACCTCATGGTCGAGCGCCGGGGCGGCAGCTACGCGGTGTCGGTGAAGGACGGTCCCCTCGTCGCGCGCCACCGCCCGTCGGTCGACGTCCTGTTCCGGTCGGCCGCCCGGGCCGCGGCCGCGAACGCGCTCGGCATCCTGCTGACCGGCATGGGCGACGACGGCGCCAACGGCCTGCTGGAGATGCGCCGCGCCGGGGCGCAGACGGTCGCCCAGGACGAGGCGAGCTGCGTCGTGTTCGGGATGCCCAAGGAGGCGATCGACCGCGGTGCGGCCGCCAAGATCCTGCCGCTGGAGCAGATGCACCTGGAGATCCGGCGCTTCGGCCTGCCCGCGGCGCGCTGAGGCCGGGGCGAGCGCCGGGGCCGGGTTCAGGACTGGTCGCGTTGCCCGGGCTGCGCCTCGGCCTTCGCCCGGCGTCCGCGCGCGCGGCTGGATGGTTGCGCCGCGCCGCGCCGCGTCCCGCGGGGGCCAGCCTTTACCGGCCTGGCTCCGGGAAGCCCCACGCTCCCGCCCCGCCGCGCGCCGCGCTGGGCGACCTGACCGGGACGGTCACCCTCGTCCCGGGGTCCAGAATCCAGCAGGTCCTGAACACCGGGCGGATGCTCGGGCACGCGGAACAGGCGGGCCAGCCCGTCGGCGACGCCCCGGAGAACGGCATCGGCCTGCTCGTGATCGTCCTGGCCCTGTACGACGATGAAACTCATCTGCGCACCCGGATGGTTCGTTCAGGTCCTCAACTCGACACGTTGCGAAGGGTTGCCTGGGCCTGTCGGAAGTCATCCGACGATTATGCGAATCCGCACGTCATGAACGTCATGTAATCAACCGGTGGTCGTATATAGGTGAATAATGAATGATTGTGCCCGGTGGTGACGGCGACTCGCCACGATTCCCGGAGTCTTGCTCAACGCACGGTCGGATCGCGTTCGGGGCGATACCGGGCAGAGTTGTGCTGGTGCGCCACGGCACGCGCTGCGCAGCGCGACGGCGGTTCAGTGACCGGGCGACGGGGAGTCGGACCGGTCAGGGCCGATCCGGCCGGCCGGCTCACGCGGCGTAGCGGTCGAGGGCCAGATCGTCGCTCGCGATCTCCGGCGCCCGTCCGGACACGAGGTCGGCGAGCAGGCGGCCCGATCCGCAGGCCATCGTCCAGCCCAGCGTGCCGTGACCGGTGTTGGTGAACAGGTTCCCGACCCGCGTGCCCCCGACGATCGGCGTGCCGTCCGGCGTCATCGGCCGCAGGCCGGTCCAGAACGCGGCTCGGTCGAGGTCGCCGCCGGCCGGGAACAGGTCCTGCACCGAGCGCGCGAGGGTCTCGCGGCGCGGCAGGCGCAGGGCGCTGCTGAACCCGGCGAGCTCGGCGGTGCCGCCGACGCGGATGCGGTCGCCGAGCCGGGTGATCGCGACCTTGTAGGTCTCGTCCATCACCGTCGAGACCGGCGCGGCCGCCGGATCGGTGATGGGGAGCGTGAGCGAGTAGCCCTTCACCGGGTAGACCGGCAGGGCGATCCCGAGGGGGCGCAGCAGGGCCGGCGTGTAGCTGCCCAGCGCCGCCACGTAGGCATCCGCCCGCAGGAGGTCGCCGTCGGCGGTCTCGACCGCCGTCACCCGGTCCCCGGCGTGATGCAGGCGCGCGATCGCCGTGCGGTAGCGGAAGGTGACGCCGAGGCCCTCGCAGATCGCGGCGAGGCGCTGCGTGAACAGGTGCGCGTCGCCGGTCTCGTCGCCCGGCAGCCGCAGGCCGCCGACGAAGACGCCGCGCATGGCGGCGAGCGCCGGCTCGGCACTGACGCAGCCGGCCGGGTCCAGCACCGTGTAGGGCACGCCGTAGGCGTCGAGGACGCGGGTGTCGTCGCCGACATGGTCGAGCTGCTTCTGCGTCCGGAAGAGCTGGAGCGTGCCCTTCTCCCGGTGGTCGTAGGCGATGCCGGTCTCGGTGCGCAGGTCGCGCAGCGCGTCGCGGCTGTACTCGGCGAGCCGGACCATGCGGCCCTTGTTCCGCTGGTAGGCCTCCTCGGTGCAGTTCGCGAGCATGCGCGTGAGCCACGCGTAGAGGCGGGGCTCGAGCCGCGGCCACAGCACCAGGGGGCGGTGCCGCATCATCAGCCACTTGAGCGCCTTCACGGGGATCCCGGGCGCCGCCCAGGGGGCCGAGTAGCCGGGCGAGACCTGCCCGGCATTGGCGAAACTGGTCTCCAGGCCGGAGCCCGGCTGGCGCTCCAGCACGGTGACCTGATGGCCGGCCCGGGCGAGGTAGTAGGCCGAGGTGACGCCGACGACGCCGCCGCCGAGGATGAGGACGTGCATGGCGGGCCTCAGGCTCCGAGATAGACGCGGTGGAAGCGGTGGCCGAGGCTGGTCAGGACCTCGTAGCCGATCGTGCCGGCCGCGGCCGCGACGGCGTCGACGTCGCGCTCCGGCCCGACGATGTCGACGAGCGTCCCCGGCCCGAGGGTGCCGGGGGCCACGTCGGTGACGTCGAGGACGAGGCTGTCCATCGAGACGCGCCCGACCACGGGCAGCCGGACGCCGCCGAACCACGCCGCGCCGCCCGCCGTGCTGCGGAAGAACCCGTCCGCGTAGCCGATCGCGACCGTGGCGAGGCGGCTGTCCCTGTCGACTCGGGCCGCGTGGCCGTAGCCGACCGGCGTCCCCGCCGGGACGCTGCGCGTCTGCATCACCCGGGCCCGCAGGCCGATCACCGGCCGCATCGGGTTCGGCGCGCCCTCCTGCGGCGCGATCCCGTAGAGGGCGGCGCCGGGGCGTACCATGTCGAAGTGGAAGTCCGCACCGAGGAAGATCCCCGACGAGGCCGCGAGGCTCGCCGGCACCGTCGGCAGGTGCTGCCGGACCGCCCGGAAGACGGAGAGCTGCGCCGCGTTGACCGGGCTGTCGGGCTCGCCCGCGCAGGCGAGGTGGCTCATCACCAGCCGCAGGTCGAGGCCCGCGAGGGCGTCCGGCCGGTCGAAGAGCGCGCCGACCTCCTCCGGCGCGAGGCCGAAGCGGGCCATGCCGGTATCGACCTGGAGGATCGCCGGCAGGCGCCGCGCGCGCCGCCGGGCCAGGCCCTGCCAGCCGCCGAGCTGGGCCAGGTCGTTGAGGACGGGCACGAGGTCGTGGTCCGCGCAGGCCGCCTCGCTGCCCGGGGCGGCGCCGTTGAGCACGGCGATCACCGCGCCGGGGCCGAGGATGGACCGGAGGGCGACGCCCTCGCCGACCTGGGCGACGAAGAAGTGCCGGCAGCCCGCGGCGGCCAGGACCGGCGCGACCCGGTCGGCGCCGAGGCCGTAGGCGTCCGCCTTGACGACGGCCGCGCAAGTCGCCGTCCCGGCTCGCGCGGCGAGCAGGCGGTAATTCTCCGCGACGGCCGCGAGATCGATCGTGAGGAGGGCGGAGGCCGTCCCGGCCGGGCCCGCATCGGGCCGGAGCTCGCGGTCGATCATGCTCATGGCGGCCCTCGGAACGGCGCTCGGATGCAGTGCCGGAAGGCTACACGAAGGATCGTCGAACGAGCGTGCATCCTGTCGAAGGGATTTGAGTTTCGAGCTTGGCCGTGAAAATATCTGCGGCCAGTTCGAAGATCCTGCGAGGCGCGCGTGGACGCGATCGACCGCCGCATCATCCAGGCCCTGCGCGGCGACGGCCGGATCAGCAACGCGGATCTCGCCGCGGCGGTCGGCCTGTCGGCGTCCGCCTGCCATCGCCGCGTGCGGCTGCTGGAGGAATCCGGCGTCATCCGGGGCTACACGGCGCTGATCGGCGGCGCGGTCGACGGGCCGGGCCTCGTGGTCCTCACGCAGTTCACCCTGGACCGCCAGACCGAGGACTATCTCAACCGGTTCGAGGCGGCCGTGCGGCGCTGTCCCGAGGTGCAGGATTGCTATCTGATGACCGGGACGGCCGACTATCTCGTGAAGCTCAAGGTGATCGACGCGGCCGACTACGAGCGGCTGCACAAGGATGTCCTGTCGCGGCTGCCGGGAGTCGCCCGGCTGCAGTCGAGCTTCGCGATCCGGACCGTCGTGGCCGCCGGCCGGCCGCTCTGAAGGGAGCCCCGCCATGACGCCGAGCACCGAACCGCGCGGGGACGCCCCCTGCGACCTGCGCCTCCACGACGCCGCGCTCGCCGAGGGAAGCCGGGTAACGATCGATATCCGGGGCGACCGCGTGGCGGCGCTGCGGGATCCCGGCGCGCCGCTCCCGCCCGCCGGCCGCACGATCGATCTCGGCGGCGCGCTGCTGCTGCCGGGCCTGTCGGACGGGCACGTCCATCTCGACAAGTGCCTGCTCGGCCTGCCGTGGCGCCCGCACGCGGCGGCGGGGTCCGTCCGCGCGATCATCGAGGACGAGAAGGCGTTCCGCCGCACCACGCGGATCCCGCTCGCCGAGCAGGGCGCCGAGGCGCTGCTCGAACGCATGCTCCGCGGCGGCACGACCAGCCTGCGGACCCATGTCGACGTCGACGACGTCACGCGGCTCGACCACCTCGCCCAGATCCTCGACCTGCGGGCGCGCTGGTCCGACCGCCTGCAGATCCAGATCGTCGCCTTCCCGCAGAGCGGGATCCTGGGTTGCCCGCCGGTCGCCGACGACCTGGACGAGGCCCTGCGGATGGGCGCGGACCTCGTCGGCGGCCTCGATCCCGTCGGCATCGACGGAGACCGCGACGGTCACCTGGACATCGTCTTCGCCCTGGCCGAGCGGCACGGCAGGGGCATCGACATCCATCTCCACGAGGGCGGCGCGGCCGGACTCGCCACGATCGCGGCGATCGCGGCCCGGACAGCGGCGGCCGGGCTCGGCGGGCAGGTCACGATCAGCCACGCCTTCGCCCTCGCTGAGGCCGACGACCTGGAACTCGGCCGGATCGCCGAGGCCCTGAACCGGGCCGGCGTCGCGATCCTCAGCAGCGTGCCGGGCGGGGCCCGATGCCCGCCGATCCCGCGGCTGCGCGCGCTCGGCGTCCCGGTCTGCCTCGGCACCGACAACGTCCGCGACTGCTGGAATCCCGCGACGGTGACCAGCATGGTCGCCCGCGCCCAGCTCGCCGCCTACCGGTTCGACCTGCGCACCGACGCGGACCTCGCGGCGTTACTGGCGCCGATCACCGCCGTCCCGGCGCGGGTGCTGGGCCTCGGTCCGGGCGCGGTGGCGCCGGGCACGCGGGCCGACCTGATCGCCTTCGCGGCCGGCGGCGTGCCGCAGGTGATCGTCGAGCGCCAGGAGCCCGTGCTCGTCGTGGCGCGGGGCGCCGTCGCGGTCGACCGGCGCGGCGCGGCCGCAGGAGCCCCGCTACCGTGAACGACCGCGCGCTCCGCTACCTGCTGGCCGTCGTGCGCGCGGGCTCGGTCCGGGCGGCCGCCGAGGTCCTGAACGTCGCCGCCTCGGCGGTGAGCCGGCAGATCATCGAGCTGGAGGCGCAGGTCGGCGAGACCCTGCTCGAGCGCCTGCCCCGGGGCGTGGTCCCCACCGAGGCCGGCCGTCTGGTCGCCGAGCACGCGCAGCGGCAGGCCGACGAGGCGGCCCTGCTGGAGGACCAGCTGAAGCGCCTGCGCGGGGTGCAGCGGGGCACGGTCAGCCTGCGCTGCGGCGCCGGCTTCCTGATCGACCTCCTCGACAACGCGCTGGCCGGCTTCGCGCAGGACCATCCGGGCATCGCCTATCAGGTCGAGATCGGCACGACCGACGGGATCCTCGCGGCGATCGCCCGGGGGGACGCGGATATCGGCCTCGTCTACAACCCGCCCGCGCACCCGGATGTCCGCGGGATCGTCTCCGCCCGGCAGCCGCTCCTCGCCATCCTGCCGATGGGGCATCCCCTCGCCGACGGGGCGGCCCCCGTCCCGCTGCGCAGCTTCGCCACCGAGCCCGCCGCCCTCCTGCCCCCCGACCACGGGGTCCGGCAGCTGATCGGCCGCGTCGAGGCCGACGGCGGCTTCCGGCTGGTGCCGCGGCTGGAGACGGCGTCCTTCGAGCTGCACCGCCGCTTCGTGATGGCCGCCATGGGCGTCGCGTTCCTGCCCCGCTTCGTGGTCGCGGCCGAGCTGCGCGACGGCCTCCTCGCGGCTTTGCCGCTGCGCGACGCGATCCTGTCGGAGGCGAGCGCCCACCTCGTCGTCCGCGCGGGGCGGCGCCTGCCGGAGGGCGCGGCGCGGTTGCTCGGCTGGCTGGCCGACCACATGGTGGCGTTCCGGCCGCCGACCTGACGCGAGCGTGCTGAATTTCCGCACGGAACGTGCAGAAATCGGCTGTTGTCGCAACACTCGATTGCCGGAATTATCGTGCCGCTTCGTGAGGACGGATCGGCATGACCATCGCAACGGTAGGGGTCGTCGGGCTCGGCAACATGGGTCTGGGCATGGCCGCGACCCTGGCCCGCAAGGGCTTCGCGGTCCTGGGCTACGACCTCAGTCCGGCCCGGCGCCCCGCCGCCGAGGCGGCCGGCGTCACCGTCCTCGACGCCCTCAACGACGTGCTCGGCCGGGCCGACGCCCTGGTGTTCTCGCTGCCGCTGGCGCGGGACGTGGAGGCGGTGGTCACCGCGGAGGGCGGGCTCCTGTCCCGGACCGACTGGAAGGTCGTGGTGATCGACACCTCGACCTCGGATCCCGGCACGACCCGGCGCCTCGCCGAGCGCCTCGCCGCGGCCGGTCACGCGCTCCTCGACGCCCCGGTGAGCGGCGGCCCCTCCGGCGCCGCCGCGGGCACCCTGACCATGATGATCGGCGGGGCCGCGGCGGATTACGAACTGGCCCGGCCGGTCCTGGAGGCGATGTCGGCCCGCGCGCCGCATGTCGGGCCGTCGGGCGCCGGCAACATCGTCAAGCTCGTCAACAACCTGCTGGTCGCGGCCCATCTCGTGACCACCGGCGAGGCCCTGCGCCTGTCCGAGGCCGCGGGCCTCTCGGCCGAGGAGGCCGTCAAGGTCGTTAACACCGCCACCGGCCGCAGCGCGATCAGCGAGGTCATGGTCCCGCGCTGGGTCCAGTCCGGCACCTTCGACAGCGGCTTCTCGGCCGGCCTGATGCGCAAGGACGTGCGCCTCGCCCTCGAACTCGCCGCAGAGTGCGGGATCGACCTGCCGCTCTCCGCCGAGGTGAAGCGGATCTGGCAGGCGACGCAGGCCGCCATCCCCGACACGGCCGACTTCACCCGCATGGCCGATTACCGCGATCCCAAGGGAGCCCACTGATGTCCGGCACGCCGCACTCGCCCGCCGCCGACCGGGTCGCCGCCCTCCTGGCCGACCTGCTGCCGGGCGGCCGCATCGGCAGCGTCGTGGCCGGCGAGATCCTCGCCGGGACCGGCGCCGCCCTCGATCTCACCAACCCCGCCGACGGCGGCGTGCTCGCGACCTTCGCCGATGCCGGGCCGTCGGTCGTCGAGGCCGCCATGGCGGCGGCCCGGGACGCCCAGCGCGCGTGGTGGAGCATGAGCGCCGCCGCCCGCGGCCGCGCGATGTGGGCCGTGGCCGCCCTGGTCCGGCAGCACGCCGGCGCGCTCGCCGAGCTGGAGACCCTCTCGGCCGGCAAGCCGATCCGCGACACCCGCGGCGAGGTCGCCAAGGTCGCCGAGATGTTCGAGTACTACGCCGGCTGGTGCGACAAGCTGCACGGCGACGTCATCCCGGTCCCGACCTCGCACCTGAACTACACCCGCCACGAGCCCTTCGGCACCGTGGTGCAGATCACGCCCTGGAACGCCCCGATCTTCACGGCGGGCTGGCAGATCGCGCCGGCCATCTGCGCCGGCAACGCCGTGGTGCTGAAGCCCTCCGAGCTGACGCCCCTGACCTCGCTCGCCCTCGGCCTGCTCTGCGACCGCGCCGAGGGGATGCCCCGCGGCCTCGTCTCGGTGCTGGCGGGGGCCGGCCCGACCACCGGCGCCGCCGCGGTCGCCCATCCCGAGACCCGGCTGGTCGTGTTCGTGGGCTCGGCCGAGGCGGGCGCGCAGATCGCCGCCGCGGCGGCCCGCGCCATCGTGCCGAGCGTGCTGGAGCTCGGCGGCAAGTCGGCCAACATCGTGTTCGCCGACGCCGACCTCGACCGGGCGCTGATCGGCGCGCAGGCCGCGATCTTCGGCGGCGCCGGCCAGAGCTGCGTGGCGGGCTCCCGGCTCCTCGTGCACCGCTCGATCCACGCGTCCTTCGTCGAGCGCCTGTCGCGCGCCGCCGCGCGCATCCCCGTGGGCGCGCCGACCGACCCGGAGACGCAGATCGGCCCGATCAACAACCGGCGCCAGCGGGACAAGATCGCCGACATGGTCGAGGCCGCCGCGGGGGCGGGGGCCACGATCGCGGCGGGCGGGGCCTGCCCCGCCGCCTTGCGCGACACGGGCGGCTTCTACTACGGCCCGACCATCGTGGACGGCGTCGCGCCGGACGCCGCGATCGCCCGGGAGGAGGTGTTCGGCCCGGTCCTGGCGGTCCTGCCGTTCGACGGCGAGGACGAGGCGGTCGCGCTGGCCAACGGCACGCCCTACGGCCTCGCCGGCGCGGTCTGGACCAGCGACGGCGGGCGCGGCCATCGGGTCGCGGCGGCTCTGCGGGCCGGCACCGTCTGGGTGAACGGCTACAAGACCATCAACGTGGCCTCGCCGTTCGGCGGCTTCGGCCGCTCGGGCTTCGGCCGCTCCTCCGGCCAGGAGGCGCTGATGGCCTACACCCAGACCAAGAGCGTCTGGGTCGAGACCGCCGCCGCGCCGGCCGTGACCTTCGGCTACGTGGGCTAGAGCGCTACCCGACCGCGGACCGACAGACTGACGGGCGCGCGGCGCGGGCTCGGACAGCGCGACGGTCCCCCTCTCCCGTGCGGGAGAGGGGACCCGCGCTCCATCCGGCTCGGGCACGCCCCTCGGCGTCGTCCCGCGCAGAGATCAACGACAAGCCGGCGATCAAGACCGGCAGGCAGAGCAACGGGCAGCCCCGAGGGGGGCCAAGGAGGATGACGATGGCGGGGGAACTGTTTGCGACGAACACGCGGCCGGTCGCGCCGCCCGTCTCGGGCGGGGGTAAGCTGACGCTGTTCCTGCTCGCCCTCGTCATCGTCGTCATCGCGGAGGCGATCGGCAACGTCAGCATCCCGGTGGGCGCCGGCAAGATCGTGCTGCTCCCGCTGCTCTGGGCCCTGCTGCTGGGCGGCGCGCTGGGGCTGATGAGCCCGCGCCTGCCCGCGCCGCTGCGGCTGTCGGGCGCCCTGCAGAACGCGGCCGGCGCCTACCTGCAGCCGGCGCTCCTGATCTTCATCGCCAAGCTCGGCCTGCTCGTCGGCGGCTCGCTGCCGAAGATCCTCGCCTCGGGCTGGGCCCTGGCCTTCCAAGAATTCGGCCACTTCTTCGGCACGATGGTGTTCGGCCTGCCGGTGGCGCTCCTGCTCGGCATCAAGCGCGAGGCGATCGGCGCGACCTTCTCGGTCGGCCGCGAGCCGAGCCTCGCCATCATCGGCGAGCGCTACGGCATGGACTCGCCGGAGGGGCGCGGCGTGCTGGCCGAGTACCTGACCGGCACGGTGTTCGGCGCGGTGTTCATCGCCCTGCTGGCCGGGCTGATCACCAGCCTCGGCATCTTCAACCCGCTGGCGCTGGCGATGGGGGCCGGCGTCGGCTCCGGCAGCATGATGGCCGCCGCCTCGGGGGCGATCGCGGCCCAGCAGACGCCGGAGGTCGCCAAGGACGTCGCCACCTTCGCGGCGGCCAGCAACCTCGTCACCACCACGATCGGCACGTACTTCACCCTGTTCCTGTCGCTGCCCTTCACGATCTGGGCCTACGGCAAGCTGGAGCCGATCCTCGGCCGCAACCGGCCGGACGCCGCCCGCCCGGCGGCCGCCGACCCGCAGGCGCCGGCCCATCAGCCGGCTCACGAGGAGGTGAGGATCGGCCTCGGCGAGACCGTGCTCGCCTGGATCCTGATCGGCGCCTACGGGCTCATCGGCAACTGGCTGACCTACGGAATCGTCCCGGACGCGCAGGTCGTCGCCGGGATGGCGATCATCATCGGCACCGTGCTCGCCGGCTGGGGCCTCTACCTGCTCCTCGGCCGGAAGCTGCCCGCCGTCCTCTGGGTGTCGATCATCGGCATGGCGCTGACCTATCCCGGGACGCCCTACGCGGCCGAGATCGCCGCCCTGACCGGCAAGCTCAACTTCCTGGCGCTGGCCACGCCGATCCTGACCTTCGCGGGGCTCTCGGTCGCCAAGGACGTGCCCGCCTTCCGACGCCTCGGCTGGCGGATCGTCGTGGTCTCGTTCATGGCCAATGCCGGGACCTTCCTCGGCGCGGCCCTCATCGCGCAGTTCTTCATGCACCCACCGCTGGGGTGAACCGCCGCGCCGATCGGCGTAGGGTCCGGGCGGGGGATCGAGGCGCTTCGGCAGCCTCCCGTATCTGAGAGAGATCGCATGCGCATCGAGGCGGAGACCGTGGAGCGGATGGTCGCGTGGCGGCGCGACCTGCACGCCCATCCCGAGCTGGCCTTCCAGGAGGTCCGCACGGCGGATCTCGTCGCCCGGGAACTGGCCGCCTGCGGCCTGTCGGTGAAGACCGGGCTCGGTCGCACCGGCGTGGTCGGGACCCTGAGCCGGGGCGACGGCCCGACCATCGGCCTGCGCGCCGACATGGACGCCCTGCCGATCCAGGAGGCGACGGGCGCTGCTCACGCCTCCCGGACGCCCGGCGTGATGCATGCCTGCGGCCATGACGGCCACGTGGCGATGCTGCTCGGCGCGGCCCGGCACCTCGCGTCGCGCACCGACCTGTCCGGGACGGTCCACTTCATCTTCCAGCCGGCGGAAGAGTGCGAGGGCGGCGGGCGCGCCATGGTCGAGGACGGCCTGTTCCGGCTGTTCCCGTGCGATTCCGTCTACGGCCTGCACAACTGGCCGGGTTTGCCGCTGGGGACCTTCGCGACCCGGGTCGGCGCCATCATGGCCTCCCTCGACACGTTCGAGATCGCGGTCGCCGGGTTCGGCACCCACGCGGCCATGCCGGAGCGCGGCACCGACACGCTGGTGGTCGCCTCCGAAATCGTCCTCGCTCTGCAGACCATCGTGAGCCGCCGGATCGCCCCCACGGACCCGGTCGTCCTCAGCGTCACGCAGATCCACGGCGGCGACGCCTACAACGTCATCCCCGAGCGCGCGGTCATCCGCGGCACGGTCCGCTGCCTGGACGAGGCCGTGCGCAAGCGCGTGGCCGAACTCGTCGAGGCGATCGCGGGCGGGACGGCCGCCACGCACGGCGCCCGCGCGGAGGTGGACTACCGGTTCGGATACCCCGCCACCGTCAACACCGCCGACGCCGTCGGCACCGCCCTGGAGGCGGCCGGGGCCGTCCCGGACATCACCGCGCGCCGGGGCGAGGTCGGCCCCTCCATGGCGTCGGAGGATTTCGCCTACATGCTGGAGGCCTGCCCCGGCGCCTACGCGTGGATCGGGACCGACGGGACGCGCAAGAGCCTGCCGCTCCACAATCCGGGCTACGATTTCAACGACGAGGCCCTGCCGGTCGGCGCCGCCTACTGGGCCGCGCTGGGGGCGCACAGCCTCAGGCCGTGACGCGGCGCGCACCCTGAGAGATCGCCCGCGCCGGAGGCGCGGGCGATCTCGTTGGCGGCCATCAGGCCGCCATCGGCCCGTAACGCCGGTGACCCTTCACGTCGAAGCGGTCGAGCATCATGACCTTGTCCCAGGCCTTGACGAAGTCCGCCACGAAGCGCCGCTGGCCGTCGCTGCCCGCGTAGGCGTCGGCGATGGACCGGAGCTGCGCGTTCGACCCGAAGACGAGGTCGCTGCGGGTCGCCTCGAACTTCGTCTGCCCGCTCGCGCGGTCCTTGAGCGTGAAGGTCATCCCCTCCGCATCCGCCTTCTCCCAGACCAGATCGACGTCGGTCAGGTTGCGGAAGAAGTCGGTCGTCAGCGCCCCGACCCGGTCGGTCAGGACGCCCCGGCTCGACCCGTCGTGGTTGGCGTTGAGCGCGCGCAGGCCGCCGGTCAGGACGGTCCATTCCGGGGCCGTCAGCGTCAGCAGGTTCGCCTTGTCGAGGAACATCTCCTCCGGCGAGACGCTGCGCGTCATCTGCCCGAAGCCGTCGTCGACGTAGTTGCGGAACCCGTCCACCACCGGCTTCAGCCACTCGAACATCTCGAGGTCCGTGAGCGCCTGGGTCGTGTCCACCCGGCCCGGCGTGAACGGGACCGGCGTCTCGACCCCGGCATCGCGGGCCGCCTTCTCCACGGCGACGCAGCCGCCCAGCACGATCAGGTCCGCCAGCGAGATCTTCTTGCCGTCGCTGCGGCCGCCGTTGAAGGTCGCCATCACGCCGCGCAGGGCCTCGACCACGGGCGCGGCCCGCCGGTTGACGGCCCAGTCCTTCTGCGGCGCGAGGGCGAGGCGGCCACCGTTGGCCCCGCCGCGCTTATCGCTGTCGCGGTAGGTCGAGGCCGCCGAGAAGGCCGTGAAGGCGAGATCCGAGACCGACAGGCCCGTGCCGGAGATCGCCTGTTTCAGCGCGGCGATCTCCGCCTCGCCGACGAGGTCGTAGTCCCGCTCGGGCAGCGGGTCCTGCCACAGGAGCCCGTCCTCGATCACGACCTCCGGGCCGAGGTAGCGGTGCTTCGGACCCATGTCGCGGTGGGTAAGCTTGTACCACGCCTTGGAGAAGGCCTGGGTGAAGGCGTCGAAGTCGTTGAGGAACTTCTCGCAGACCTTGCGGTAGTCGGGATCGACCTTCAGGGCGATGTCGGACGTCATCATCATCAGCGGGTGCATCTGGCCGGCGACGTGGGCGTCCGGCGTCCTCGGCGCGGCGGGATCCTTCGGCGTCCACTGCAGGGCGCCCGCCGGGCTCTTGGTCTGCTCCCACTCGAACTTGAAGAGGTTCTCCAGGTAGGCGTTGTCCCACTGCGTCGGATCGGGCGTCCAGCTGCCCTCGATGCCGTTGGTCATCGTGTCCTTGCCGGAGCCCGCACCCTTCGGGTTGTGCCAGCCCAGCCCCATCGCCTCCATCGGCGCCATCTCGGGCGGCGGCCCGATCTCCTTGGCCGGCACCATGCCGTGGCTCTTGCCGAAGGCGTGGCCGCCCGCGATCAGCGCCACGGTCTCCTCGTCGTTCATCGCCATGCGGGTGAAGGTGATCCGGATGTCGCGCGCGGAGGCCAGCGGATCGCCGCTGGCGTAGGGGCCCTCCGGGTTCACGTAGATCAGCGCCTGGTGCGAGGCGGCCAGCGGGTTCTCGAGGTCGTAGTCTGCGTCGCCGTTCTTGCCCCGCCAGCGCTTGTCGCGGTTGACCATGTCGTCGAAGCTCGAGACCGAGCCCATCTCGACGACCTCCGGTCCCCAGTAGGTCGCGTCGTCCGCCTCCCAGGCGTCGAGGCGGCCGGCGGCGAAGCCGTAGGTCGGCAGGCCCATGATCTCGAGGGCGCAGTTGCCGGTGAGCACCATGAGGTCGGCCCACGACAGGGCGTTGCCGTACTTGTGCTTGATCGGCTGCAGGAGGCGCCGCGATTTGTCGGTGTTGCCGTTGTCCCACCAGCTCGAGATCGGGGCGAAGCGCTGCATGCCGGTGCCGGCGCCGCCGCGCCCGTCGGCGATCCGGTAGGTGCCGGCCGAGTGCCAGGCCATGCGGATCATCTGCGGGCCGTAATTGCCGTAGTCGGACGGCCACCACTCCACCGACGAGGTCAGGAACTGCTTGATGTCGTGCTTGAGCGCGTCGAAGTCGATCTTGGCAAACTCGGCCGCGTAGTCGAAATCCGGGCCCAGGGGATCGGCCGCCAGCCCGTTCTGGTGGAGCACTTCCACCCGCAGGCGGTGGGGATACCAGTTCTCCAGTGTCGGCCGGTTGCCGTGGGCGCCGCCGATCCGGTCGCCGCCGAACGGACACTGGCCTGCCATGTGAAACGACGTCGTGTCCGTCTTGTCGATCGTCTCGCTCATCGGGTGGTCCCCCTTGGTGTTGCGCGACGGCCGGGCGTGCGGGGCCCGGACGTCGAAGGCGGTGGGCGGTGCAGGCGGTCCGAACCCTCAGGCGATTCCCGTCGCGCTCGAGACTCGTGACGAAATGAGGCGGTCTCCGGCTGGATCAAGCGCGGGGCGTCGAAGTCTTGCCGGGCTTGCGGTGGAGGCTCCCGCAGAGACCGCGATGACGTTGTCGCGATCTGCCCTGTCGCCGCCGTCGCGGAGAGCCGGCATCGACTCGACGTCGACAACGGCCCGCGCCCGGGCATTGCCCTTCGTCTTGGAGCTGTGGGCCGACCGTCATGATGGTCGTCTCGCGGGGGGAGGTCCTGTCCCCGCGCGGACCGATCGAAACGGCCGGCGCCGGTCGACGTCGGTCAGGGCGTGGATCGCGTCCCGGCCGGCGGGGCGCTGATTGATCCGCTCTCGGAGCCGGTGACGACCTTGCGGGCGGCGGCCTGACTCTGGCTGGCGTAGTCGGGCGGCGCGGTCTCACCCTGCCAGATCATCAGGCCGGCCAGGGCGGCGACCATCAACCCCACACTCACGAGGAGCACGATCAGAACCGGCCTGCCGCGCCGACCCTGACGGGTCTCTCGAGACGTACGATATTCGACCATCCGCGCCTCGCTGGACCATGATCCCGGGAAATCCCGGCGGAAACCCGCGGCCCGGCGAATGGATCCTGTACTGCGACGCTGTGGACCACGGGATCAGCGCGCGCCGGCACCGCTCCGTCGCCCATTGGCGCCTGCCGGCGATAGTCATACAGTCATACACATGACCGTCGTGACCGCACCTCAGCCCGATCTCCGCTTGCCGCTCTACCAGCGCCTGCGGGACGAGATCGCCTTCCAGATCGCCCGCAACGTCTGGCGGTCGGGCGAACCGATCCCCACGGAGGCGGAACTGGCGGCGACCCACCGCGTCGCCATCGGCACCGTGCGCAAGGCGATCGACGTCCTCGTCGCCGACGGCCTCGTCGAGCGGCAGCAGGGCCGCGGCACCTTCGTTCGGCGGCCGCGCTTCGACCGGTCCCTGTTCCGGTTCTTCCGGCATCTCGGCCCGGACGGCACCCAGGCGGTGCCGGAGGGCCGGATCCTGTCGCGCGAGGCCTGTCCGGCCCCCGCGACCGTCCGCGAGGCCCTCGGCCTGGACGCGCGCGGCGACGCGATCCGGCTGATCCGGACACGCCACCTCCAGGGCCGCCCGATCCTGTCCGAGACGATCTGGCTGCCGGCCGCGCGGTTCGCGCCGCTCCTCCAGGCCCCGCTGACGGAGATCGGCGACCTCCTCTACCCCGCCTACGAGCGTCTCTGCGGCGAGATCGTCGCCCGCGCCGAGGAGACCCTGACCGTCGGCATCGCCGACGCGACCGATGCGGAGCGCCTCGCAATCGCCGACGGAGACCCGGTCGTCGTCATCGAGCGCCTCGCCTACGGCTTCGATGCCCGCCCGATCGAGTGGCGGGTGACGCGCGGCGCCGCCCGGGACTTCCGGTATCACGTCGACATCCGCTGAAAGGCGGGCGCCTTGACGCGCCGGCCCACGCGTGCTCATCTATTCATATAAATGACTAGTCCTCTTCAGAGGACGGAGGAAAGCCCGTGTTCCGCTGGTACCGAGAGGTCGGTCCGGCCGAGCGTCGCACCTTCTGGGCCTGTCTGGGCGGGTGGTCGCTCGACGCCCTGGACGTGCAGATGTTCAGCCTCGCCATTCCCGCGCTGGTCGCGAGCTTCGGCCTGAGCCGCTCGGAGGCCGGCCTGATCGGCGCGGTCACGCTCGTCGCGGCGGCGATCGGCGGCTGGCTCGGCGGCCTCGCGGCGGACCGGATCGGCCGCGTCCGGGCCCTCCAGATCACGGTGCTGTGGTTCGCGGTCGCGACCTTCCTGGCGGCCTTCGCGCAGAGCTTCGCCCAGCTGCTGACCCTGAAGGCGCTGCAGGGGATCGGCTTCGGCGCCGAGTGGGCGGCCGGCGCCGCGCTGATGGCGGAGGCGATCCGGCCCGAGCACCGCGGCCGGGCGCTGGGCGCCGTCCAGGGCGGCTGGGCGCTCGGCTGGGGCGCGGCCGTGCTCCTGTCCACGGCGGCGTTCTCGGTGCTGGATCAGGAGACCGCTTGGCGAGCCCTGTTCGCCTGCGGCCTCGCGCCGGCACTCCTCCTGCTCTACCTCCGCCGCTCCGTCCCCGAGCCGGTCCGGTCCGTGGCAGGGCCGGCGCCGTCACGGGCCGGAGGGCTCGCGATCTTCGCGCCCGGCCTGCGCCGGATCACGGTGCTCGCGACGCTGCTCGGCCTCGGCGCCCACGGGGGCTTCCACGCCCTGTTCACGTGGCTGCCCACCTACCTGAGCGTCGAGCGCGGCGCCTCGGTCCTCGGCACCGGGCTCTACCTCGCCATCATCATCGCGGCCTTCGGTCTGGGCTGCCTCGTCGCCGGCGGCCTCGTGGACCGGCTCGGCCGCCGCCGGACCGTGGCGCTCTACGCCGCCGGCTGCATGGCCCTGGTCGTCCTGTACCTGCTGCTGCCGGTCGGCGGCACGGGCCTGCTCCTCCTCGGGGCGCCCCTCGGCTTCTGCACGGCCGGCATCCCCGCGAGTCTCGCGGCGCTGTTCAGCGAACTCTTCCCGGACGGGCTGCGCGGGACCGGGATGGGCTTCTGCTACAACGCCGGCCGCCTCGCCTCCGGCCTGCTGCCCCTCGGCGTCGGCTTGCTCAGCGAGATCTGCGGCCTCGGCCCGGCGATCGGCCTGTCGGCCCTCGGCGCCTACGGGCTCGTCCTCCTCGCCGTCGCGCTCCTGCCGGATCGGCAGCCCGGCGGCGCGCTGATCCCCCAGACCGTGAGATGATCCGATGAACCGGCGCCACTTCTGCCGCACCCTGCTCGCGGGCGGCGTCACGCTCGCGCTTCCCGCCCGCGGCCGCGCGGCCGGGACCGGCTCCGCCGCCGACGCCGACGACGGCGTCGCTGCGGTGGACACCCACGCCCACGTCTTCACCCGGGCCCTCACCCTCACGGGCGACCGGCGCTACGCCCCCGACTACGACGCGAGCATCGCCGATTACCGCGCCATGCTGGACCGGAACGGCATGGCCCGCGGCGTGCTGATCCAGCCGAGCTTCCTCGGCACCGACAACGGCTACATGGTCTCGGCCCTGCGCTCCGCGCCGGAGCGGCTGCGCGGCATCGCCGTGCTGGCCCCGGAGGCCGAGACCGCGACCCTGCGCGACCTCGCCGGGCAGGGCGTCGTCGGCCTGCGCCTCAACCTGATCGGCCGGCCCGACCCGGATTTCGCCGGCCCGGTCTGGCGCGCCCACCTCGCGCGCGTCGCGGATCTCGGCTGGCAGATCGAGGTCCAGGCCGAGGCGCGGCGCCTCGCGCGGCTGCTGCCGCCGCTGGTCGCGGCAGGCGTCCCCGTCGTGGTCGATCATTTCGGCCGGATCGACCCCGCCCTCGGCATCGCCGATCCGGGCTTCGCCGACCTGCTCGGCTTCGGCCGCGGCGGCCGCGTCTGGGTCAAGCTCTCGGGCGCCTACCGCATCGGCAGCGGCGAGGCCGGCCGGCAGACGGCGGTGCAGGCCGCCGAGCGCCTGCGCAACGCCTTCGGGGCGCGGCGCCTGCTCTGGGGCAGCGACTGGCCGCACACGCAGTTCGAGACCCAGGCCAGCCCCGCCGAGGCCCGGCGCGACCTCGACGCCTGGGTGCCGGACCCGGCCGAGCGCCGGATCGTCCTGGCCGAGACGCCCGCCGAACTCTTCCGCTTCGACCGCTAGGCCGAGGCGGGCCCGCCCGAATTCCAGCGAGGACAGGACCATGGCAACACCGACCACGCCACACGCGGCGGACGCGGCCGCCTTCGAGAGCCGAACGATGCGGAAGGTCGGCCTGCGCCTGATCCCCTTCCTCGTGCTCTGCTACTTCATCGCCTACGTCGACCGGGTGAATGTCGGCTTCGCGGCGCTGACCATGAACCACGATCTCGGCCTCTCCGCCGCGGCCTTCGGCCTGGGCGGCGGCCTGTTCTTCGTCGCCTACGTCCTGTTCGAGGTGCCGAGCAACCTCGCCATGGAGCGCGTCGGCGCGCGGATCTGGATCGCGCGGATCATGATCACCTGGGGGCTCGTCGGCATCGGCTCGGCCTTCGTCACAGGTCCGCTGAGCTTCGCCACCGCCCGCTTCCTGCTCGGCGCGGCCGAGGCCGGGTTCTTCCCCGGCGTGATCCTGTACCTGACCTACTGGTTCCCCAAGGCCTACCGGGCGCGGATCGTGGCGATGTTCATGGTCGCGATCCCGCTCTCCAGCTTCTTCGGCTCGCCGCTCTCGGCGGCGCTGCTCACCCTCGACGGCGCCGCGTCCCTGCGCGGCTGGCAGTGGCTGCTGATCATGGAGGCGGTCCCGGCCGTCCTGCTCGGCGTCGCCGCCCTCGCGCTGCTTCCGAGCCGGCCGGCCGAGGCGACCTTCCTGAGCCCGGCGGAGCGCGGCTGGCTGACGGACCGGCTGGAGACCGAGCGGCGCGCCGCCGAGGCGAGCGCCGGGCACCACGCTCACGGCCTCGCGGCGGTCTGGGCGGTGCTCGCGAGCCGGCAGGTCTGGCTGCTCGCTGTGATCTACGCGGGCAGCTCGGCCACCAGCAACACGCTGTCGCTGTGGATGCCGCAGATCCTCAAGGGGTTCGGCCTCAGCAACCTGCAGACCGGCCTGCTGAACATGATCCCGTTCGGCATCGCCTCGGTCTTCATGATCGTCTGGGGCCTGCGGGCGGACCGCAGCGGCGAGCGGATCTGGAGCACGGCCCTGCCGCTGGCGCTGACCTCGGTGAGCTTCGCCCTGACGCTGCTGACGGGCTCGCTCTGGATGACGCTGGTCCTGCTCTCGCTGGTCCTGCTCGGCAACTACGCGATCAAGGGCCCGTTCTTCGCCCTCGCCACGGAGACGCTGCCGCCGGCCCAGACGGCCGCCGGCATCGCGGCGATCAACACCCTGGCGCATCTCGGCACCGGGGCGATCACCTCGCTGATCGGGGTGCTGCGCGAGCAGACCGGCAGCTTCCCCGTCGCCCTGCTGCCGCTCTGCGCGCTCACGGGCGTCGGCTGCGCCCTGGTCTTCTGGATCGGCCGGCACCAGCCGCGGGCGGCGACCGTCGGGGCGACCCCGTCGATCGCCCGGGGCTGAGGCGGCGGTCCGTCAGGTCAGCTGGCCGAGGATCCCCAGGATCTCCCGGCGCAGCCGCACGATCTCGGCATCGTCGCGGTGGCGCGGATAGGGCGCCGCGACGGGCAGCTCGACCCGGATCGCGGCCGGGCGGTCGGAGAGCACGATCACGCGCTCGGCCAGCACCAGCGCCTCCTCGACGTCGTGGGTGACGAGGAGCGCGGTGAAGCGCTTCTCCTGCCAGAGCCGCAGGATCTCGGCCTGCATGGCGAGCCGCGTCAGGGCGTCGAGCTTGCCCAGCGGCTCGTCGAGGAGCAGCAGCCGCGGCGCGTTGACGAGCGCGCGGGCGAGGGCCGCCCGCTGCGCCATGCCGCCGGAGAGCTGGTGCGGGTAAACGTCGGCGAAGCCCGTGAGGCCGACCAGCCCCAGCGCCTGGTCGACGAGGGCCGCCCGCGACCGCCCGACGCCGCGCGCCTCCAGCCCCAGGGCGACGTTGCCGCGCACGGTCCGCCACGGATAGAGCGTCGGGTCCTGGAAGACGAGGAGCCGGGACGGGTCCGGGCCCTCCACCAGGTCGCCGTCGACCCGGATCGCGCCCTGGTCGGGCGGCTCGAGGCCGGCGACGAGCCGCAGCAGGGTGGACTTGCCGCAGCCCGAGGGGCCGAGCAGGGCCACGAAGCCGCCGGGCTCCACGTCGAGGCTCACCCGGTCGAGGACCGGCAGGGGCGCGCCGCGGATCGCGAAGGCGTGGCTGACGGACTCGACCGCCAGGCGGGCCCCGGCGCTCTGGGCGGCGGGGCGTTCGAGGGTCGCGGCGGCTACCATTGCACCAGCCCCTTCTGCCACGCGAGCAGGCGGTCGCGCAGGCGGAACAGCAGCGTGATCAGGGAGGAGCACATCAGCGCCATCACGATCAGCGCCGCGTACATGTTGGCGTAGGCGGCCCAGCCCTGCGCCCACTGGAGGTACCAGCCGAGGCCAGACTTCACGCCGAGCATCTCGGCGACGACCAGCACCGCGAAGGAGCCGCCGAGCCCCATGAACAGCCCGACGAAGACGTGCGGCAGCGCCGCCGGGATCGCCACGCGCAGGATCAGGAAGCCGCGCGAGGCGCCGAGCGTCCGCGCCACGTCGAAATAGGCCTTGTTGACGCCCGCCACCCCCGACCAGGTCAGCACCGTGACCGGGAAGCCGGTCGCCAGCGCCACCAGGAAGGTGCTGGCCGACCACGAGGACGGGAAGACGAAGAAGGCGAGGGGCAGCCACGCCGTGGCCGGCAGCGGCCCGACGAAGCGCAGAACGGGATGGGCCCAGTAGCCCACCGCCCGGAAGGTGCCGATGGCGACGCCCAGGACGAAGCCGGTCGCCGCCCCGATGGCGTAGCCGCCGGAGAGCAGGATCAGGGAGTTGAGGATGCTGCCGCCGAGCTTCGGCCAGTCGTCGAGGAAAACCTCCAGGATCGCCTGGGGCGAGGGGAAGAACGGCATCGGCAGCAGGGCGAGCTTCGCCGTGACCGCCTCCCAGACCAGCAGCGCCACCGCCAGCACCGTGAGCCAGGGGCTCCCGTGCCGCAGCCGCGACCCGAGAGGGCCGAGGCGGCCGGCCACGGGCATGAGGGCCAGGAGGGCGAGGCCGAGCGCCGCCGCGCCGGACCCGAGGGCCGCGGTCTCGGGCAGGTCGTCCGCCTCGGGCAGGCCGAGGGTCACGCCGGCCAGGGCGAGCCAGGCGCCGCCCGCGAGGACGATCCGCCAGGGCGGCCGCGGCAGCCTTCGGAACGGGGCGGCGGCCCGCGGGGCGACGCCGGCGGTGATGCTTCCGGACATGGCGCGCCTCAGCTCAGCACGTCGGCGTAGATCCGCTCGGCGAACTTTGCCGTGTCGGTGGACCGCCGCAGGACGTTCACCTGCTTCAGCTCGTCCCCGTAGAGCGCGAGCTGCTGCTTGAGATCGCCGCCGACCGGGCTGTCGCCGTGCTGCTGGCTGCGCAGCATCGCGGCGAGATCCGCGATCGAGCCCTTGCCGCCGTAGCCGGAGAAGGCCCGGGCCGCGGCCTCGGGATCCCGGTGGACGGCGTGGCCGCCCTCTAGGATCGCCCGGGTCAGCGCGCGCGCCACCGCGCGGTCGTTCCGGATCAGGCTGCCGCGGGCGGCCACGACGCAGCAGGTGCGGGTGGCGAACTCGCCCGACAGGTTGGTGGCGACCTCGGTGAAGCGCGGGTCCTTCAGCCAGATCCAGGTCCGCGGGTCGGAATCGGCCAGCGCCTGCGCCTCGCCCTTCTCCACCGCGAGGTTGAGCAGGTCGGCCGGGTACTGCCGCCACTCGACCCCGCTCTCCGGGTCGATCCCCGCCTTGGCGAGCAGCAGGCCGAAGAAGTTCTTGGCCGGGCTCGCCTGGTCGCTGATCGCGATCGTCTTGCCCTTCAGCCCGGCGATGTCGGCGATGCCGGAGGATTTGGCGCTGAGCAGCCGCAGGCAGCCGCCGTGCAGCCCCGCGGTGATCTTCACGTCGAAGCCCTGTTCCAGGGGCTTGAGCCAGCGCAGGGCCATGCCGATTCCGGCATCGGCCTTGCCCGTGGCGATCGCCTCCAGCAGGGCCTCGGTTGAGCCGCCGAAATTGACGAACTCCACGTCGAGGCCGTGCCGGGCGAAGATCCCCTGCTCCTTGGCGAGCGGCGCGGCCGCCGTGCAGATGGCCGTGGCGTTCCAGGCCAGCTTCACGGTCCGGAGCGGGGCCGCGGGCGCCTCCGCGGCGGCGGGTCGGCAGAGCGGGCCGGGGTCGAACGGCGCCCCCGGTCCGGGTGCCCAGGCGCGGCCGGTGCCCATGCCGAGGCCGAGCGGCAGGGCGGCGGCCGCGGCGCCGACCTGCAGCAGGCGCCGCCGGGAGGGCGAGGGATCGGAGGAGGGGCTGCCCGGTCGGGAGGGCGCGTCGGTCATCTCGGGTCTCCGGGCCGCGCGACCGCGCGGCGGGAACGGCGCGCGTCACCGCACCGGTGGCGCGACCGGGCGGATCTGGCGCCCTCGTCTTCGGGAATGATCCGTCGAGGGATCAGGGTGCCGAGTATTCGATCGCTGCAGGACCGAGTCAACGAAAGCGTTTCCTCTATTTTCGCGCGATCGGGTAAGATCATTCACGGATCGGCGCCGTCGCACGGCGCTCAGGCGCCCCGGCTCATCGGCGAGGGGCGTCGTTCGTCTGTCTCTCGATGACGGGACCCCGAATGGCGACCGGGAGAACGATCGATTCTTGCCCCCGGCGGGCGGAAACACGTTCTCCTTCGCCGTCCGACGACGCGGCAAAATCCTCCTGCCGATCCATGAATATTCGGAACGGCATTCCGTTGACGCGACCCGGGTCCGGGCGGACCATCGCGGCTCCCGGGATGGCGCCGCGCGGCCGCCCGCCGATCACGTCGCCGAACACCCCATGACCGTCGCCGTCCCGCCCCCCGACATCGTCAGCAGCCTCGCCGGACGGCTCGCCGCCCGCGCGGCCGACCACGACCGCGCGGGGACCTTCCCGCACGACTCCCTCGCGGCGCTCCGGGAGGCCGGGCTCCTGGCCCTCACCGTGCCGCGGCGTCTCGGCGGCGGCGGTTCGGGTCTCGCGCGGGCCGCCGCACTGGTGCGCGCGCTCGGCGCCGCCGACCCGGCGACCGCCCTGGTCGTGGCGATGCAGTACCTCCAGCACGGGCTGATCCACCGGCCCGACACCCCGTGGCCGCGCGCGCTCGCCGACGCGGTCGGCGCGGCGGCGGTGGCGCGGGGGGCGCTGATCAACGCCCTGCGGGTCGAGCCCGAACTCGGGACGCCCTCGCGGGGCGGCCTGCCGGCCACGGTGGCCCGCCGCGACGGCGCGGGCTGGCGGATCTCCGGGCACAAGATCTACGCGACCGGGGCGCCGGGGCTCGCCTACGGCCTCGTCTTCGTCCGCACCGACGAGGCGGAGCCGCGCACCGGCACCGTCCTGGTGCCGTTCGACGCGCCGGGCATCCGCATCGCGGAGACCTGGGACCATCTCGGCCTGCGCGCCTCCGGCAGCCACGACGTCCACTTCACGGACGTGCCGATCCCCGGGGACCACGCCGTCGACCTGCGGCCGCCGGGCGGCTGGTCGGGGCCAGATCCCTGGCAGCAGGCCTGGAGCTGCACCCTGCTCGCCGCCCTCTACGACGGCGTGGCCCGGGCGGCGCAGGACTGGTTCACCGGCTTCCTGCGGGCGCGCCGGCCCGGTAGCCTCGGGGCGCCGCTGGCGAGCCTGCCGCGCTTCCACGAGGCGGTCGGCGAGAACGAGCGGCTGCTCGCCGTCAACGCGCGCCTCGTCGCCGGGCTCGCCGCCGAGGTCGATGCGGGACATCCTCCTCCGCCGCGCGAGTCCGGCTTCGTGAAGCTCACCGCCACGGAGAACGCCGTCGCGGCGGTCCAGCGCGCCGCGGAGCTGTCCGGCAACGCCGGCCTGTCCCGGGCGAACCCGCTGGAGCGGCACCTGCGCGACGTCCTGTGCGCGCGCATCCACTGGCCGCAAGGGGACGCCGTCCGCGCCGCCGCCGGCAGGGCCGCCCTCGGCGCCTGAACCCGCCCTCGACCCGGAGATCGCACCATGAGCCTGCTTCCCCCCGATGCCGTCGAGTTCATCGGCTTCGTCGCCCCCCGCCACACCTCCGAGATCCACCCGGCGGCGGGGCCGTCCATCGACCGCGACTATCTGAAGCTCCTGGCGCAGGCGCACGAATGGGGCGGGTTCGACCGGGTGCTGGTGGCCTTCCACGCGACCACGCCGGACGCCCTCCTGCTCGCCGGGCAGGTCGCCGCCGTGACCGAGCGGCTGGGGCTGATGATCGCCCACCGCACCGGATTCACGGCGCCCACCGTGGCGGCGCGGCAATTCGCGACCCTCGACCAGCTCACCGGCGGCCGGGTCGCGATCCACGTGATCAGCGGCGGCGACGACCGGGAACTCGCCCAGGACGGCGACCACCTCACCAAGGACGCGCGCTACGCCCGCACCCGGGAGTTCCTCGACATCGTCCGGCAGAGCTGGACCGCCGCGGAGCCGTTCGACTACGCGGGCGATCACTACCGGGTGGAGCGCGGCTTCTCCGAGGTGAAGCCGGTCAACGCGATCCCGGTCTATTTCGGCGGCGCCTCGCCGGCGGCGCTGGCGGTGGCCGGCCGCCACGCCGACACCTACGCCCTCTGGGGCGAGACCCACGCGCAGGTCGCCGAGTTGATCGGCCGGGTGCGGGCGGCGGCCGCGGCCCACGGGCGGGCGCCGCGCTTCAGCCTGTCGGTCCGGCCGATCCTCGCCGAGACCGAGGCGCGGGCCTGGGAGCGCGCCGAGGACATTCTGGCCCGGACCCGGGCCGTCCGGGCCGCCAAGGGCCTCGGCCCGGCGGCGACGCCGCAGAACGAGGGCTCGAGACGACTCCTCGCGGCCGCCGCCGCGGGGCCGCGCCACGACAAGCGCCTGTTCACCGCCATCGCGGCCGAGACCGGAGCGGCGGGCAACTCGACCGCCCTGGTCGGCACCCCCGAGCAGGTCGCCGACGCCCTGCTCGACTATCACGACCTGGGCGTGCGGACCTTCCTGATCCGCGGCTTCGACCCGCTGGAGGACGCGCTCCAGTACGGCCGGGCGCTGCTGCCCGCCGTCCGGGCCGCCCTCGGGCGCCGCGGCGCCGCCGAGGCCGCCTGATGCGCGCCGTCATCCTCGCCCTGCTGGCGCTCCTGGCGGTCCGGCCGGCGCACGCGCAGGAGGTGCTGCGGGTCGGCGACCAGCGCGGCAACGCCCGCGCCCTGATGGAGGCGGCCGGCGTGCTCGACAGGTTGCCCTACCGGCTCGACTGGAGTGAGTTCCCGGCGGCCGCGCCCCTGCTCGAGGCGCTGAACGCCGGCGCGATCGACGCGGGCGGCGTCGGCGACGCGCCCTTCACCTTCGCGGCGGCCGCCGGGGTGCCGGTGAAGGCGTTCCTGGCCTTCCGCAACCGGCAGGACGGGCTGGCGATCCTGGCGCTCAAGGAATCGCCCCTCCGCACCGTGGCCGACCTGAAGGGCAAGCGCGTCGCCACGAACCGCGGCTCGATCGGCCATCAGGTGGTCCTGGCGGCGCTGGAGGAGGCGGGCCTGCCCGCCGACAGCGTGACCTTCAGCTTCCTGCCGCCGGCCGACGCCAAGATCGCGCTGGCTTCCGGGGCGGTCGACGCCTGGGCGACCTGGGAGCCCTACACCTCCACGGCGGAGCTCGCCGGCCTCGTCCGGGTGATCCGCGACGGCAACGGCATCACCCCGGGCCTGACCTTCGCGGTGGCGAGCGACGACGCGATCCGGACCAAGCGGGCGCTGCTCGCCGATTTCGGCGCGCGCCTCGCCCGCGCCCGGGAATGGGCCCTGAAGGATCCGGCGCCCTACGCGTCCGTCTGGTCGAAGCTCATCGGCCTGCCGGAGGCGGTGCCGCTGCGCTGGTTCGGCCGCGCCGCCTACCGGGCCGTCCCGATCGACGCGTCCGTGATCGCCGACGAGCAGCGCAACATCGATCTCTACGTCCGCGCCGGGCTGATCCCGAAGGCCCGCGCGCCGCGGGCCGAGGCGATCCTCGACACGAGCGTCTCGCAAACCGCCGCCGCCGTGCAATGATGGCGCGGGAGGACCCGACATGCACGACCACGGCGACGACCACGGCCACAGCCACGATCATGGCCACGCCCACGATCACGCCCACGATCACGCCCACGACCACGGCGCGTCCGAGCGCTGGAAGCACGACGGCGTTCGGGTGATCCCCGGCGACCGGCTCGACGCCAACACCGCGCAGACGCCCGGCATGTACCGGCAGGCCGCGATCAACGCCGCCCGGGTCGGCGCCCAGAAGATCTGGGCCGGCACGGTGGCGATCCAGCCCGACGCCAAGACCGGCGTGCACCACCACGGCGAACTGGAGAGCGTGATCTACGTGGTCTCGGGCCGCGCCCGGATGCGCTGGGGCGACAGGCTCGAATACGTCGCCGAGGCCGGGCCGGGCGACTTCATCTTCGTGCCGCCCTTCGTGCCGCACCAGGAGATCAACGCCTCGACCGACGAGCCGCTGCACTGCGTGCTGGTGCGCTCCGACAACGAGGCGGTGGTGGTCAACCTGCCCGACGTCGAGGCCGCCGAGGCGCCCGAGACGGTGTACTGGGTCGACCCGATCCACAAGCATCCGTGAGAGACCGGAGACGGCAGCGATGAGCCGGGACCGCCAGCTGCATCTCGGCGCCTTCATGCGCCCGGTCGGCATCCACACCGCGTGGTGGCGCTATCCAGGCAGCTATCCGGACGCGAACTTCAACTTCGAGCACCTGGCGCACTTCGCCCGGCGGCTGGAGGCCGCGAAGTTCGACGCGTTCTTCATGGCCGACCACCTCGCGGTGATGAACATGCCGGTGGCGGCGCTCCGCCGCTCGGCCACCGTGACGTCGTTCGACCCGCTGACCCTGCTGCCGGCGCTCGCCGTGCTCACCGATCGGATCGGCCTGATCGCCACCGCGTCGACCACCTACAACGAGCCCTACCACGTCGCCCGCAAGTTCGCCTCGCTCGACCACATCTCGAAGGGGCGGGCCGGCTGGAACCTCGTCACCTCCGGCAACCCGGACGAGGCCCTGAACTTCGGCCGCGACGCGCATCTGGAGCACGCCACCCGCTACGCCCGGGCGCGCGAGTTCTTCGACGTGGTGACCGGCCTGTGGGATTCCTTCGCGGACGACGCCTTCACGATGGATCCGGCGAGCGGCCTGTTCTTCGACCCGGCGAAGATGCGCGTCCTCGACCACCGCGGCGACTTCCTGAAGGTGAAGGGCCCGCTCAACGTCGCCCGGCCGGTGCAGGGCTGGCCGGTGATCGTCCAGGCCGGCGCCTCCGAGGCCGGCAAGCAGATCGCCGCCGAGACCGCCGAGATGGTGTTCGGCGCGGCCTCGACCGTGGAGGCGGCCCGGGCCTTCTACGCCGACGTGAAGGGCCGGATGCCGGCGGCGGGGCGCGACCCGGACCAGCTCAAGATCCTGCCCGGCTGCTTCATCGTCCTGGGCGAGACGGAGGACGAGGCGCAGGCCAAGAAGGCGCGCCTCGACGACCTCGTCCATCCCGACAGCGGCCTCGCCAACCTCTCGGTCCGCCTCGGCGTCGACGCGACCGGCTTCGCCCTCGACGCGCCGCTCCCGGAGCTCCCCGAGAGCAACGCCAGCAAGAGCGGGCAGGCCCAGATCGTCGACTACGCCCGCCGCACCGGCGCGACCGTGCGGGAACTCGCCCGCAAGGTCGGCGGCTACGGCGGCCTGCAGATGGTCGGCACGCCCGCGCAGGTGGCCGACCGGATGGAGGAGTGGCTGGAGACCCGCGCCTGCGACGGCTTCAACGTGATGTTCCCGTTCGTGCCCGAGGGTCTCGACGACGTGGTCGACCGGCTGGTGCCGGAGCTGCAGCGGCGCGGGCTGTTCCGCCGGGACTACGCCGGGACGACGCTGCGCGACCATCTCGGCCTCGCGCGGCCGGCCAACCGCTTCTTCCCGCCCGACGCCCCGCCCGACGCCCCGCCCGACGCCCCGGCTCGGCCAGGGGGCTGATCGACCCGCCGCGCGGGCCGGCGCGGTCCCGCGCCGTCGGGGTGCGTGGCGGATCATGCGAACGGCGCGAACCTCCGGTCGTGTCGCGCGGTTATTCTCGGATCGTCGCGCGCCGATGGGAGGGGATCGTGCCCGAGGCTGTTCCGCCCCTGTCCGGGTGCCGCGTCCTCGTCGTCGAGGACGAGTATCTCATCGCCAGCGAGGTCAAGCGCTGGTTGCACAGCGCCGGGGCCGAGGTGATCGGCCCGGTCCCACGCGCGGATCTCGCCCTGGACCTGATCGCCGAGCAGACGCCCGACGCCGCGGTGCTCGACGTGAATCTGGGCGACGGGAACAGCGTCTATCCGGTCGCCGAGCGTCTCGGCGTCCTCGGCGTGCCGTACCTGTTCGCCACCGGCGACGTGCGGGTCACCGGCGCCCCGGCCGAGGCGAGCCGGCCCATCCTGGAGAAGCCCTTCGTGGCGGCGGAGCTGGTCCGGGCCGTGACCCGACTCGTCGCGGCCGCCTGAGGCCGCCGCGCCGCCTCAGAGAGGGCCCGGCCCGGGATGCGGGCCCATGCGCCGGCGGTCGTGCTCGATGGCGAAGACGTGGGCGTAGAGGTTCGCGACCCAGCCCCGCCCCTCGACCGTGAGGTCGAGGAACCGGATCGCGTCCCCGATCACGGGCTCGATCTTGCCCCAGAAGAACGACGGGTAGCGCTCCGCGAGGTCGGCCGGGCTGTCGTAGCCGAGTTCCGCGTTGACGCCGATCTCGGCGAATTCGTGGAACAGGGCGTTCAATTTGCGCGGGTAGAGCGGGTCGCCGAGCTGACCGATCAGGTCGGCCGCCCGCAGCAGGCCGGCCTCGGTCCCGGTCTCGCGATGGGAATCGTCCTCGGGGACCGGGAAGCGGGTCAGCTCAATCGCCCGGATGACCCGGGACGCGTCGACGAGATCGTGCGTGCCGAAGCGCTCCTGCACGGCCAGCTTCGAGCGCTCCACGTGGTAGGGTGCCAGCGCCGCGTCAGAGGCGCCCCGGGGCAGGCTGACGGTCGTGCCCTGCGCGTCGATGACGAAGGCCTGCAGCCGGTCTCCGGCGCAGACGCCGCGCACGTAGCCGATGTCGTGGTAGAGGGCGGCCAGGATCATGTGCAGCCAGTCCTCGGGCGTGATGCCCTGCTGCAGGAAGCGGCCGCGGAGGATGTCCTGGGCGACCAGGGTGACGAGGGCCGTGTGGTCGCCGTCATGGTAGAGGGCGTCGCTCCCGACGATCCGCTCGATCGTCAGGCGCGCCGCGGCCTCGATGATCTCGGCGTAGCGCGGCTCCCGGCTGCCGAAGGTCCGCTGGTAGGTCAGGGCCAGGTGCTCGCCGAGGGCGTCGGCGAGCATCTTGGTCGCGTCGAACATGGGATCCTCGCCGTCAGCTGCGTCGGGCGGCGCCGCGCCCGGCCGGGTCGATGGAGATCACGCGGATCGCCCCCCGCGATCGACGAGCCGCTCCTCGAGATAGGCCGCCGCGTCCGCGTAGAGTTCGTAGCGGCGCAGCAGCACCGCCCGCTTCTCGGCCTTCGTCGCCGCGTCGAGCTTGGCGCGGGCCCTGTCGGCGCGGGCGCGCAGCTTCCCGGCGAGCTTCTCGAAGGCGGCATCGATGCGCGCGCCGACCTTCTCGCCCTCGGCGCGCGCCGGATCGGGGTCGTCCCGCCGGCGCTTCGGCCCGGCCCTCTTCGCTTCTCCAGCCATGACGCATCTCCGGTCGCCCCGATCGGTGGCGGAACCGTATGACGGAACGATCACGGGCGCGACATGGGATCGGCCGCCGCGGGCGCGGCGCTTTCTCAGGCGTGTCACGGAACGCTGCTCTAGGTCGGCCCCGCGACGCGCAGGAGAACCGGCGATGCGGCCCGACGACAGCTCTGCCCCGGATGCCACCTTGAATGCCAACGCGGATGCCACCCTGGAGGCGATCCGGCGTGACCTCGCCGACAGCTACGACGAGGAGCTGGAACTCGGGCTCGAGGAGGATCGCCTCGACCGGCTCGCGGCCGAGCTCGGCGGCGCGCCGCCCGATCATCTCGACCGCAAGGTCTATTTCCGCGCGCTGCTCCGGCTGCAGCACGAGCTGGTCCGGCTCCAGGACTGGGTGCAGGACCGGAAACTGCGCGTGGTCGTGCTGTTCGAGGGCCGCGACTCGGCCGGCAAGGGCGGCGTGATCAAGCGGATCACCCAGCGCCTCAATCCCCGCGTCTGCCGCGTCGCCGCCTTGCCCGCCCCGAGCGAGCGCGAGCGGACGCAATGGTATTTCCAGCGCTACGTCTCCCATCTGCCCGCCGGCGGCGAGATCGTGCTGTTCGACCGCTCCTGGTACAACCGCGCCGGCGTCGAGCGGGTCATGGGCTTCTGCACCGAGGCGGAGGTCGAGGAGTTCTTCCGGTCGGTCCCCGAATTCGAGCGCATGCTGGTGCGCTCCGGCATCGTCCTGGTAAAATACTGGTTCTCGATCACCGATGCCGAGCAGGAATTCCGCTTCCGGATGCGGATCCGCGATCCGCTCAAGCAGTGGAAGCTGTCGCCCATGGACGTCGAGTCGCGGCGCCGCTGGGAGGACTACACCCGGGCCAAGGAGGACATGCTGGCGCGGACCCATATCCCCGAGGCGCCCTGGTGGGTGGTCGAGGCGGTCGACAAGCGACGGGCCCGCCTGAACTGTATCAGCCACCTGCTCGACCAGATCCCCTACGGCAGCGTGGAGCACCCGGCGGTCCACTTGCCCGAGCGCCTGCGGCACGCGGACTACGTGCGCGGCCCGGTCCCCGCCGCGATGCTCGTTCCGGCCGCGTTCTGATCGCGGCGCGGAGACGGCGCGGGAGTCGTGATCCTGTCGCGGTGGCGCGGCTATAGCGCCGCCATGGCGAAGCGCCCCATGACTCTCGACCTGTTCACGACCCTGGATATCGTCGATGACGACGTCTCGGCCGTCGTCGACGCCTATCTGGCCGATCCCACGCCCGGTTCGGTGGCGTTCGGGGACGGCTTCCGCATCGATCCCGCGGCCGCGGTGGCCTCGCATCCCTTCGCCCGGACGCTGATCGATCAGCCCTGGGCCGATGCCGGGCTGCGCCGGGCCGCCATCCGCGCCGCCATCCTGCTGGCGGAGCCGGAGCGGGTCTGACCGGATCGGCCGCCTGTCGCGCGATATTCGTGGGGCTGGCATGCCGCTTCCATCGCGCTGGCATACCGCTGTCATGTGGCCGTCATGGGCGGGATGGCAGGTCGCCGCCACGGCGAACCTCCCGACCCTATGCCGCCACTCCGCCCGCCCGGTCCTGCCGTGGCGGGCTTTTGTATGCCCGCGGCTCGGCCATCGCGACGACGCGCGTCGGATCCTACGCCTAAAACGGTAGGTGTGCCGGCCTCCGACCACACGACGCCCGGTTGTAATCTGAGGCGGAGACGGCGCGGATGAACGGCGCGCCTTCACGGTGAACGATCGGTTTACCCAAACCGCACAATTGCGCCGACCGCCCCGATCCGGGCGCGATCGGCGGGCGTTCTACGGGCAGGTCCACCGGAGACGTGCTGACATGCTGATCCTCAACCCGATGACCGGCCAGATGGTCGAGGTGCGCGTGCCCCGGCCGAAGCCGAAGGCCGCCTGAGCGCGCCAGCTCTCCGTCCGCTTCCCCGCACGCCCGCGGCCCAGGCGGCGTGCCCCTCCAGCCCCGCACGACCAATGCTGCCGACCGATCTCGACCGACCCGCCGAACTGACCCTCTGGCCGGGCTACGCGCCGGCCCGGGTGGCCGTGTCGCACAGTTTCCCGACGCTGCGGGCCGCCCTCGCCGCCGCGGTCGCGGCGATCGACGCCGAGGATGCCAATCCCTGGATCATCACCGAGGGCGGCGACATCCTCGCTCCGGGATGGATCCGCGCGAACACCGCGGGCGCCGTCCTGCAGTAGCCGGACGTCAGCCGGCGAGCTGGTCCGCGCCGCGGTTGCGCCACCGGTACTCGCTCGGCGAGATCCCGTAGCTGTCCTTGAAGCGGCGGCTGAAATGGCTCTGGGTGCAGAAGCCGCAGCTGTAGGCCAGCTCTCCGACGGCCAGATGGGCGAAGCCGGGATCGGCGAGACGCTGCGCGGCGGTCTCCAGCCGCCGCCGCCAGATCCAGTCGGCGATGTTGCGGTCCTGCTCGCGGAACAGGGCCTGGAGGTGGCGCAGCGACACGCCGACGGCCGCCGCGAGCCGGGCGGGGTCGAGGTTCAGGTCGCCGAGATGGGCCTCGATGTGGGCCAGCGCGCGCTGGAAGATCAGGACGCCCTGGATGTTCTTGGGGGTCTCGTGCGCGAGGCGTTCCGCGATGCTCGCGACGATGAGATCGACGCCGACCGACGCCATGCGGTTCGACATGTCCGGCGTCAGGCGCTCCGCGTTGCGGACCAGTTCCTGGAAAAAGGTCGTGACCATCGACGTGCCGACTTGATCCGCGCCGATCGTGAGGCACGTGAACCGGCGCGTCGAGCCGAGGGCGCGCTCCAGGGCCGCGCGCGGCAGCTCGACGAACAGCGTCTGCGTGTCGACGTCGGAGGCCATCGTCGCCGGCCGACGGTCCATCACGACGATGTCGCCGGGATTCTGGATCGCGGTGCGGTCGTCCTGCGCGCTGAACACGCGGCCCTTGAGCGTGATGGCGACGTTCAGGGTCTCGTACTTGCCGTGCCGGCGGATCGTGTCCGGGGTCGCGACGGTGGTGACGGCGCTCTGCGTCACGCGCGTGATCAGCAGCGGCCCGACCTCCGCGGCCTCCAGCGTGCCGGTGAAAGCGTGCGCCACGGCAGGCGTAAGTTCGACCGGCACGATCCGCTCGAAGATCGTCTCACGCCAGAGGCGGAAACTGTCTTTCGGCTTGAAATCCGCCGTAGAGAACAAAGTCCTCATAGAAAATTCTTGTATTCATGCTTCGCCGCGCGCGCTCGGGAAAACGGTAGCACGCTTTCAGGCAAGCGCAACGGCGCCGACCAACCTAAGAGGGTTCTCGACCTTGTCAGGAGCCCATAACGTGTCCGATTCGTCCCTCGTCAGCCCCCAATCCAATATCGTGCTGACGGCAGGGCTCGTCGCTGCCTATGTATCGAACAATCGGGTTCCGACCGCCGACCTTCCGACCCTCATCGCGCAGTGTCACGACGCGATCACCGCGCTGGCCGCCAACGGGGCGGCGTCGATCGAGGCGGCGGGGGACACGGACGCGCTGCGCGACCGGCCTACCGCCGCGCAGATCCGCAGCTCGATCCGGCCCGACGGCATCGTGAGCTTCATCGACGGGCGCCGGTACAAGACGCTCAAGCGCCATCTCACGGCCCACGGCCTGCACCCGCAGAGCTACCGCGAGCGCTACGGTCTGCCGGCCGATTATCCGATGGTCGCGCAGGAATATGCCGAGCGCCGGTCCGCGCTGGCGCGCTCCATCGGCCTCGGCGTGCCGGGCGAGCGCGCCGCCTGAGCCGACCCGCCTCGGCAGGCCGCGGCTGATTCGTGGCTGGCGCTCCGGGCCTCAGGCGGCCGCGTGCCGTCCGTCGGGCAGCAGATCCCGGCTCGCCTGCTCGATCCGTTTGAGCCAGTCCTCGGCCGCCGCCGCCCGCAGGGTCGCGGCCTCGGCCCGCGCCTGGGCCTCCCGGACGCGCCGGTCGGCTTCCGCCTCGCGTTCGAGGACCTGCCGCGCCGCCTGCGCCCGCGCTTCCTCCAGGAGCGCCCGCAGGGTCCGGATCTCCTGCTGGGCGGCCTCCAGATCCGCGGCCAGCGTCTCGCAGGCGGTCGATTGCTGGTGCAGGCGCTGATCCTGCGCCTGCTTCGCAACGGTCGCGGCCGACAGGGTGTCGAGGATCTGGCTCCAGTCCGCCACCGGCCGCGACGGCGTCTCCGGATCGGGTTCGGGGGACGCTTCGGAACGCGCCGCCGGGCTCGGTGCGTCGGCCACGAGGGGGCCGTCGGCGATCCCCGGAGCCGGCTCCGTCGGTTCTCCGCGCTCGCGCGCGATGCGGGCGTCGAGCTGGGCCCAGAACGTCGCGTTCATCGCCGTGGCGGTTCCGCAGGGCCCGCGCCGGTCACGAAGCCGCCCGCGTCGCGGAAGCCCGAGCGCTGCCCGCCTGGCCGGTCACCTGTCCGCCCGGCTGCATCACGAATTCCGCGTCGATCGTCTCGGCGATGCGCTGGAGCATCTGCTCCGCTGCCGCGGCCCGCTCCTCGGCGGCCGCGGCCCGGTCCTCGGCGGCCTGGATCAGCTTGATCGCCTGCGCGTGGACCTCGTGGGTCTCCCGCTCGGCCGCCAGCACCTGGGCGCGGGCCGCGTCCATGTCGGCGCGCACCTGCCGCAGCAGGTCCTGGACGTGCGTCTCCTGCTCCTGTGCCCGGTCCTCGACGTTCCGGATGTAGCGCGCCGCGCCCTGCACCCGCTCCAGCAGGTCGGGCCACCGCTCGACCGGCGACGGGTTCTGGTTGCGCCCCTGCGCCGAGACGCGCTCGTCCGCGGCGAGCAGGACGAGGTTGCCGGTGCGGATCCGGGTCGTCGGCTCGCGGGCGTCGCGCGCGACGGCATCGATCTGGTCCAGCGCCTCGGCCTTGGGGTGCTTCGTCTGTTCCATCACGCGTCCTGCCGACAGGGTGCAGCGCAAGCCTTCGGTGAGGCATCGGCGTCCGCCTCACACCGACGGAAAATGGTTAACAACTCCTTAATGTTCGCGCTAGGGTTGCGCTGCCGCGGCGATACCCGCGCGACGTCGCGCGGGACCGCCGGATCGCGGGCCGTCTCACGGGTAGCGGACGGGCTGCGGGTCCTCCGGCAGCGGGATGAACTCGGCGTCGTTCGGCACGGTGTCGAACCGGCCCTGGCGCCAATCCTCCTTGGCCTGCGCGATCCGCTCGGGCCGGGACGAGACGAAATTCCACCACAGGTGGCGCGGGCCGTCCATTGGCTCGCCGCCCAGCACCATGAACCGGGCCGATTCCGTGGCGCGCACGCTGATGCGGTCGCCGGGGCGGAACACCAGCAGCTGGCCGGGGCCGAAGCCGTCGCCGGCGATCTCGATGGCGCCCGCGACCGTGTAGATCGCCCGCTCGTCGTAGGTCGGATCGAGGGGCAGGACGGCGCCGGCCTCGAGGGCCACGTCGGCGTAGACCATCGGGCTCGAGGTCCGGACCGGCGAGCGCGCGCCGAAGGCCTCGCCGGCGATCAGCCGGACGGTCTTGCCCTCGCCGGTGAGGACAGGTAGCGCGGCGGCGTCGTAGTGCTCGAAGGCGGGGGCGTTCTCCTCGTCCCGGTCCGTCAGCGCGACCCAGCTCTGGATGCCGAACAGGCGGGAGCCGGTCTGACGCAGCGTCGGGGCGGTGCGTTCCGAGTGCGTGATGCCGCGGCCGGCGGTCATCCAGTTCAGCTCGCCCGGCCGGATCGGCAGCTCCGTGCCGAGGCTGTCGCGGTGCATGATCTCGCCGTCGAACAGGTAGGTGACGGTGGAGAGGCCGATATGCGGGTGCGGCCGCACGTCCATGCCCTGCCCGAGGAGGAATTCCGAGGGGCCCATCTGGTCGAAGAAGATGAAGGGGCCGACCATCCGGCACTCGGTGGAGGGCAGCGCCCGGCGCACCGCGAAGGAGCCGAGATCGCGCGAGCGGGGCACGATCAGGGTCTGGATCGCGTCGCAGCTGAAATGGTCGCCCGGGATCGGGTCATCGGCACTGTGCCAGCTCATCGCCTTGCTCCTCCGCGCGGGGATCGGCCCCCCATCCGCAGGCATCCTGGACCGGGAGCGTCCGGGTTGGAACAGAAACGATCGAAACGCATCGTTTCTGAAAAATCGCTCGATCGTCCCGGCCGGGGCGACGGCCTACCAGCGCGTCGGCTTGGGGTTGCGCTCGTCGAAGCCGCGCTGGTGCCAGTACGGGTAGATCGGGGTCTCCTGGCTCGCCGCGTCGAGCCGGGCGACCTGCTCGGCCGTCAGGGTCCAGCCGAGGGCGCCGAGGTTCTGCTTCAACTGCTCCTCGTTGCGGGCGCCGACCACGATGTTGCAGACGGTCGGCCGGGTCAGCAGCCAGTTGAGCGCCACCTGCGCCACCGTCTTGCCGGTCTCGGCCGCCACGGCGTCGAGGGCGTCGACCACGCCGAACAGGTAGTCGTCGGAGACCGGCGGCCCGCCCTCGGCGCCGCCGGCGGCGATGCGGCCGCTCTGGTTGGCCTGTCCGCGGCGGATCTTGCCGGTGAGACGGCCCCAGCCCAGCGGGCTCCAGACCATCAGGCCGACGCCCTGGTCGAGGCCGAGCGGCATCAGCTCCCACTCGTAGTGGCGGCCGATCAGCGCGTAGTAGCCCTGGTAGGCGACGTAGCGGGCGAGCCCGTGGCGCTCGGAGGTCGCGAGCGCCTTCATCAGCTGCCAGCCCGAGAAGTTGGAGGCGCCGATATAGCCGATCTTGCCCGCGCGGGTGAGGTCGTCGAGCGCCCGCAGCGTCTCGTCCACGGGGGTGAGGGCGTCGAAGCCGTGCATGAAGTAGACGTCGATATGGTCGGTGCCGAGCCGCTTCAGACTGGCCTCGCAGGCGCGGACCAGGTGGTAGCGCGAGGAGCCGACCTGGTTCAGCTCGTCGTTGAACCGGAAGGTCGCCTTGGTGGAGATCAGCGCCCGGTCGCGCTTGCCCTTCAGGGCCTGGCCCAGGATCTCCTCCGAGGCGCCGCCCGAGTAGATGTCGGCCGTGTCGAAGAAGTTGACGCCGGAGTCGAGGCAGAGATCGACCATGCGGGTCGCCTCGGCGACGTCCGTCTGCCCCCAGCGCTGGAAGAATTCGTTCGTGCCGCCGAAGGTGCCGGTGCCGAAGCTGAGCACCGGCACGGTGAGGCCGGAGCGTCCGAACTGCCTGTAGTCCATCGGGTCCTCGTCGCGATCGCGGCCGCCGCGCGGCGGCGCGCCTGCCGGATCAACGCGCCGCGCCGCCCGGTTTTCCCGGCCGGCGCGCGTCGTCAGCGCCGCGACTCGACGACCGGCGCCCCGTCGCAGCGCTGGCCGGCGGCCGCGCCCGTGCGCCGGCCGGGCGGCAGTGCGTCCGGCGACCCGGCTGTCTCGGCCAGGATCGCGACGTTCGCCGTCATCCCGGCCGCCAGCACGATCGGGCAGGGCACGTCGTCGAGGTCGATCCGGATCGGCACCCGCTGCGCCAGCCGGACCCAGGTGAAGATCGGGTTGACCGTCGGCAGCCCCTGGACGCCCGGGGCGGCGTCGGCGACGCTGATCCCGCGGCCGAGGCCGGTGACGCGCCCCCGGATCGGACGGTCCGGCCACGCCATCAGCGACACGCGCGCGGCGTCGCCCGCGCCGATGCGCGGGAGCTGCGTCTCCTCGAAATAGCCCTCGATCCAGAAGCTGTCGCCGTTGACCAGCGTCAGCGCCGGCTGTCCCGTGGCGGCGAACCCGCCCTCCTGCAGCAGCAGGTTGGTGACCCAGCCGTTCACGGTCGCCCGCAGGGTCGTGCGCTCCAGGTTGAGCCGCGCCTGCGCGAGCGCACCCTCCGCCTGGACCACGTCGGCCTGGGCGGCCTGCGCCTGGCCGCTGGTCGTCTGCTTCTGCTGCGGCGTGGTGGCGAGGTCGTCGAGGTCGGCGGTGCGCTGCGCGATCCCCGCGAGGTACCCGGCCCGCGCCCGGGCACTGGCGAGGGCGCCCTCGGCCTGGGTCACGGCGTTCCTGAACGTGCCGGGATCGATCGTGAACAGCACGTCGCCCTTGCGGACGAACTGGTTGTCGCGGACCCGGACCGCCACCACCGTGCCGGAGACCTCGGGCGCCACCTGCACGGTGTAGACGCGCACGCGCCCGTCCCGGGTCCAGGGCGTGTAGGCGTAGTAGAGGAAGGCGAGGTAGGCGAGGCCCACGGCCGCCGCCAGCGCCAGCAGGGTGGCGGCGACGTTGTAGGCGGGCGGCGGCTGCCAGTCGCGCAGCGACGGTCGCGGTTTCAGGGCCATCTCACGGGCCCTGGACGCGCAGGGACAGGATCAGCAGCGCCGTCACGGCGGTCAGGAGGCTGAAGTCGAACAGGGCGCGGTTCCAGACAAGGTGGTTGATGCCGATCCAGTCCAAGATCCAGCGCAGGGCCCAGGTGATCACCAGGGCGGCGAGCAGGCAGATCACCGCGGGCTCGACGAAGAGCCCCAGCACGTCGACCGCCCGCAATCCGACCACGCCGATCACGCCCGCCCTCCCGGATCGAGGTTCGGCCAGCCCGCGCGGTCGAGATCCGACACGAGGGCGGCCAGCGCCCCGATGCGCTCCGCCTGGAGGGGCAGGGTCGCCCGGTCGGCGAGCGCGCGCAAGGGATCCGGCACCGTCTCCGGCCCCGCCGGACGGGACGCGGCGAGCCGCGCCCAGACCGCCCGGCCGACGCGGCGGCCCTCCCGGTCGTCCGTCTCCCGCAGGGCGAGCAGCAGGAGCCCGATGACGAGCAGGCGCTCGCCGCTCCGGGCCGCCGCGTCGTCCGCGCCGATGAGGGCGAGTCGGCCGAAGCCCCGGGCGAGGTAGCGGTCGAGCGGCGGCAGCAGGAGCGCCGGGTCGAGGGCCGCGCCGCGCACCGACCGGACCAGCCGGCGTCGGGCCCGCAGGCGCAGGGTCGCGGCGCTCACCGGCGGCGGCAGGGCGGCGAACGCGATCGCCGCCACCGCCATGCCGAGCAGCTCGGCCAGCACGGTGTTGAGCGAGTCGGCGAGGTCGTAGGTCATCGGGTTCTTGGGATCGAGCACGCCGAAGACGAAGAACCCGAAGCCGATCCCGTAGATCGCGCGCTTGTCGGCGCGGCCGACCACCGCCAGCATCGCCACCGGCAGCAGCACCGCGGCCAGCAGCGCGAAGCTCCCGGTGGTCGTCAGCAGGGTGTAGCGGACTGTGAGCCCGACCACGCCGGCGAGCAGCGCGCCAACCAGGAAGGCGCGGGATTCCGCACGCGGGTCGGCATGGGCGGCGAGCAGGACGCAGACGAGGCTCGCCCAGGTCGCGGCGCCGGCCCCGTGCGACCAGCCGGTGACGTACCAGAAGCCGTTGACGAGCAGGACGGCGGCGGCGGTGCGCAGGGCGTTGTCGAAGGCGTGCCAGCCGTCCCAGTCCAGGTCGTTCCACAGGAGCAGGTGCGGGCGGAACGGGACGCGCCGCCGGCCCACGCGCCCGCCGGCCCGCAGGAGCCGCGCCGAGACCCGGACGCGCCCGACCTGCCGGACGGCGATCGCCCCGCCGGCCCCGATCAGGTCGGTCGAGCGCGATCCCGGCCGGTCCGGCAGCAGCGCCCGCAGCAGGCCCGCGGCGAGCACCCGCCGCAGCCGGGGGGCGGCGTTGCGGATGCCGCGGCCGCCGGAGCGCAGGGAGGGCTGCTCGGTGAACGTGTCGGTGACCTCCTCGCCCAGGGTCATGACCGCGGCGATCGGCATCGGGCCGGGCCGCTCGCCCCGCCGCAGGGCGGCCATCCAGGCGTCGCAGGCCTCCGCGGCCGCCTCGAGCCGCCCCGCCAGGGCGCGGCTGACGGCGGGGACGCCCGGCGCCACGAACACGTTCGACGCGTAGGCGCAGCCGATCCCGAGCAGGATCGTCGAGCAGCGGTCGACGCCGATCTGGAACACGGCCTCCGGGTTCTGCACGTCGGCCAGCGCGATGATCGGCACGGTGAAGCCCATCGAGGCGAAGCCGTAGGCGCGCTGGCCGCTCTCGACGCTGGAGGCCGCGGTGAGCAGGCCCATCCACAGGGCCAGCGCGAGGTCGAAGGCCAGGGTCGCCTGGGCGAAATTGGCCACCAGCACCATCGCGACGGTGACGCCCACCAGCGTGCTGCCGGCGCGCCACAGGCTCTTGCGCAGGGAGGCCGCGCGGGTGGCGAGCGTCACCGAGATGACCGTCCAGCCGGCCCAGTGCGGCAGCGCCAGCTCGAGCCACATGGCGAGCCAGATCGCCGCGATGGCGGTGAGCGCGATGCGCACGGCCTCGGCCGCCTCGCGCGGCCACCACGCCGCGAGGCGCTGCAGGAGGCCCGGCGCGTCGTCGGAAAGGGCCACCTCACCGGCCATCGCGCGGCCTCGCCGGCCGGGGCGGGTCCGGGAATCCGGCTGCAGGCTCAGTCATAGTGCTCGGCGATGTCGACCTTCCCCTTGAACACCCGGTAGACCACCAGGGTGTAGATCAGGGTGATCGGCAGGACCACGATGCCTGCGCCCCAGAACATGAAGGACAGGCTCGCCTCCGGCGCCGCCGCCTCGGTCACCGTCACGCTGAACGGCACCATGTAGGGCAGGAACGAGGCGGCGAGCGTCGCGAAGGCGGCGGCGAAGATCAGCGCCAACAGCGGGAAGGGCAGGGCATCGATCCGGCGCCGCGCCGCGTAGAGGAGCCCGGCGCAGGCCACGGCCCCCACGAGCGGCAGGACCAGCATCTCGGGCCGCTCGACCCAGCGGTGCAGCACCCGCAGGTTCATCGCCAGCGCGTACGCGAAGGCCGCGCCGAGGAAGACCAGGACGCCCAGCAGGAGCCGCGGCAGCAGCCGGAAGCCGAGGTCGCGCACGTCGGACTCGGTCTTGCCGCACAGCCACGCGGCGCCGAGCAGCGCGTAGCCGAGGCACAGGCCGAGCCCGCAGAGCAGCGAGAACGGCGTGAGCCACGTGAACGCCCCGCCGGCGTAGAGCCCGCCCTGCACCGGCAGCTCCTGCACGAGCGCCCCGACCGTCACGCCCTGCACGAAGGCCGCGCAGTAGGAGCCGCCGACGAAGCCCGCGTCCCAGACCCGCCGCAGCCGCCGGGACTTGTAGCGGAACTCGAAGGCGACGCCGCGCAGGATCAGGGCCGCGAGCATCAGGAGGAGCGGCAGGTAGAAGGCCGAGAGCAGCAGCGCGTAGACCGTCGGGAAGGCGCCGAACAGGATCGTGGCGGCGAGCACCAGCCAGGTCTCGTTGCCGTCCCAGACCGGGGCGATCGCCTGCATCATGTGCCGGCGCGCCGTCTCGTCCGGGGCGATCCCGAACAGCATGCCGACGCCGAGGTCGAACCCGTCGAGCAGCACGTAGAGCATCAGGGTGAGGGCGAGGGCGGCGGCCCAGAATTCGATCACGGCCGCTCACTCCGCCGGATTGCTGCTGGGGGTGCCGGGACTGTCGCCCGGCACGGCGAGCGGCCGCTTGGGGTTGGCGGCGCTCCCCGCACGGGCCGGGGTCGGCAGGATGCCGGCCTTGAGCATGCGGTAGATGTAGACGGTGCCGGCCGCGAAGATCAGCGCGTAGACCGCGCCGAACACGGCGAGCGAGGTCGCAACCTGCGGCGCGGCCAGGAACGGCGTCGCCGCGTCGGCGGTGCGCAGCTGGCCGTAGACCGTCCAGGGCTGGCGCCCGACCTCGGCGGTGAACCAGCCGGTCAGGGTTGCGACGAAGCCGAGCGGGAACGACAGGAAGATCGCCCATTGCAGCCAGCGCGCCCGCTCTAGCCGCCCGGTGGCGTAGAAGGCCATCCCGCCCCAGGCCAGCGCCAGCATCAGCAGCCCGCAGCCGACCATGATGCGGAAGGCGAAGAACGGGATCAGCACCGGCGGCCGGTCGGCCTTGGGGATGTCCTTGATGCCGATCACCTTGCCGGTGAGGGTGCCGTCGTCGATCAGGCTGCCGATCGGGGCGGGCAGCGCGATGACGAAGTGGTTCTTCTCCTGCGCCTCGTCGGGCCACGCGAACAGGATCTCGCCGGCCGGCGCCTGGCTCTCCCAGTGACCCTCGATCGCGGCGATCTTCGAGGGCTGGTGCTTGACGACGTAGTCGCCGGTGAGGTGGCCGAAGAACAGCTGCAGCGGCACCAGGATCGCGGCGAGGCCGAGCCCCATCCGGATCATGGCGCGGGCCTCGATCCGGTCGCTGCCGCGCAGCATGTACCACGCCCCCGTCGCGGCCACGCAGAAGCTGGTGGTGACGTAGGCGGCCAGGACCATGTGGGGGAAGCGGACCCAGACGACCCCGTTGAAGATGATCGCCCACCAGTCCGTCGGTACGAACACGCCGTCCGGGCGCTGGGCGAAGCCGGTCGGGTACTGCATCCACGAGTTGTTCACGAGGATCCAGAAGGACGACAGGCTGGTGCCGAGGCAGACCATCAGGCAGGCGAACAGGTAGAACCAGCGCGGCACCCGCCTGCGGCCGAACATCAGCACCCCGAAGAACGAGGCCTCGAGCGCGAAGGCCGTGAAGCTCTCGTAGCCGAGGAGCGGCCCCTGGATCGGGCCGGTGCGGCGGGCGAGCTCGCTCCAGTTGGTGCCGAACTGGAACGCCATGACGATGCCGGAGACGACGCCGAGCCCGAAGGCGACGGCGAAGATCTTGAGCCAGAAGGCGAACAGGCGGTCGTAGACCGGCTCGCGCGCGATCATCGCCCGCGCCTGCAGGAAGGCGAGCCAGGCCGCCAGCCCGACCGTGAAGGCCGGGAAGATGATGTGGAACGACACCGTGAAGGCGAACTGGATGCGCGAGAGCATCAGGGCGGAGATGTCCATCGTTCCTCTCTCCGGCCGAAGCTCGCCGGTCCGCCGCCGCGGGCCGGGCGCGTCGCACCCTCAGATGTCCGCCGGCGGGGCGCGGGGAACCGCGCCTCGCGAACCTGTCAGACGTTGTCGATCCTCAGGACCGGCGCCGTCTCGGCCCGGGTGCGGCGGCAGGCCTCGGCGTCCCGCTTGAGGTCGATGCCGTAGGTCGGGATCACCGCCTTGAGGCGGGGCAGCCAGGCATCCGGCGTGAGCCGGTCGGCGAAGCACTTCTCCAGGACCTCGACCGCGATGAAGGCCGCCGTCGAGGCGCCGGGCGAGGCGCCGAGCAGCGCGCAGATCGAGTTGTCGGCCGCGGCCACCAGCTCCGTGCCGAATTCGAGGTCGCCTTCCTCCAGCGGGTTCGCCTTGCCGGTCGGCTTGATCGTCTGCACCCGCTGGCCGGCCACCGCCGAGGTCCAGTCCTGCTTCAGCGCCTTGGGGAAGAAGTCCTTGAGGGTCGCGAACTGGTGGTCGGAGCTCTGGAGCACCTGGCCCACGAGGTACTCGGTGAGCGCGACGTTGTCCTTGGCGACGTCCAGCAGCGGCACGATGTTGTGCGGTGTCAGCGCGGTGAACAGGTCGGTGAGCGACCCGTGCTTCAGGAAGCGCGACGAGAAGCCCGCGTAGGGCCCGAACAGCAGCGAGCGCTTGCCGCCGATGATGCGGGTGTCGAGGTGGGGGACCGACATCGGCGGCGAGCCGGAGGCGGCCTTGCCGTAGACCTTGGCGTGGTGGCGTGCGCTGACCGCGTCGACGTCGCAGCGCAGCCAGATCCCCGAGACCGGGAAGCCGCCGTAGCCGCGCCCCTCCGGGATCTTCGAGGCCTGCAGCAGCGGCAGCGAGCCGCCGCCCGCGCCGATGAACACGAACTTGGCCGTCACGGTCTGGCGCGTGCCGTCGTAGGTGTCCTCGACGGTCACGGCCCAGCGGCCGTCGTCGACCCGGTCGAGGGCGACGACCTTGCGGTTGTAGTGGACGGCGAAGCCGGGCTGTGCCGCGAGCTGCTTGACCAGCAGGTGCGTCAGGGCGCCGTAATCGACGTCCGTCCCGGTGACGATCCGGGTGGCGGCGATCGGCTCGCCGGGATCGCGGCCCTCGATGATCAGCGGCGCCCAGCCGGCGATGACCTGCGGGTCCTCGCTGTACTCCATGCCGTGGTAGCAGTGGTGCGCCGACATCGCGGCGTAGCGCGCCTTGAGGAAGGCGACGTTCTCGGCCCCCCAGACGAAGCTCATGTGCGGGCAGGGATGGATGAAGGCGCGGGGGTCCGGGATCGCGCCCTTCCTCACCAGATGCGCCCAGAGCTGGCGCGAGATGTCGAACTCGGTGTTCACCTCCAGGGCCTTGGCGATGTCGACGCTGCCGTCGGGGCGCTGGGGCGTGTAGTTCAGCTCGCAATTGGCCGCGTGGCCGGTGCCGGCGTTGTTCCAGCCCTCCGAGCTCTCCTGCGCGCAGTCGTGCAGCGTCTCGAACATCGCGATCCTGAGCGACGGCTCCAGCTCCTTCAGGACCGTGCCGAAGGTCGCGCTCATGATCCCGGCGCCGATCAGCACCACGTCGGGAGCGTCGTCGAAGCTGATCTCGGCCATCGGGCCCCTCCTCAGGCGGTCTTGTTCGGGACGAAGGGGAGCCGGGCCTCGGCGCCGGGGGCGAGGATCACGTAGGCCCGGCACCAGGGCTCGTCGTCGACGAGGCGCCAGGAATGGCCGGAGCCGGCCGTGTCCTCGGCGATGAGGATGTCGCCGGGGCGGATCGTGAAGTGCGCGCCGGCCCTCGTCTGGAAGTCGAGGGTGCCGCGCAGGGTGATGACGAACTGCCGGGTCGGCGCCGCGTGCCACGCGTAGGTCCCGCCGGCCTGGGTCTCGCGGAAGGAGATCGAGACCACGTCGGTCGTGCCGCTGAGGATGTCGCCGCGCTCGCCGTGGGGCAGGTCGATGACGCCTTCCTCGAAGTAGGAATTGTCGTCGTCACCGGTCCAGATGCGTACGCAGCGGATCATCGGGCAGAGCTCCGGCTTCGGAAGGGCGCCTCAGCGCCAGAGGTTGGTCTTGGCGAGGTCGATGATCTCGGTGCCGCGCCCGTCGATGACCGCCCGGGCGAGCCACATCCCGAAGCCCGTCACCTGCTCGAGGCCGACCTTCGGCGGCATCGACAGCTCCTGGCGGGCCGAGACGACGTCGAGCAGCGCCGGGCCGTCATGGGCGAGCATCGCGGCCATCGCGTCCGGCAGCGCGGCCGGGTCCTCCACGCGCCGGGCGAAGATGCCGGCCCCGCTCGCCATGGCGGCGAAGTCCGGGTTCACCAGCTCGACGCCGGTCTCGAGGAAGCCCGCCGCCTTCATCTCCATCTCGACGAAGCCCAGCGTGCCGTTGTTCAGCACCACGATCTTCACCGGCAGCTTGTGCTGGTTGAGGGTCAGCAGGTCGCCCATCAGCATGGCGAAGCCGCCGTCGCCGGAGAACGAGATGATCTGCCGCCCGGGATAGGCCGCCTGCGCGCCGATCGCCTGCGGCAGGGCGTTGGCCATCGAGCCGTGGTTCAGCGAGCCGATCAGCCGGCGCTTGCCGTTCATGGCGAGGTAGCGCGCCGCCCAGATCGTCGGCGTGCCGACGTCGAAGGTGAAGACCGCGTCCTCGGAGGCCGCCTCGCTGAGCGTCCGGGCGACGTATTGCGGGTGGATCTTGCCGCCGGGCTTGCCGACCGCCAGCGCGTCGAGCCCGGCGCGGGCCTTGCGGTAATGGGCGAGGCTGTCGTCGAGATGCGCCCGGTCGGTCTTGGCCTGCAGCTTCGGGAGCAGCGCCGCGATCGTCTCCCCGACGTCGCCGATCAGGCCGAGATCGATCCGGCAGTGGCGCCCGAGGCTCCCGGCCCGCAGGTCGACTTGCGCGACCTTGGCGTCGTCCGGGTAGAACTGGCGGTAGGGGAAGCCGGTGCCGAGCAGCAGCAGGGTGTCGCAGTCGAGCATCGCCCGGTAGCCCGACGAGAAACCGATCAGGCCGGTCATGCCGACGTCGTAGGGATTGTCCCACTCGACGTGCTCCTTGCCGCCGAGCGCGTGGACGACCGGCGCCTTCAGCGCCTCGGCGAGTTGCAGCAGCTCCGCGTGGGCGCCGGCGCAGCCGCGGCCGCAGAACAGGGTCACGCGCCCGGCCGCGTTGAGCATCCCGGCGAGCGCGTCGAGGTCGGCCTCGCGCGGGCGCACCACGGGCGGGGGCGGCACCAGGGCGGCCGAGAGCTCGGGCGCGTTCCCCGGCATGGCCATGAGGCCGACATCGCCGGGGATCACCACGACGGCGACCCCGCGCTCGGCGATGGCGACGCGCATCGCGGTCTCGATCACGCCGGGCAGCTGGGCCGGCGAGGAGACCAGCTCGCAGTAGTGGCTGCATTCCTGGAACAGGTTCTGCGGGTGCGTCTCCTGGAAGTAGCCCCGGCCGATCTCCGCCGAGGGGATCTGGGCCGCGATGGCCAGCACGGGCACGCGGGAGCGGTGCGCGTCGAACAGGCCGTTGATCAGGTGCAGGTTGCCCGGCCCGCAGGATCCGGCGCAGACCGCGAGCTCGCCGGTCAGGTGCGCCTCGGCGCCGGCTGCGAAGGCGGCGCTCTCCTCGTGGCGCGTGTGGATCCAGGCGATCGAGCCGTCCTGGCGCAGGGCCTCGGTCAGGCCGTTGAGGCTGTCACCGACCACGCCGTAGATGCGCTTCACGCCGGCCTGCGCCAGCGCCCGGACGAACAGATCGGCGACCTTCGTGCTCATGGTGTCTCGCTCAGCTGAGGGGGCGGACGGACGGTCCCGGCGCGCTTCAGGCGCCGGCCAGCCCGTGGCCGATCATGGTTCTGGGATCGCACACCGCGTCGAAGCGCTCGGCCGGGACGCCCTCGGCCAGGGCGGCCGCGCGCAGCGTCGTCCCCTCGTCGTTGGCGCGGTGGGCGATCTTCGAGGCGAGGTCGTAGCCGATCACCGGCGACAGGGCCGTGACCAGCATCAGCGACTGGTTCACGGTCTCGTCGATCCGCGTCCGGTTGAGTTCGGTGCCCTCGACCGAGTAGGTCCGGAACTTCTCGCAGGCGTCGCCCAGCACGCGGATCGAATGCAGCGTGTTGTTGATGATGATCGGGCGCATCGCGTTGAGCTCGAAGTTGCCCTGCGAGCCCGCGAAGGCGACCGCGTTGTCCTCGCCGATCACCTGGATGCAGACCATCACCAGGGCCTCGCACTGGGTCGGGTTGACCTTGCCGGGCATGATCGAGGAGCCCGGCTCGTTGGCGGGCAGCAGCAGCTCGCCGAGGCCGCAGCGGGGCCCCGAGGCGAGCCAGCGCATGTCGTTGGCGATCTTCATCAGCGCGACCGCGAGCCCGCGCACCGCCGCCATGGCGGCGACCATGGCGTCCAGCGACCCCTGCGCGGCGAACTTGTTGGGCGCCGTGACGAACGGCTTGCCGGTGAGATCGGCGATCCTGGCGGCGATCTCCGCGCTGAACCCCTCCGGAGCGTTGAGGCCGGTGCCGACCGCGGTGCCGCCGGCCGCCAGCTTGTACAGCCCGGCGCGCGACGCCTCGACGAGGGCCAGCGCGTCGCGCATCTGCGCCACGTAGCCCGACCATTCCTGGCCGACGGTGAGCGGCGTCGCGTCCTGCAGGTGCGTCCGGCCGGTCTTGACCACGTCCATCCAGGCCCGCGCCTTGGCGTCGATCGCGTCGGCCAGCGCCCGCGCCTTGGGGAGCAGGACCTCGTCGAGTTCGAGCACCGTGGCGACGTGCATCGCGGTCGGGAAGGTGTCGTTCGACGACTGGCCCATGTTGACGTGGTCGTTCGGGTGGACCGGGCTCTTGGAGCCGAGCACACCGCCGAGGAGCTGGATCGCGCGGTTCGACAGCACCTCGTTGACGTTCATGTTGGACTGGGTGCCGGAGCCGGTCTGCCAGACGTAGAGCGGATAGTGCGCGTCGAGCTTGCCGGCGATCGTCTCGTCGGCGGCCTGGACGATGGCCTGCGCGCGCCAGTCCTCCAGGCGGCCGGCGGCGGCGTTGACCAGGGCGGCGGCCTTCTTGACGTAGCCGTAGGCGTGGTAGACCCGCTTGGGCATGCGATCGTCGCCGATCGAGAAGTGCTGGAGCGAGCGCTGCGTCTGCGCGCCCCAGTAGCGGTCCGCCGGCACGTCGATCCCGCCCATCGAGTCCGTCTCGTGCCGCATCCCGGTGGCGGCGATGCCGATCGGAACGTCGCGCAGGATGGGGTGGCCCGGGGCAGACTCGTTCATCGTCATCCTTCTCGGTGTCGGACCGTCTGGCACAGTGCGAGACGGGTTCGGCGAACCGGGTGCGCTTTGACGTAAACGGTGGTATTATTTTCGGTCTTCGGTCGATATGTGCAGATTTTAAGAAGACTGACTATTAAATCTTCACTTAAACCTAGTATTAAAAACGCCGACAAAACGCATTACAGATCATGAAGGCGAATTGCCAGATAACATAGATCGGTGTCAAGCGTTCCGCCGCGCGGAGGCTGCAAAAACATTCCCGCGATTGGTCAATTTATAGCGCTTCTGCTCCCCGGAGCGGCTTTCGAGCCGGACAAGCGCGCGCCGCCGAAATGTCTGACTTGTGCGGCCTCCGCCGTGCCGAGATCGCAGGCCGGGCGATCCCACCGCAGCGGCGCGCCCTCGATCCGCACGGGCGCGTGCAGCCGGAGGGCAGGTCCCCACGCCGTGTCCTCGATCTCCGGGGCGTAATCCGCGTCCCGATATCCGCCGAAGGCGGGCCCCGGCGCGCTGCCGGGATGGTCCGTGAGCAGGCGCGCGGTCCGGGCCAGGGAGAGCCGCGCGATGACGGCGTGCCCGTCGCGCTGCCGGGCGATCAGGCCTCGCACGGCCGCCGCCGCCATCAGGTAGCCGGTGGCGTGATCGAGCGCCTGGACGGGCAGCGGCACCGGCCGGTCGGCCTGTTTCCACCGCTGCCCGGCCGCCGCGATGCCCGTCGCCATCTGGACGAGGCTGTCGAAGCCGCGCCGTCCGGCCCAGGGTCCGGTCCAGCCGTAGGCGCAGAGCGCGACGTCGATCAGGTCCGGGTTGAGTGCCCGGCGTCGCGCCGCGCCGTAGCCGAGCCGCTCCAGGGCGTCCGGGCGGTACCCGTGCACGAGGATGTCGGCCTCGGCGAGCAGGGTCTCGAAGTGCCGGCGGTCGTCGACCTGCCGGAGGTCGAGGCGCGTGCAGACCTTGCCCAGGGTGACGTCGGGCGCCAGGGACGGTTCGTCCCAGCCGGGCGGGTCGATCCGCAGGACGTCGGCCCCGAGGCCGGCCAGGACGCGCGTGGCCACCGGCCCGGCCAGGATGCGGGTCAGGTCGAGGACCCGGATCCCCGCGAGGGGACGGGCCGGGTCCGGGCGCCACGGCGACCGGTGCTGGACGGGCCGTTCCGCGACCGCCACGAGGGGCTCGGCCCGGACCGCCCGGCCCTGGTCCAGGCCTTCCCAATCGTCCGGACCGCGCATCGCCGCGGCGCAGCCGCCGGCGCGCAGGATCGCCCCTTCCAGGTCCTCGGCCGCCGTGCGGGCCACGGCGGCCGTGACCGCCTCCCGCTCGCCCGGGCAGTCGAGGATTGCGAGGGCGGCGGCGCGGTGATGGGGCGCGTTGGTGTGCAGCCGGATCCAGCCATCCGCCGCCTGGTAGTCGCCGGCGATCGGGTCCCAGGCGGCCGGCAGCGTCCAGCCCTGCGGCCGCACGGAGGTGCCGAACCACGCTGAGGCCAGGTGCCGGTCGACCGTGACGGCGGGCGCGGGGCCGGACAGGCCGAGGAGTTCGGAGACGGCGAGGCCGGCGGCGCCGATCGACGCCGTCGCCAGCGCGGTGACCGGGAAGCAGGAGGGCAGGCTCCCGGTGCCGGTCACCGCCAGCCGGTCCCCGGCCTCGGGCGGCAGCGCCAGGGCGGCCAGCGCCTCCGCGAGGATCGGCGCCAGGGCGTCGTGGTCGGCGTGTCGTTCGCGCATGGTCCCGGCCCTCGATCGGTTCGCGCAGGCTGCCGGCCATCGACGGATCGATCAATCTTGATACATCTAATCAACATGACGGAATGGCTGGACCGCGCCGAAGCCCTCGACGCCCTCGGGATCCGGGCCCAGACGCTCTACGCCTACGTCAGCCGCGGGCTGATCGAGGCGCGGCGGGCGCCGGGGCGGCGGCACAGCCAGTACCGGGCCGCCGACGTCGCGACGCTCGCCGACCGGCGCGGCCGGAGCCGCGCCAGCGCGGCGATCGCCGCGGGGGCCATGGCCTGGGGCGAGCCGTCGGTCGTCACCGCGATCAGCACCGTCCACCGGGGCAGCCTGATCTACCGCGGCCGCGACGCCGTGGCGTTCGCCCGCGACGCGAGCCTGGAGGCGACCGCCGACCTCCTGTGGGACAGCCCGGAGGCGACGCTGTTCGAGGTTCCGGCCGACGCGGCCGCGACGCCGTTCCTGGCGCTGGCCGGGCTTCTGCAGGAGGCCGAAGCCGCGCTGGGCCGCGGGCACCACCGCCTGTGCCGCGACGCGCGCCGCGCCGTCGCGCATCTCGCCGCGTCCTGCGGCATCCCCGAAGGCCGGGCGCCCCTGCATCAGGGCTTGGCGCGGCTCTGGTCCCTCGACGCCGCGACCGCCGACCGGGTCCGTCAGGCGCTGGTGCTGCTGGCCGACCACGAACTGAACGCCTCGACCTTCGCGACCCGGGTCGCCGCCTCCACCGGCGCGCCGATCGCGGCCTGCCTCATGGCCGGGTTGAGCGCCCTGTCGGGACCGCGCCACGGCGGCGCCGCGGCGGCGGTGCTGCGGCTCGTCGACGAGGCTGACGCGACGAACCCCCGGGAGGCCGTGCGCGCCTGCCTGGATCGGAGCGGCGCGCTGCCGGGCTTCGGCCACCCGCTCTACCCGGACGGCGACGCCCGCGCCGCGGCCCTGGGCGCGGTCCTGCCCGCCGACCCCCTGCTGGACGCCGTCCGGGACTGCGCCGAGGCGGCGACGGGGGCGCGGCCGAACATCGACTTCGCGCTGACGGCGCTCGTCCGGACGGCGGGCCTGCCGCGGAGCGCGCCGTTCACGATCTTCCTGCTCGGCCGGAGCCTGGGCTGGGCGGCGCACGCCATGGAGCAGGGCCGCCAGGGGACGCTGATCCGGCCGCGGGCCCGGTACGAGGGGCGGCGCAGCCCGGCGGACCGCCCATAGCGAGAGGGCCGGCCTCGCGGCCGGCCCTCAATCCGTCGCAGCCTCCCGCGCCGGCCTCAGGCGAACATGTCGGGCTGGGTCTCGGCGATGTGGCTGTACAGCGTCTGGAAGTGCAGCCAGCCGATGTAGTCGCTGCCGACGTGCTCGCGGCTGTAGCGGGCGGTCTTCTCCGAGAGGAGCTGCGGCTTGATGCCGGAGGCCTCGACCAGGAGCTGCTGCTGGCAGGCCCGCTCCAGGGCGATGAACCAGAAGGCCGCGTCGTCGATGCTGTGCTGCGAGCAGGTCAGCAGGCCGTGGTTCTGGTGCAGCACGCCGCGGTTGCGGCCGATCTGCTGGGCGACCGACAGGCCGCTCTCCTTCTCCACCGCCACGGCGCCCGCCGAGGCGCCGATCACGGCGTGGCTGTTGTAGAAGGCCGCCGCGTCCTGGCTGATCATCTCCAGCGGTCGGCCGGTGGCGCACCACGCGGTGCCGTAGGTGGTGTGCGCGTGGCACATCGCCATGACCTCCGGGTACTCCTCGTGCACGGCGGCGTGGAGGACGAAGCCCGCGCGGTTGATGGCGTGGCGCCCCTCGACCACCCGGCCCTTGTGGTCGGCCAGGATCAGGTTCGACATCCGCACCTGCGAGAAGTGCACGCACATCGGGTTGGTCCAATACAGCTCCGGACGCTCCGGGTCGCGGATCGTCAGGTGGCCGGCGAAGCCGTAGTCGAAGCCGTGCATCGCGAAGGCGCGGCAGGCGGCCACGAGGTGCTTCTTGCGGTAGTCCCGCTCCTCGGCGTGGTCGGCGAAGTCCGGGATCTCCGGGAAGATCAGGCCGGCCTGCTCGGGCTGGTAGATCGAGGTCCGCCTGCGGCCGGCATCGTCGTTCGGCAGGTCGAGGGCGACGGCCGCCTCGTGGGCGTGGTCGTCGAGCATGGCGTCTCCTTTCGTCGGGGTACGGACCGGCCCGCCGATCGCGTCGTGGCCGGCACTATCCTGCCGGATCCGCGCGTTGACAAACGACGATTTTTCACGCTTTCCATGAATTCAATTCACGGATTGCGCATGCGCCGGATCCCGAGCTTCTCCGCCCTGCGGGCCTTCGAGGCGGCCGCGCGCCTCGGCAGCTTCGCCCGCGCCAGCGCGGAGCTGCACCTCACGCCCTCGGCGGTGAGTCACCAGATCCGGGCGCTGGAGCGCTGGTTCGGGCGCGCCCTGTTCCGGAGGGCGAACCGCCAGGCGCTCCTCACCGCCGACGGCCAGCGCCTGCTGGCCGGGCTCTCGAGCGCCTTCGACGCGATCGAGGCGGTCTGCGCCGACCTCAGCCCGCCGTCGCCCACGTCGCTGGCCGTGCACTGCACGCCGAGCTTCGCGGCGAAGTGGCTCGGGCCGCGGCTCCCCGCCTTCGTGGAGGCGCATCCCGGCATCGCCATCCGCCTCTCCACCAGCGCCGACCCGGTGGATCTCGGCCGGCACGAGGAGATCGACATCCTGATTGCCTACGGCCGGCCGCCGCACGGGCCCGGCCTGACCGTCGAGTCCCTCGGCCCGGAGGAGATCGCCGCCCTCTGCGCGCCGGAGGTCGCCCGGGCCGCGCAGCCGGACGCGGCCGGATCGATCGGGCCCTTCACCCGGCTCGACTCGTCCTTCAGCCCCGTCCGCTGGCCGGACTGGTTCGCCCATAACGGTCTGCCGGTCCCGGCCGGGGCGGCGGGCGCGGCTTTCGACCGGGGCTCGCTGGTGATCTCGGCGGCCGTTCAGGGGCTCGGCGTGGCGCTGGAGACCCTGCGGTTCGCCCGGGACGAGCTCGCCGCCGGGCAGCTGGTGCGCCTCGGCGGCGATCGGGTCGCGAGCCTGACCCGCGACCTCCACTTCATCTGCTACCGCGAGCGCGACGGGGCCCTGGAGAAGATCCGGGCCTTCCGGCACTGGCTCCTCGACGTGGAGGCGCAGAGCCGGGCCGAGGCGGCCTGAGGCGGCCCGAGGCGGAGAGACCCGATCCCTCACCCCGCCCCGCTCCCGCACGGGAGAAGGGGGCGGCGCGTCGCCCGAACAGACCCCCCGTCTTTTCATCCGGCAGGCCTCAACGGCATCGGGAACCGCGCTAGGTCCCCGTCCAACGACGCGGCGAGCGCGGCGGGGTCCGGTCCCGACCGCGCGCCACCCAGGGAGAGAACGCCCCATGTCCCTTTCCGCCAAGCTGCAGCGGCGCGCCGACGAGGGCCGGCCCGTCCGGGTTGGCTTGATCGGCGCCGGCAAGTTCGGCTCGATGTACCTGTCGCAGGCGCCGCGCACGCCCGGCATCCACCTCGTCGCGGTGGCCGACCTATCGCCCGACCGGGCGCGCGAATCGCTGCGCCGGGTCGGCTGGGACGATTCCCGGTTCGCCGCGCGGGGGCTAGAGGAGGCCGCGCGCGGCGGCACGACCCTCGTGACCGAGGATGCCGACGCGATGATCGCGAGCCCGTTCGTGGACATCGTCATCGACGCCACCGGCAGCCCGGCCGCCGGCATCCGCCACGCGCTCAAGGCCTTCGCGCACGGCAAGCACATCGTCATGGTCAACGTCGAGGCCGACGTGCTGGCCGGGCCGCTGCTGGCGCGCCGGGCGGCCGAGGCCGGGGTGATCTACTCCATGGCCTCGGGCGACCAGCCGGCGCTCATCGCCGAGCTGGTCGACTGGGCCCGCACCATCGGGCTGGAGGTGATCTGCGCCGGCAAGGGCACCAAGTACCTCCCGGCCTACCACGCCTCCACGCCCGACACGGTCTGGGGCCATTACGGCTTCAGCGAGAGCCAAGTCGCGGGCGGCGACTTCAACCCGCAGATGTTCAACTCCTTCCTCGACGGCACCAAGTCGGCGCTGGAGATGGCCGCGGTGGCCAATGCCTGCGGGCTCACCCCGCCGCGCGACGGCCTCGCCTTCCCGCCCTGCGGCGTCGACGACCTGCCGAGCGTCCTGAAGCCCGCGGCGGATGGCGGCCTCCTCACCGAGCGCGGCACCGTCGAGGTGGTCTCGTCGGTGGAGCGGGACGGGCGGCCGGTCTTCCGGGACCTGCGCTGGGGCGTCTACGCGGTGTTCGAGGCGCCGAGCGCCTACGTGCGCGACTGCTTCGCGCAATATGGCCTCAAGACCGATTCGAGCGGCCGGTTCGCCGCGACCTACAAGCCCTATCACCTGATCGGGCTCGAGCTCGGCATCTCGGTCGCCTCCATCGCGGTCCGCGGCGAGGCCACGGGGGCGACGGGCGACTGGCGCGGCGACGTCGCCGCGACAGCCAAGCGCGCGCTGCGGGCCGGGGAGCGGCTCGACGGCGAGGGCGGGTTCACCGTCTACGGCAAGCTGATGCCGGCGGCGGATTCCCTGGCGCAGGACGCCCTGCCGATCGGCCTCGCCCACAACATGGTCCTGAAGAACGACGTGCCCGCGGGCCGGGCCGTGCGCTGGAGCGACGTCGCGTTCGACGCAGATCAGGAGGCGATCCGCGTCCGGCGCGAGATGGAGGCCCTGTTCCGCGGGGCGGCGGGGCGGGCCGCCGGGTAGCGCCTCAGGCGCGCCGGCCGGCCGTGCGCCCGGTCGGCGAGCGCCCGACGAGCTTCCGGAACGTGCGGCTCATGGCACTGGCGCTCGTGAAGCCCGATCGCGCGGCGACCTCCGCCATCGATCCCGCGCCGGAGCGGATCAGGGCCTCGGCCCGGCCGACGCGCTCGCGCATGATGTACTGGTAGGGCGTGACCCCGGTGGTCTGGCGGAAGGCTCGGATGAAGTAGCCCTCGCTGAGCCCGACGATGCCGGCCAGGGCGGAGACGGTGATCTCCCGGTCCAGGTGCTCCCGGATATACGCGCAGGCCCGCCCGGCCTGCGACGCCGAGAGGTCGGGCGCCGCCGACCGGCCCGGAGCGCGCGCGGCGACGACCGAGCGCAGGATCGCCAGGTGGAGGCTCTCGATCAGCAGCGCGTCGGGCGACGGGTCGTCCCGGTGCGCGCAAGCCAGCGCGTCGAGGATGTGCCAGGTGCTGCGGCAGGCGCGGAGATCGCGCCCGTCCGCCGCGAAGGCGATCTTGCCGATCGGCGCCTCGGCCAGCCGCTCGACGGCGGCGGCCGAGAAGGAGAGGACGCGGCCGGCATACGGGCCCGCCCAACGGGTCGTGCCGTTCAGGCCGGGACGCCGGACCAGCAGGCCCTCGCGCTCGCTCAGCCGCGCCGCGATCTCGTAATCGACCGCGTGGTGCGCCCCCGCGGGCTGCGTGCTGGCGGCGACCTCGAGGCCCGTGACCGCGTGCGTGCTCCACCCGCCGGTCGGGAAGCGGAAATCGATGAAGGCGACCTCCGGGAGGCCGCGGTCGCTCGGTGCGTAGCAGGTCAGCTCGGGGCGGCCGGAGAGATGCCCGGTGCTGCCGCTCGTTGCGTACGCGATCGTCTCGGCTGTGGTCGCGGCTGAACTCTCGGCTGTGCTGTCCATGCGGGCCCGTGATTCCGGTGTCGTCGCGGTCACGCCCCGCGACGGAGGAGGGCGGCCCCGCGGCCGCCCTCCCGGTGTCAGACCGTCAGCGCAGGGAGCCGGTCACGCCGCCGACGACACCGCCGACCGCGCCGAGCACGCTGCCCACCAGGCCGCTCACCAGACCGCCGACCTGGCCCACGACCCCCGAGACCGCACCGAGCTCCTGGCTCGCGTCGACCCCGAGGCCGACAGTGAGGCCGACCCCGAGGCCACCGCCGACCTGGTCCAGCTCGGCGGCGCTCAGCTCGCGGACGGTATCGATGCTGTCCTGCATGATCGTTCTCCAGATTGAGATTCAGGTAGAAGGTTATTTGCTTCGATCTATTGCCTGATCGTAGCGTCTAGGCGCCTTGGACGTCGGCACCTGCCTTTAGGATTACAGAGATGTGCTTCGTGTCAATCGGTCATGGCCAGCCGATAATGCTCGCGGACGATCGAGCCCGGCCAATGCGCAAAAACTGACAGGCCTTGTCTTTCCCAGGCCGTGCTCCAGACGCTGTCGGCACTGCGGCCGCCTGCGCTGCGAAGCGGCGCGTCTCACCGCGTCTCACGCCGTCGAGTTTTCGCAGCGCAGCACGCGATGATGCAAAAACTGACGTCCTGTTGCGCTGCAAAGTAAGCTCGACGACGAACCGGAATAAGCCGTTGAAATACAGACGGTTTTCAACACGTGCGCGACGTTCTGACGCGGCCAGGATTATTCAAAATTCGCCGTGTCGGCAAGTGTTGACATGAAACTCCCGTGATGCGACCGAGTAAGGTGGCAAATGCGCTGAGCATTGTCCTCGAATACGGCTGTCTCCTTCAGGAAGGTTGCTTTCTCCGGGTGCCAAGTCCGCTCTTTCGACTTGAGGTTATCGAGGCGCGACGCAACGCGTGGCTGGGCGAGGCGCAGATCATCCAGCCTCTGCCGGTCCGCCTCGTGGCCGCGGCCTGCGTGATCATGGTGGCGGCGGTCGGCCTGTATGGCTGGCAGGGCACCTACACGCGCCGCATCCACGCCGTCGGCCTTCTCGCGCCCGATATCGGGCTGATCAGCCTCGCCAGCCCGGTGGCGGGGCGCGTCGGCTCGACCGGCGTCCGCGAGGGCGACAAGGTCGCGCGCGGGCAGCTCCTGTACACGATCGACCTCGACGCCGTGTCGGCGAGCGGCCCCACGCAGGAGCGCGTGATCGCCGAGCTGGAGCGCCAGCGCCAGAGCGTCGAGCGGCAGCGGACCGCCCGGGCCGATCTGGCCGGCACGGAGCGGCAGGCGCTGCGCGAGCAGGTGGCGAATCTGAGCGAGCAGTCGGCCCAGCTCGCCAAGCAGATCGACCTGCAGGACAAGCTCGTGCCGCCGCTCCGGGCGCGGGTCGAGGAACTCGCCGACGCCGTGGCGCGCGGCTACGCCCGCGCCGCCGACTTCCAGAGCCAGAACTACCTCTACATGCAGGCGAGCGCGCAGCTCGCCCAGTTCCAGCAGAGCCGCCTCCAGATCGACGGCAAGCTCGCCGACACGAAGTCCCAGCTCGCCGCCTACGACGACCGGTTGGCCCGCGACCTCGCCGACCTCGACCGGACCGCCGCCCAGCTGGCGCAGCAGAAGGCCGAGAGCGAGGCGCGCCGCGCCATCGAGGTCCGGGCGCCGGAGGCCGGGACCCTGACGTCGATCCGCGCGCAGGTCGGCCAGACCGTGGCGGCCGGGGCGACGCTCCTGACCCTGCTGCCGAGCGCCGGGCGCCTCCAGGCCAACCTGTTCGTCGATTCGTCGGCCATCGGCTTCGCCGAGGCCGGCGCGCCCGTGATGCTGCGCTACGCCGCCTTCCCGTTCCAGCGCTTCGGCCTGCACCGCGGCGTCGTCACCGAGGTCACGCGGGCGCCGCTGGGCAGCGACGACGCGCCCGACTTCGCGCGGCGCGCCGCCGCCCGGGGGGAGGGGACCGACCTCTACCGCATCGTGGTCCGGCCCGATTCCGACACCGTGCTGGCCTACGGCGAGCGGCGCAGCCTCGAGGCGGGCATGCGCGTCGAGGCCGACATCGCCCTGGAGAAGCGGTCGCTCTACCGCTGGCTGCTCGATCCCGTGACGCATGTCCGGGAGAGCCTCGCCCTCGTCACGCGCGGCGGCCTCGACGCCCTGCCGGTCCGGAAGGCCGCCCCGTGACGGCGCCGTCCCTCGCCGCCCGGCTGGATTTCGGGCTCCGCCGCCGGGTGCCGGTCGTCCTCCAGGCCGAGGCCGCCGAGTGCGGCATGGCCTGCCTCGCCATGGTCCTGGCCTATCACGGGCGCCAGATCGACCTCGCGACGCTGCGGCGGCGCCATCCCCTGTCCCTCAAGGGCATGACCCTGCGCAACCTGATCGACCTCTGCGGCGCCCAGGGCCTGACCGCCCGCGCGCTCCGGGTCGAGCTCACGGACCTGCCCCGCCTCCGGTTGCCCTGCATCCTGCACTGGGGCCTCAACCACTTCGTGGTGCTGACCCGGGTCGAGCGCGGCGGCCTCGTCATCAACGATCCGGGCCGCGGCCGGCGGCGGATCAGCCTCGCGGAGGCCTCGCGGGAATTCACCGGCGTCGCCCTGGAGGCGGTGCCCAATCCGGGCTTCCGGCGCGAGCGGGCCGCCCCGGGCCTGCGGCTGCGCGACCTGTTCCGCAACATGGCCGGCATCCGCGCGGTTCTGGCCCAGGTCCTGGCCCTCTCCCTCGGGATCGAGCTCGTCGCCCTCCTGATGCCCATCGCCTCGCAGGTCGTCATCGACGAGGTGATCGTGAACGCCGACCACGACCTGCTCCTCGTGGTGGCGATCGGCCTCGCGCTGCTGCTGCTGCTCCAGCTCGGCCTCAGCATCGCCCGCACCTGGGCGATCATGCTGGCCGGGACCCGGCTGAACTACCAGTGGTCGGCCGGCCTGTTCGACCACCTGTCGCGGCTGCCCCTCGACTACTTCGAGAAGCGCCATGTCGGCGACGTGATCTCGCGGTTCGGCTCCCTCGCCACCATCCAGAAGGGCCTGACGACCGATCTCGTCCAGGCCATGCTCGACGGGCTCATGGCGGTCGGCATGCTGGTGATGCTGACGGTCTACGGCGGCTGGCTGGTCGCCGTGGTCCTGGCCTCGACGGCGCTCAACGCGGTCCTGCGGGTCTTCGCCTACGGCGCGTACCGGGAGGGGAGCGAGGAGGCCCTCGTGGCCGAGGCCCGCCAGCAGACGCACTTCATCGAGACGGTCCGCGGCATGGCGAGCGTCAAGCTCCTCGACCTGCGCGAGCGGCGCGGCGGCGCCTGGATGAACCACTTCGTCACGGCCCTGAACGCCCGGCTGCGGCTGCAGCGCCTCGACCTCGTGTTCGGCCGCGCGAACGAGTTCCTGTTCGGCCTCGACCGGCTGATCCTGCTGGTGCTCGGCGCCCGCGCGGTCATCGGCGGGTCCCTGTCGCTCGGGATGCTGGTGGCGTTCCTGGCCTATCGCGACCAGTTCGCCACCCGGATCGGCAGCCTGATCGACGCGTGGTTCAAGCTGCGCATGCTCGACGTGCAGACCGACCGGCTCGCCGACATCGTGCTGTGCGAGCCGGAGGAGCAGGATCTCGCCGCCGGGGCGCGGCCGGGGGCGCCCCCGGTCGTCGCCCTGAAGGCCGGAACGCTCGCCGGCGCGGGCCTGGCGCTGCGCTACGGGGCCGACGAGCCCTGGATCTTCCGCGGCGTCTCGCTGTCCGTCCGGGCCGGCGCGTGCTTCGCGATCACCGGTCCCTCGGGATGCGGCAAGACCTCGCTCATGAAGGTGATGATGGGGCTGACGCCGCCCAGCGAGGGGATCGTCACCGCCGACGGCCAGGACATCCGCACCGCCGCCGGGTCCTACAGGCGCCGGATCGCCGGCGTGATGCAGAGCGACGGCCTGTTCGCCGGCTCGATCGCCGAGAACATCGCGGCCTTCGACGAGCATCCGGACGCGGGCTGGATCGCCGAGTGCGCCGCCCGGGCGGCGATCCTGGACGACATCCGCCGCATGCCCATGGGCTTCGAGAGCCTCGTCGGCGACATGGGCTCGACCCTGTCGGGCGGCCAGAAGCAGCGCATCGTGCTGGCGCGCGCCCTCTACCGGCGGCCCGAGATCCTGTTCCTCGACGAGGCCACGAGCCACCTCGACGAGGCCACCGAGGCGGTGATCGCCCAGGCCCTGCGCGACCTGCGGATGACGCGGGTCATCGTCGCCCACCGCCCGGCGACGATCGCCCACGCGGACGCGGTGTTCGATTTCCCCGCCCAGGTCCGCGACCGGGCGGATCTCGCCGCCGCGGGCTGACGCGCCCGACGCGCTTCGCCTAGGGGAGCGCGGGCCGGAGGTCGCCCGGGGCCAGGCCGAAGCGCTTGCGGAAGCCGCGGTTGAAGGTCGGCACGTCGGTGAAGCCGCACGCGTAGGCGATCGAGGCGATCCGCAGCTTGTCGTCGCGGCGGGCCTCGAGGCGCCGGCGCGCGAGGTCGAGGCGCGCGTCGCGGATCGCCGCCGCGATGCCGCCGGTCTCCGCGAAGGCGCGGTACAGGCTGGTCCGGGAGAGACCGAGCGCGCGCTGGATGTCCTGCGGGTTCAGGTCGGGATCGTGCATCCGCCGCGCGATGTGGGCGCGGGCGAGCGACACGACGGCCGCCTGCGAGACCGCCTCCGGATCGCCGCGCCGGGCCGCGCCGTCGACGAGGTGGCCGAGGAGGTGGAGCACGCCCTCGACGGCCGCCTGCGCCTCGTCGGCGGACATCCAGGCGACCGAGCCGGCCACCCCGCGCAGCCGCGCCCGAACCTCCGCCCCGGCCGGGAGCGGGCCGAGGCTGCGGCCCGCGAAGGCGTCGGCGTCGCCGACGAAAGCCTCGAACATCTTGCGCGGGACGGCGAGGCGGATCTCGCCGTAGGCGCTCTGGGTGCCGGCCACGAAGGGCCGGTTCCGCGTCAGGAAGCTGATGTCGCCGGGGGTCAGCTGGGCCCCGCGGCCGTTCTGTTCCTGGTAGCCGACGCCGTCGAGCGCGAGGCCGATCACCACCATCCCGCGGGCGTTCCGGTCGACGTGGCGGGAGCGGAACTCCACCGCGACCGGGCTGCTCACCGTGTGGGTCAGCGACCAGCCGGCCGAGGCCACGCTCAGGCGCTTGGCCGCGAACCGCTCCCGGGGGTGCCGCCGGCCGATGTCGCCGAACCCGGCCAGGGCCGTGCAGCGCCAGAACTCGAAGGTCTGCTTGGGGTCGACGTGGCTGGTCGTCTCGACGAGGCTCGGGACGAGCACCGGGCTAGACACGTGTGACACCCCCGGCGTGCCCGGCGGTTCCGTCCGGCTGCCTGCGCAACTTTATCGTGTGAATCTTGCCAGATTGGCAACCGACGCCATCCGGCGCGGCGCCGCGGGTCGGAGACCCGCGCTTCCGGGTTTCCCTAAGCAAGGGCCTGCCCGGACAGGCCGCGCGGTCCGGCGAGGAGCAGGGCCGCGCTCGCCGCGAGGACGAGCGTGATCACCGCGAACATCGCGTGCGGCCCGTAGGCCGAGAGGATCGGCAGGAGGATGATCGGCGCCAGCGCGGCCGCGACCCGGCCGCCGGCCCAGGCGCAGGTCATGGCCGAGGCCCGCAGCGGCGTCGGGAGCAGCTCCGTCGCGTAGACGGCGAGGATGCTGCCGTAGGTCGCCGCCGCGGTGTTGAAGGCGATGCCGACCAAGACCAGGGTCAGGAACGTGCCGCTCGCGGCGAAGGCCGTGCCGAGGGCCGCCATCGCCGCCGCCAGGGCCGTCAGGACGGCGCGCCGCTCGAGCCGGTCGATCGCCAGCGCGGTCAGCAGGGTACCCAGGGGCGGGCCGAGCATCGACAGCGCGGCGAAGACGAGGGATTGATCGACCTTGAAGCCCTTCTCCACCATCACGACGGCGCTGAGCAGCGGGAAGGCGATCGTCGCCAGGGGGGCGAGGGTGTAGAGGCCGACGAACAGGGCCGTCCGGCGCAGCTGGCGCGTCTCGGCGAACAGGCCCCGGAACCCCGCGGGCCCGGTCGCGGGCGGGTCCGTGTCCGGGTCGGCGGGGGCGGCGACCCGGCTCCGGCCGGCCGCGCGCTCGAACCGGCGGCAGGCGGCGTCGGCCTCGGCAGAGCGCCCGACCGAGGCGAGCCACCGCGGTGATTCCGGCAGCCGCGCGAATAGGACGCCGCCGAGCGCCGCCAGGGCGCCCCCGAGGATCAGCGCCCAGCGCCACGGCTCGATCCCGAGCGGCGCGGCCGGTGCCATCATCTGGACCAAGCCGATCGCGGCCAGGCCTCCGAGGAGCCCGAGTCCGGCGCAGACCAGCAGCGTCGCGCCGCGTCGGCGCGCGGGCGTCACCTCGGCGAGGTAGGTGGCGACCAGGGGCGGGAACCCGCCGATCGCGAACCCCGAGACCGTCCGGGCGATCGTCAGCGCCGTGAGCCCCTGGCTCGCGGCGGCCGCCAGCGATCCGGCGGCCATCAGCGCGAGGGAGGCCTGGAGCGCGCGCCTGCGGCCGAGGCGATCCCCCAGCATCCCGAAGACGGGCGCGCCCACGGCGCCGCCGGCGAACACGGAGGCGAGGAGCAGCGAGAGGCTGCCCCGCGACATGTTGTGGGGCGGCGCGAGGAAGATGGCCGCCAGGGCGTTGCTCAGGGCGACCTCGGCGATGTCGGTGAACAGGCCCAGCGTGCAGACGGCGAGCGCCGCCGCGTGAAGCCGCGTCATCGGAAGGGAATCGAGCCGCCGCGAGACGGCCGCGATCGACCCGGCGACCGATGCGGCGGCATCGGAGGCACTCGCGGTCTGGCTTCCGGCGTCGATCAAGCGTGTGAGTCCTCTCCGGCCGGAGCGTGCCCGCAACCGGTGACGCACCGCCACGGCAGCGTGTTCCCCACCGGGGAACGTGACGGCGTTCACAAATGCACCATGCGCGCCATGGTTGCGGGTCGCAGGGAGGTCGGCGGTCCGCGGGTCTTGCGGAGCTGTCGATCCGCCCTCCGCCGGGAGCCTCGGCGCGGGGGCCGCACCGCCGTTCCGCGCCTTGCTGATCGTCGATCGGGAGGACATCCTGCGCGGGGGATGTCGGGGCGGATGGCCGGGGCACGATGTTCGAGATCGCGCGGGACGACCTGTCCGATACGCAGACACGGGCGCTGCTGGCGCTCCATCTTGCCGGCATGCACGCATCCTCGCCGCCGGGCAGCGTGTTCGCTCTCGACCTGTCAGGCCTGCAAGCACCGGACGTGACCGTCTGGACGGCGCGCCGCGGCGGGCGGGTGGCGAGCGTCGGGGCGCTCAGGATGGCGACGGACGGCACCGCGGAGGTGAAGTCCATGCGGACGCACCCCGACTTCCTCCGCCTGGGAGCCGGCGCGGCGATCCTCGACACCATTATCGCGGCCGCCGCCGCCCGCGGCGCGCGATGCCTCAGCCTCGAGACCGGATGCGGACCCGCATTCGCGCCCGCGCTCGAACTCTATCGGCGTCGGGGCTTCGTGAACGGCCCCGCGTTCGGGACCTACGTGCCGAGCGACTTCAACCAGTTCCTCCATCTCGCGATCGCCTGACGGGTCGGGTCGGCGTCCTCGTCGCGCCGCCGTTCCCGAAGCGGCCCGCGCCGCGCGTCCGCGATCCGTACGTCCAGGCGCAGAGGCCGACTGGGTTAGGGCCAGCAAGGCTGGCTGTCGGCCCGGTGAGTCGCGCGCGTCAGGGGCCGCCCAGGACCCTCAAGGCCCGTCCAGGAAGCCGAGGAGCGCCGCGTTGAAGAGCGCCGGATCCTGGAGGAACGCGAAGTGGCTGGCATTGGGCAGGATCAGCAGCCCAGCCCCGGGAATCGTGGCAGCGAGGTACTCGGTGTGCGCGCGCTTGATAACCTCGTCGTGGTCGCCGTCCGCGATGAGGACCGGCGCGCGGATCCGCTTCAGATCGGCTTCGGTCCAGCGCGGCTGCCCGCCCCACATCCGGCCAACCGCGTCGACGAAGGCGGCGTAGTCCTTCGGGGTCGGCGAGAGGGCCTCGTACTCCTTGCCGGCTCGGTCGATGAAGGCGGCGAAGGTCGGGTTCGTCTCCACGCCCTCGATCAGGCCCGACGGGTCGGCGTTGGCCCCGAACGCGAACACCTTGCCGACGCGGTCGGGGTGGCGCATCGCCATGTCGAGACCGAGGATCGCGCCGTCGCTCCACCCGACGATGTCGGCGCGCGGGATCTTCAGCACGTCGAGCAGCCCGACCACGTCGTCGGTCATCAGGTCGTAGCCGAATGGCCGATCGTCCCGGGTGCTGCGGCCGTGCCCGCGGCTGTCCACGAGGATGACCGTGCGGCGGGCGGCGAGCGCCGCGACCTGGTGGCCCCAGTAATCGGAGTTCGACAGGCCGCCGTGCAGCAGGACGACCGGCGGACCGTTGCCGATCGTGGCGTAATACAGCCGGATGCCGTTGACAGCGGCGCGACCGGAGACCGTGCCGGCGACCGGCGCGGGGGTCGGCGGCAGGTCCTGCCAGCGCGGTCCGGCCCAGGCCGGGGCTCCGGCCAGCAGAAGCGTCACGGCGATCGCAGTCCGAAGCATCGAGCACCTGTCGTCGTTGCCGGGGCCGGGCTGCCGGGGCGATCCGGTCCAGCGCGACCCGCCGCGACCGCGATCTGCGGTCGACCTGCGCGCGGACCGTGACCGGCTCGGATTACAGAACGATTTCAGGCCGTGGCCCGCGGGCGGCGAGCGCCGTCTCCGCCGACGCCCGGGCGCCGAAGGCCGGCGCGCAGCACGGCGCTCGCGCGAGGAGCGGGGCCTCTAGAAGCGCGGGCTCGTGCGGCGGGGCCGGTCCGGCCGGGGCGCGGGGGCGGCTGGCGCATGTCGATGGCCGACCACGTCGCCGTTGCGGTAGGCCTCCTGGATGTTGCGTCGCGCGGCCCGCCCCGCCGTCCCACCGGGCTGCGTCACGGCCGAGTCTCCGGACGGGGCCAGGACGGTCTGCGCTGAGGCCGGTCCGATGCCGAGGAGAAGGAGGGCGACGCAGCCAGACAGACCCTTCATGGCCAGATCCCTCTCACCCGATCGCGTTGCCAGACGGGCCAACCCGCAGTGCCGGCACGCGCGCGCCGCCCCGCCCAGCGCATCTACGTCCGTGCGGGCCATCGGTTCACGGGGGCTCGGCGGACGGGCTGCGTCGATCAGGCGGCCTTGCTGCCGAGCCGGATCGCCTTGGCGATCTCTGACCGGCGCTCGGCGTAGCCCGGCGCGGTCATCGGGTAATCGTCCGGCAGCCCGTAGCGCGCGCGGTAGAGTTCCGGCGTCAGCCCGTGCGCCGTGAGATGCCGCTTCATGGTCTTGTACGACCGGCCGTCGATGAAGCTGACGATGCCGTCCTGGCGGACCGAGCCGCGGATCTGAGCGGCGTCGGGCTGCTCGGGCGGCGCCTCGACGACCGCGGGCCGGTCGGTGAGCGCGGAGAGCGCGCCGTGCACGGTGAGCAGGAGCGGCGGTATGCTGGTGTGCGGCAGCGCGTTGTTCGACAGATAGGCGGTCACGACGCGCAGGGCCACGTCGCTGATGGTCGGCTCGAGCTGGTCCTGGTTCTTGCGCAAAGCGATCGACCCCTTCTTCGACCCTGCCAACACCTATTATAGACCAGGAATACTCGGACATTATCGTCTGTCAATGCAGAATGACATGCTTGGCAAGTAACGAATTTTGAATGCAGAATTTCGATGCGACGCGCGCCGTCCGGTTGGTCAATGACATGGCCATGGTCCTGGCCGAGATTGGGAGAGCGCCGCCGGATTTTTCGGGTCGCGCCTGCCGGACACTTCGCCGGCGCGGTTCCGACGCTTCCACTTCGCAGATCTTCGTGATCCAATACGCTTCGAGCGCATCGCGAAGTCCGTTCATGGCCGCCACACGCCGCCCGTCCGTGCCGAGGTCGAGGGTCCGGAAGTCCCGCACCGTGCCTGGGGCGGGATGGGGACGCGCGATGCTGGCGGCGCTCCTCGGAGGCATGCTCGCGGCGCCGTTCGCCCACGGGCAGGGCGCCGACGATCTGGAGGCCGAGATGCGGGCGCGGGTCGCCGCGGCCTTCCCGGATGCGGGCCTCGTGAGATTCCGCAAGATCCGACCGATCCCCGCCGAGGCGGAGTCCGCCGTGGCGTTCTGCGGCCAGGTCAGCAGCGGCCCCGTCGGGCAGGGGCGGTCGGATTTCCAGGTGTTCCTGTACGACCGCACCGCGTCGGCCGAGACCGTCCGCATCCTCGGATCGGAATCCCTCAACGGCTACCGCGTCGGCCGGAAGCTGATCGGCGCCCTGCGGCGGGTCGGCTGCCTGTGAGGCGTGCGGCCGGGGTGGTCTGTCTCACACGTGACGAAAATGTGGCAGAAGCTTGACTATTGCTCCAAGGTCGGTTTATAGCTTGACCGTGGCGTTGCGGTTACACCCCCGAGTCCCATGGAGGTTCGGATGTGCGCGCGGAAGACCTTCTACATTTTCGTTTCGGCCTCGGACGAGGAGCAGTTCTGCGCCGTCCGACAGGACCAGCCCATCCCGTCGCTCATCGACGGTGTCCGATGGATGTATGTCGGCTGCATCGATACGACCCGGGACAGGCCGTACGGATTCGACGTGGACGCGGCGCACGCGGCGATGCGCCACCGCGGCGTCTACTTCTACCGGCGCGAATTGATGTTCCGCCGGGCCAACTTCCTCCTCGAAGCCGCCTGATGGTGGCTGCCCCCGGACCGATCCTGGCCGGCGCCCTCGTGGTCGCCGGTCTCGGGTTCGCGTCCGCCGCCGAGGCGCAGGTGCCGACGCGGGTCGGCACCTGCGCGGCGACCACCATCGCGCGGATCGGGACCCGGTTCAGCGACACGCTCGTGAAGCCGAAGGGCGACGGGATCGGCGACGGGACGAGCGTCGATCTCAAGAACGGCGTCTACGGCGTCTCCTACGCGTATGTCGAAGCGGTCGCGCGGTCGCGGGTCGGCGACCGGGTCATGACCTGCCTCGTACTCGTGCCGACGGGCTGCCCCAAGGGCGACGATCGCGGCAAGATGTACACGACGACCAACCTGCGCACGCTGGATTCCTGGACTTTGCCCGACTCCCAGCACATGTGCGGCGGGGCCTGATCGGGCGTCCGTGAACCCGCCGCCCGGAGGGGCGTGCTGCCTCAGGGGGTGGGATCCGGGGCTCGGTGAAGAGGAGAGGGATCCGTGTCGCTCAGGAACGCTCTTGCCGCCCTCGCACTGGCGGTGGCGGGCTCCGCGCCGGTCCCCGCCTGGGCGTGGGGCGTCCCCGGATGCATCAACCTTCCCGAGTACAACCGCGCCCTGGGCGCCCTGCAGGGCATGACGAGCGCCTGCGACATGAGCGTCGAGGAAGCCCGCCGGATCGTCGCCGCCCGTGACGGCGTCGCGCCCGGGCCCCCGGTCGCCGCCGCGGAGCCGCCGGCGGCGCCGCGGGTCGCGCCGCGGCACCGCAGGGCGCGGGCGCACCGGAGCGCGCGGCCGCGGCATCACCGCTGAGCCGGCCGACCGGCGCTCAGGTCCCGTCCTCCGGCGCCCCCGGGGGATCCGCGCGGGTGCGCGCCCAGTCCCGGTCGCGCTCCGCCTGCCGGGCGCGCTGCTCCGCCACGTAGGCCTCCTGGTCGGCGCGCTCCCGCTTCCGGCGGCGGTCGGCGGCGGCCGCGCTGCGCTTGCGCCACGCCTCCGTCTCGGCCTTCTGGCGCAGCAATTCCTCGACCGTGACGGGTGTCACCGGTTCCTTGGGTTGCGCCCAGGGATAGGACCGCCGGGGCGGGGGCGGGCGGGCCGCCCGATCGGCGGAGGCCTGCCCGCTCCGCCGGAGCGCCTCGGCCGCCGCCGCGAGGGTCAGCCCGGCACCCCGGGCGATGCGCTCGGCGGCCGCCCGGGCGGCCGCGCGCTCGCCCGCCGTGGCCCCCTGATCGGCGAGCGCGAGGCACTTCTCGAACCGGTCTCGGTCGGCGGGCGTCATGGGCGACGTCATGGGCAGCGTCTTATCGCCGAGTCGACCCGCCTGTCCCGTCGCACCGGATCCGTCGATCCGGTTTCGCGCCAGCCTCCGTGCCGGTCAGGCCGCCGCGGCCGCGCGTCTCGCCGGCCGTCCGGCGCCGCGACCCGCGCGGCTACGTCTGGGCGCGTCCGTTCCCGCCCGGACCGATCGCCGGCAGTCCGGCCCCGTCCGGCAGGCCGCCGAGCACCACGAGGATCCGTCCCAGGAGCACCCGCGAGTGCCGCGCACCGCTGCCGATGGCCGTGAGGTCCGGCCGGCCCGCGCGGGCCTCGTAGGCCGCGCGCAGCCGGTCGAGCTGCCGCCTGCGCGTCTCGGGATCGCTGGAACCCATGGCCCATCCTCCCGGCGGGCCCTGGCTCGCGGTGCGCCCCCGCGAGCGAGCCTTCGACCATCCCGAGTCGGGGAGTTGGAAAACCGTGTCTGAACGGTCCCTACGACCTTTAGCGCCGGAACGCCTGGACATACGCCGCAGGCTCCCCGACCGTGTGGCCAAGGATACGGGTGCCGTTGTGGTCGGCACCGACCATCAGACAGGGGGTTCCACGCCCCAGGGCCGCGCGTACGGCCCCGCTGGCCTTCTAGTCGCCTCTAGGAAGGAAATCCAGCCCGGCGTGCCGCGCCGCGCTCGAGTCGGCGGAAACCGCCGTCGATCAGGAGCGCCAGCGCGGACACGACGAGGCCGCCCTGCAGGACGTAGGCGGTGTTGCCGGTCAGCAGGCCGGAGATGATCACCTCGCCGAGGGTGCTGGCGGCGACCGTGGAGCCGATGGTCGCCGTCGCCAGCCCGATGATCGCGGCGAGGCGGATCCCCGACAGGATCATGGGCAGCGCCAGGGGCAGCTCGACGCGGACGAGTCGCTGCCGGTCGGTCAGACCCATGCCGCGGGCGGCCTCCATCAGCGCCGGGTCGAGATCCTCGAGCCCGGTGAGCGCGGTCTCGAAGATCGGCAGGAGCCCGTAGAGGACGAGGGCGATCAGGGTCGGGACCGCGCCGAACCCGAGGATCGGCACGGCCAGGGCCAGGACCGCGACGGGCGGGAAGGTCTGCCCGATTCGGGCCACCGACCGGGCGAAGGGCAGCACGTCGCGGCCGGCCGGCCGCGTGGCCGCGACCGCGAGGCCGAGGGCGATCGCGGCCGCGGTCACGGTCGCGGTGGCGACGAGCAGGAGGTGGTTGACGGCGAGCGTCAGCAGCGGCGTCTGGGCGTAGATCGGCGGCGTGTCGCCGGGGGCGAAGGGCCGGAACAGGGGCGCGAACCACCCCGGAGCGACCAGGAACGCCCCGAGCAGGGCGAGGAGCGCGGCCCGGGCGATCTGCGGGGCGCGGATCACGGCCGGGCGCCCCGCGCCTCGAGGGCCTCCCGCGTCACCCGGCCCAGGACGACGCCGTCGCGGCTGACCGGCAGCGCCGGGCGCCGGGACCACAGGCTCTCGGCGAGGGCGGCCCGCACCGTGGTCCCGGCCGGGATGGGCGGGCCCGGCGCCGGGCCGGGCTCGATCAGATCGTCCACGGCGCGCAGGGCCATGAGCTGGAAGGCCCGGTCGCCGCTGCCGAGGAGGGCGCCGACGAAGGCGGTGGCGGGCGCGCCGACGAGGTCTGCCGGCGCGGCCTCCTGCACGAGGCGCCCGCCATCCATCACGGCGACCCGGTCGCCGAGATGCAGGGCCTCGGTCATGTCGTGGGTCACCAGCACGATCGTGGTGCCGTAGCGCGCCTGGATCGCCAGAAGGTCCGCCTGCGCCCGCCCGCGGATGATCGGATCGAGGGCGCCGAAGGGCTCGTCCATGAGCAGGATCGGCGGCTCGGCCGCGAGCGCGCGGGCGACGCCGATCCGCTGCTGCTCGCCGCCGGAGAGCGCCGCCGGCAGGCGGTCCCGGTAGATCGCCGGATCGAGGTTGAACAGGCCGAGGAGCTCGTCGACCCGCGCGGCGATCCGCCGGCGGTCCCAGCCGACGAGCCTCGGCACCACCGCGATGTTCTCCGCGACCGTGCGGTGGGGGAACAGCCCGTGGCCCTGGATGGCGTAGCCGATCCCGCGCCGCAGCAGGTGCGGCGGCACCTCCCGGACGTCCCGGCCCGCGATCCGGATCGTCCCGGCGCTCGGCTCGATCAGGCGGTTGATCATGCGCAGCAGGGTGGTCTTGCCCGATCCCGAGGTGCCGACCACCGTCAGGATCGTCCCGGTCTCGACCCGCAGGGTGACGTCCGCCACCACCGTGCGCCCCTCGAAGACGCGGCTCACCCCGGCGAGGTCGATCATGGGATCCGCTCCGCCGCGCGGCCGCGGCTCAGGTCGATGACGGCGTCGAGCAGCACCGCGGCGCCGGTCGCCATGGCGACGGTCGGCAGCGCGCCGAGCAGGACGAGGTCGCCCGCGTTCTGGCTGATGCCCTGGAAGACGAACACGCCGAGGCCGCCGCCGCCCACGAGACCCGCGATCACCGCGAGGCCGATATTCTGGACGAGGACGATCCGGATCCCGGTCAGGATCGCCGGCAGGGCGAGGGGCAGGTCGACCTGGAACAGCCGCTGGCGCGCGGTCATGCCGACGCCCCGGGCGGCGTCGCGCACCGGCCGGGGCACCGCGTCGAGGCCCGCGACGGTCGCGGCGGCCACGGGCAGGAGCGCGTAGGCGAACAGCGCCACGAAGGCCGGCGCGGCGCCGATCCCCGCGATGCCGAGGGCGGCCGCGCCCGGCACCTCCCGGCCGATCCAGGCCAGGGGCGCGATCAGCATGCCGAACAGCGCCATGGACGGGACGGTCTGCACGACGTTGAGGCTCGTGAGCAGGCCCGCCCGCAGGGGCTGGACCGGGCGCGCCAGCACGGCCGCCGGGATCCCGACCAGGGCGGCGGCCGCCACCGATGCGAGGGCGAGGGCGGCGTGGGTCCGCAGCTCCCGGCCGAACGTGTCGGAGCGGCCGGCATATTCCCGCAGGACCGAGAGGTTGTCCCAGAAGCCGGTGCGCAGGGCGAGCCCCGTCGCGGCGACCAGCAGGGCGAGCGCGGCGATCCGCAGGACCGGCCCCGGCCGCAGCCGCGCCAGCCCGTCGCCGGCCGCGAGGGCCGCCGTCCCGGAGGCGAGCCACCAGCCCGCGTCCGGCGAGACCCGGCCGTACCGGTCGCCCGGCGCGGTCAGGTGATCGGCCGCCCAGCCGGCCGCGAGGCCGAGCAGCAGCAGGACCGCGGCGGCGGCAGCCAGCCGCAGGATCGGCGCCGACCGCAGGACCAGCGGCGGCAGCGCGAGGGCGACGACGCCCCCGAGGAGGAGCGCCGCGCCGGGAGGGAGCGCCGACCACGCCGTCAGCGCGGTGCCGGCCGCGATCCGGTTCGGCCGGGTCGTCATCAGCGGCAGGGCGAGCAGGCTCAGTGCCAGGACGGCCGCGAAGGCCGCGCCCAGCGGATCGACGCCCGGGCGAAACCGCCCGGTCGCGAGGGATTCCCCCATCCTCACGCTGCGGCGGCGCCCGGGGGCGCGACGATGGACGGAAATGCGGCGGGTCTCATGAGGCGGGTCACCGGCGTCGCGACGCTCTCGGGCGCCCCGCCGCGCATCCTTGCCGGCGGAGCCCCGGCTTGTCGACGCGGGATCCCGCGGGCCGCGGACGGCTCCGCCGGTGAGGGCGCGTCGCGCCGCGCTGTCCGCGCGGCCGGCTCACCGCACGAACCCGTTTTGCCGGAGGAAGTCCGCCGCGACCGCAGAGGCCGGCTCGCCGCCGATCTGGACCCGGCCGTTGAGATCCCGGAGCGTGGCCAGATCGAGCTTGCGGAAGATCGGGTCCAGCACCGCGGCGATCTCCGGATGGGCCTTGAGGACCGCGCCGCGGACCACCGGCGCCGGCTGGTAGACTGGCTGGACGCCCTTGTCGTCGTCCAGCATGACGAGGCGCGCGACCGCCATGCTGCCGTCGGTGCCGAACACCATGGCGGCGTTCGTGCCGGAGGTGCCCCGCGCCGCCGCCGCGATCGTCGCGGCCGTGTCGCCGCCGGCCAGGATGACGAGCTGGTCCGGCCGGAGGGTGAAGCCGTAGGCCCGGCCGAAGGCCGGCAGCGCCCCCGGGCTGGTCACGAATTCCGACGAGGCGGCGAGCTTGATCGCGCCGCCGCCCGCCACGTAGCGGCCGAAGTCGCTCATGGTCCTCAGGCCCGCGGCCCGCGCGACCTCCTCGCGCACCGCGATCGCCCAGGTGTTGTTGGCCGAGGCGGGCGTCAGCCAGACGAGGTCGTTGGCCGCGCGATCCAGGTCCCGGGCCGTGCGGTAGGCCGCCTCCGGGTCCTTCCAGACCGGGAGATCGGCCTTCCCGAAGAAGAACGCCGCGTTGCCGGTGTATTCGGGATAGATGTCGATCTGCCCCTCGATCAGGGCCTGGCGGACGATCGCGGTGGCGCCGAGCTGGATCTTGTCGACGGTCGGCAGGCCTCGGGCCTGGAGCGCCTGCAGGATGATGTTCCCGAGCACCCCGCCCTCCGTGTCGAGCTTGGAGGCGACGACGATCCCGGCCGCCGGCGCGCCGGGCGTGGGCGCGCACTGGGCTGTCAGCAGCGCGAGCCCTGCCGCGACGAGCCCCGCCCGGATCCGCTTCACCATGGCCTCCGGCTCTGCCCTGCGCCCCGTCGGTCCGGTCGGGCGCCCGCTTTCCGACATCTAGGGCCGGTCCCGGTCAAGTTGAGGCGGAGGCGCACCGAGCCTGTGCCGCACGGGAGAGGGGAATGGCGCGACTGACTCCGCCCGAATCGTCGTCCGTCGAGACCGCTGCGACACGATTGGGCACGGCTCTCGGGCCGGCGCCGCGGCGTGATTCGGTGCCCGAACCCGGTCGACAGCCGCGTCTCCCGCACCGGACCGATCCGGCGTCGCGGGCCGCGCGACCCCCGCGAAGACCTGCGCGCCCGGCGAGTCCAACCGGGGCCGTATCAAATCAACACATTCCCGTTAACGTTGTTTAACCTTTACACGATCCTTCCGCGAACGATCCTGGCTTTGACGATATAATCTTGAGTACATGCTTTGTGTCGAAAGGAGGGGGGATATGTCGTATTCGATTCTGGTTCGCGATCTCACCCGCGAGACCGACGGTACTCCCAAACTTCTGGCCTACGACATTCGCGACCGCTCGGCGGCCGAGACTCTCGTGTCGGTGATCGCCACTTCGTACCAGGATCACGGTTTCAATCCAGCGACCCGCGTCCACTGGTTTCGCCACGCGGGCGGGCTGCGCGAGATCTTCACGTGGCCGCGGTCCTGACCGGCGGCGCGCGGGCTCAGGTGCCGCAGAAGGTCCGGTAGCCGACGCCGCCGCCCGCGGGCGCCTCCGCGAAGGCGGCGTGGTCCGGCTGGTCGTCGTAGGGGCGGGCCAGGACGGCGAGGAGCGTCGCGAACGGCGCGAAGTCGTCCCGCTCCACGGCGGCCTCGATCATCGCCTCGACCCGGTGGTTGCGCGGGATGAAGGCCGGGTTCTCCCGGCGCATCGCGGCGGCGGTCTCGACCGGGTCGCGTGCCTCCTGCGCCAGCCGCGCGCGCCACGCGGCCGCCCAGGCATCGTAGCGCGTCGGGTCGACGAACAGGTCGCGCACGGCGGCGTCGGCCTCAGGCCGCGCCGCCGCGTCGCAGAGCCGGCGGAACGTCAGGGTGAAGTCGGCCTGGTTCTCGGCCATGCCCTTGAGGAGGTCGCCCGCCAGCTCGGCGTCGCCGTCGCGGGTCTCGGCGAGGCCGAGCTTGCGGGCGAGGCCGCCGTGATAGGCCGCCTCGAAGCGCGGCGCGAAGGTGGCCAGCGCCGCTTCGGCCTCGGCGACGGCGGCGTCCTCGCCCTCGGCGAGGAGCGGCAGCAGGGTCTCGGCGAGGCGGGTCAGGTTCCAAAGCGCGATCCGCGGCTGCTGGCCGTAGGCGTAGCGGCCGTTGCGGTCGATGGAGCTGTAGACCGTCCGGGGATCGTAGGCGTCGAGGAACGCGCAGGGCCCGTAATCGATCGTCTCGCCCGCGACCGACATGTTGTCGGTGTTCATCACCCCGTGGACGAAGCCGACGTGCAACCAGCGGGCGACGAGGGCCGCCTGGGCCGCGACGACGCCCTCCAGCAGCGCCCGGTAGGGATTGCCGGCCCCGGCCGCGTCCGGATGGTGCCGGGCGACGACGTGGTCGGAGAGCGCCCGCAGGCCCTCGACGTCGCCCCGCGCCGCGAAGAACTGGAAGGTGCCGACCCGGATGTGGCTCGCCGCCACGCGCGTGAGGACCGCGCCCGGCAGGAGCGTCTCGCGCACCACCGGCTCGCCGGTCGTCACGGCGGCGAGGGCCCGGGTGGTCGGGATGCCGAGCGCCGCCATGGCCTCGCTGACGAGGTACTCGCGCAGGACCGGGCCGAGCGCTGCCCGCCCGTCGCCCCGCCGGGAGAACGGCGTCGGGCCCGCGCCCTTCAGCTGGATGTCGCGGCGGCGCCCGTTCCGGTCGACGACCTCGCCGAGCAGGACCGCGCGGCCGTCGCCGAGCTGGGGCACGAACTGGCCGAACTGGTGCCCGGCATAGGCCGCGGCGATCGGGTCAGCGCCGTCCGGGACCGCGTTCCCCGCGAGCGCCGCGACGCCGTCCGGGCCGGCGAGCCAGTCCGGATCGAGACCGAGCTCCTCGGCGAGCGCACGGTTCAGCCGGACGAGGCGCGGCGCCGCCACGGGCGTCGGCGGCCGGCGGGCGTAGAAGCGCTCCGGCAGGCGGGCGTAGCTGTTGTCGAAGGGGAGTGCCGTCATCGTCGGGATCTATGGAGCGCGGGGTCGGGGGGCAAGCGGGGCCGTCGGGGCCGCGGGATCCGGGCGGTGCCGTCGGCGCCCGTGGGCCTCTCGGACATCGACCGGAGCCGCGCGGCGGCGACGGAACCGCGGATCGTCCACCGGGTCCGGGTCATCGTCGCGCCTTCCCCGCCCCCTGGCCCATCCGCCGGGCGCGGGGATGTTCGCGGCCCGACCCGTTCTCAGGCGTCGGCGGGCCGGATCGCTTCGAGCGCCTCGATCCTCCGGGTGGTGGGATCGCGCGCGGCGGGATCGGCCGTCGACCCGCGCCGCCGGGCGCGGCAGGCCAGGGCCGCGAGGGCCAGGAGACCGCCCGCCAGCACGTCCGGCAGGTAATGACCGCCCGACCCGACGGTCGCGACGATCACGGCGGCGTTCAGCAGGACGGCCAGGGGGCCAAGGAGCGGCATCGGCGCCAGCGCCCAGGCCGTGAGGATCGCGAGGCACACGTGGAAGGACGGGAAGGTCGCGAGGCCGCGCAGGTCGCCGAGCGCCAGCGTGTGCAGGGTGCCGGCCCGCAGCCGCGCCACCGGCTCAAGGTGCCAGAGCGCGCCGACCGTCTCCAGGGGCTCGGACGGGACGACCCGCGGGGCGTAGTGGGCGTAGGGGCCGAGGGCCGGCAGCAGGGCGGCGAGGACGATCACGCACAGCAGCGTCGCGGAAAACAGCCGGATGTAGGTCCAGAGCCGGCCGAGGCGGCGGGTCGCGCTCAGCGCGATCACCACGAGCCCGACCTGCGGGCCGCTGGAATGGTAGGCGAGCGCCAGCCACCACGACAGCGTCGGGTGCCGCGCCAGGAACGCCACGTGACCGGTCCAGTCGAAGCCGAGGGCGGCCTCGATGCGGGCCAGCGCGGGATCGACGAAGGGCAGCCCGATCCCGGCGGCGAGGAAGTGCAGGACCGCCACCGGCACCGTGAAGGCGATGAGGAACGCGCTCGCCAGGGCCATGCCGCGCAGGGGCGGGTCGGACTTCACCGTGCTCAGGCAGGAGGCGGCGCTCAGCAGGACGAGGACGGCGAGGCCGGCGAGCGCGAAGCCCAGGGGCGCGGCGGCGATGCCGGACGCGGCCATCCAGACGGCGTCGACCGCGACGATCGCCAGGGTCAGGGCCCAGAGACGCGGGTCCGGCGCGGCGATGCCGGTGCTGTGCCGGCGCAGCAGGCGCCACCAGGGACGTGCCGGGTTTCGAGCGCGGACGATGGGCGCGCGGCCGGCGTGAACGGCCCGGTCTGGACGCATGATCCGGCTCACCTCGCCCGACAGGGCCGATGCGCGGCCGGGACGAGGCTCGGCCGCGACGGGGATGTGGCCGCCGGCCGGGGGTGGCGGCGGGCGGACAGGGTTGGGGGTGAGGGGGGCGGACTCTACCGGCCGGTCGTCGGGGCGTCGCCCGTGGCCGGTGGCTTGCCGGTACCGACCGCGCCCTCGGTCGGCGGCACGGCGGAGGGATGCGTGACGGCCTCCGTCGCGGTCTTGCCCGGGTCCTTCGTGTCGGCCGCCGGCTTCGGCGCGGTCTCGGCCGGTGGCGCCGCCCCGGGGCCGGGCCGATCCTGCGCCCGGGCCGCGGCCGGAAGGGCGGCCAGCGTGGCGGCGGCGAGGACGAGGGCGGGGATCGATCGGGTCAAGCGTGGCTCCGTCGCGCGGTCGGGCGTTCAACCGGCCCAACGGCTGGCCGCAGGGGTCGTTCCGACGCGCGCCGGTCCGGGACCGGCCGGGAGGTGACGGGTGGGTCCGGCGAGGCCGTACCCGGTCCCGTCATCTCAGGTCCTGGCGCGCGGGGCGCCGGCAGTGCGCGCCGGTGCACGCGGCCGGGGGCCTCACGCCTCCGCGGCGGCCTTCCGGGTCTTGCGGCCCTTGGGAGCCTTCGTGCCGGCGCCGGCCTCCGCCGCGACGGTCTCCGCGGGCTCGCTCCGCTTGGCGGCCGGGCCGCGGCGCTTGTGGCCGAGGCCGGCGTTGCGGGCGAACTCGGCGCGCATCGCCGAGTAGTTGGACGCGGTCGTCGGGTAGTCCGGCGGCAGCCCGTAGCGCTGCCGGTACTGCTCGATCGTCATGCCGTTGCCGGTGAGATGCCGCTTGAGCGTCTTGTACGGCTTGCCGTCGATGAAGCTGATCAGGGCGTCGGGCGTGATCGACTTCTTGATCTGCGCGGGCGTCGCCTTCTTGAATTCGGGCTCCGACGTGACCGTCGCGTGCCCGAGACCGGCCAGCGCGGCGTGGACGCCGGACAGCAGCGACGGGAGGTCGGGAACCGGAACGGAGTTGTTGGCGACATAAGCCGAAACAATGTCGGCGGTCAGCTCGACGAAATCGATCGGGTCCTGATGCGGTGCAGGATTGCTATCTTCCATGGGCGCCTCTCACGTGTGAGTGATCCATGAACGTGCATTCGCTTCTCGGCAGTCAAGTCCTTATCTGCACGAAGATAACCCATTATGCCTGTTATCTACCGAATGGAGTGGCGAATACCAACATAGATCAGTGGCGCATTTCGCGCCGGATCTTTCGCCCGCCGGCACCCCGACTGCCGGATCCTCGGGCGCCTTCGGCCGCAGCCGACCAGCCGGACCGGGCGGGGCTCTTCACAAAGCGTTAACCCTGACCGTGGTCACTGACAGGGTCGCTCCGGCTTTGGGGGTAAGAAGCCGAACGACAGGCGGGCCGAGCCCTGCCCCTCCATGCTCGGCCCGCGCCCTCGCGCCGCGGCGACGCTCAGGCGTTGGCCGCGGTCCCGATCGGCGTGGCGATCGCGCCCCGCGTCCCGGGCGGGATGACGGCCTGCAGGACCCGCGCGGGCCCGGCCGCGTAGTCGGCGCGGTAGCTGCGCTCGAGGGTCATCAGGGTGCGCATCGGCGCCTCGGCCAAGTCGAGCAGGCGGGCGTCGCGCCAGCGGAGCTTGGTGAGGCCGGTGCGGCTGAACCACCGCGGCCTCTCTTCCTCGACGAGCAGGACCAGCTTGCCCGTCCACGTCTTGCGGAACCAGAACCGTCCCGTGAGCTTGGCCGCGCCGAACATGCAGCACCTCGCGTGAGAGCCCCTCGAGGCAACGCGGGTCAAGCTCGGCGGTTTCCGCGCGCGGCCCGTCGTCGGGCACCGGGCCGGCGCCGCGGCCATGCGCTGCCAGCATGGGCGGCGCGACGCGGCTCAGCCGCAGGTGCGGTCGCCCAGATCGCGGCCGGCCAGGGTGGTGCCGGTCACGGGGCCGCCGGCGAGGGCGCGGTCGGCCAGGATCGCGAGCGGGCGGCCCGCCAGGGCGCCGACGAGCCCGGCGGCGGCCTTGATCAGGAAGTCGTCGAACCGGCCGTGGCGGGTTCCGGTGAGGGTCTGGCCGGCTTCCAGGCCGCCGGCGAGGACGACGCTGCCCGCCAGGATCCAGAACCAGTGCCGCGGGTAGGCCACCGTCATGAGCAGCCCGGCCAGAGCGTAGGCCGCGACGCGCTCGTAGCCGGGATTGGCCGTGACCACCGGGCGGAGGCCGATCGGCACCAGCGTGACCGCGGCGATCAGCGCCACCAGGATCCAGGCCGCGACCCGTATCAGGCCGTGCCACTGCGCGTTCGATCTCAGCATCGCGGAAACGTAACCTCACGGCGACGGCGGCCGCGTACAACGATGGCGCGCCGCCCGACGTATCATAACGACGGCCGGGGACCGGAACATCTGATCATGCGTGGTACTCTGGTCGTCGCGACCCTTCTCGCCTTCTCGGCGGTGCCGGCCGCCATCGCGGCCAATCCGGTGCGGGACGTGCTCTGGGTGGCGCTGCAGGGCTGCGTGCTCGCCAAGAAGGCCGCGGACCGGAGCTTTCCCTGCCTCGCGGTCGATCTCGGCGACGCCGCGCGCCCGGGAACGGCGGTGCTGCGGGCGCCGGGTCAGCCCACCCACACGGTGGTGATGCCCACCGACAGCGTCTCGGGCATCGAGGCCCCCGTGCTCCAGGGACCGCGAGGGGCGGCCTACTGGCGGGCGGCGCTCGCGGCCCGGCACTACGTGTCGGACGCGCTGCAGGGCCGTCTGCCCCCCTCCGCGGTGGGCCTGGAGGTGAACTCCGTGGGCGGCCGCAGCCAGGATCAGCTGCACATCCACCTCGACTGCATGCGCCGGAGCGTCACGGCGGCCCTGAAGGCCCACGGCGACGCCGTCGGCGACAGCTGGGCCCCGTTCCCGGTGCCGCTGGCGGAGGTGTCCTACCTCGCCATGCGGGTCCCGGCCGACGCGGTCGCGGCGTTCAACCCGTTCGCCGCTCTGGCCCGCGTGCCCGGCTGGCAGGGCCACCTGCACGACGCGAGCTTCGCGGCGGTGGAGGCCGATCCCGGGGATCCGCGGGGCGGGATGATCCTGCTCGCCTATCGGGAGCCGGAGGCCAGCGCCGAATACCTGATGGATCACGGCTGCCGGGTGGCCAGGCACGGCCGGGCCGGCTGACCGGCCGCCGAGCCGACCCGCGCCCACCCGCGCCGAGCCGCGACCACTGTTGCTGCTACGTTCTATCCCTCGGGGGCACGAATCGGGCATAGAGCGAGCATGCGCATGCCGGTGCTCAGCTTGTCCGCGATGCTCCTCCTGACCACCGGACCCGCGGTTGCGGGGCCGGCCGCCGGAGCCGCCGATCCGGCCGAGCTGGAGCGCGCGTGGCACCGCTGCCTGCGGGACGCCACGGGGCATCAGCCGACGGGGCAGAGCCGCGCCGGCGACGAGCGCAACGCCCTCGACGAGTGCAAGACCCGCGAGGATGCCCTGGTGGCGGCCCTGATGTCCGGCGCGCGCCCGGCGGATGCCCGCACCGGCACGGTGTGGTCGCGGACCTGGGCGGCGTTCGTGGAGCCGCTCACCGCGTGGCTCGGCGCGCTGCGGCGCTGAGCGCGTCGCGGTCTCCGCGCCGACCGTGCCGGGTGGTACGGCGTCAGGCGCCGCCGATGCCGGTCGTCACCGTGCCGCTGCCCCGGCATTCGGAGCACTGCGCATCGGCGACCTTGCCGGTGCCGCCGCAGGTCCGGCACAGGTTCTCGCCGGTACCCGGCGTGCCGGGCGGGGCCTCGTCCCCGGGTTTGCGCGGATCCGCCTCGGCCATCGTCAGCCCTCTCCCGACGCTCGTTCCTGACCGGCAAACCGTGTCGGTCCGGCGCTGTTCCCGGTCGCGTGCGTCGTCGAGGCTCGGGGCCGTCCGCGGCGTCGCACCGCGCACGGCCCGGCGAACCGCGGCCCGCGCGGGCCGTTGGCCGACCATGAGCGATCAGACCTCCAAACCGCACCCGGATCCCGTCACCGAGGCGCGCCGGCGCGAGATGGCGACCGAGCATCTCCTGTTCGGGACGATGCGGTTCCTGGCGCGGCAGAACCCGGAGCTGCTGGACGAGCTCGAGGGCAGCCTCGTCCATCTGTGGGACACGGTCGAGGGCGAGGCGCGGGACGATGAGGCCGTGCGCACCATCGCCCGGCGCATGCTCAAGGGGCTGCGGGCCGAGCGATGATCGGCCCGGCCCGGCTCACCGCTGGGCGGCGTCGGTCACCTTGATGGTCGGGATCATCGCCACGGCCTGCGCGGTCACGCGGTCGAACGTCTCCCCGGTCAGGCCCCGCTCCGTCGCGAGCTTCCGGATCCGGTCCGCGTGCTGCGAGAGGGTCAGGCCGAAATAGGTCTTCTCTGCCGCCTGTTCGACAGACTCGTTTGCCACGTGGTCACTCCTGTTCATGGTCAGTGGAGGCGCGCTGATCTGGGCCAGGGCGGCCGGGGCTTCAACCCCCGGCGCGGCCACCGCACCCCGGCCATGAACCGCGGTCATGGCCGGGGCGCCGTCAGGACTACCGTCGTGCCGACGCCTTGCCGCCCCCGGGCAACCTCTCAGCGGTTGCAGCCGATGCAGATGCCGCGGGTGATCGCGTCGTTGCGCTCCTCGACGGCGTCGCGGCGCTCGATACTGCCGGTCTCGTTCGGGCCGAGGGCGCCGGGATTGGGCACCGTCTGGCCGGTCGCGGCGGTATGGGGCGCCTTGGCGGTGGTGGCGGGCCCGCCGCCGGTGCCCGTCTGGCTCACCGGGTCGGCCCAGGCGGTGACGGAGGCCAGGGTCAGGGCGGCGGCCATGGCGAGAGTCGCGGATCTGCGCATGTGAAGCTCCCAGCACTGCGTGCGTCGGTCTGTGCGAAACTGACGCACGCGCGCGCGAGAAGTTCCCGCCCCCGCGCGCGATCCGCACCCCGGCGCGAGTCGTTCGGCGGCTGAATGCGGCCGTTCACCTTCGGGCGTAACGGCTAAGCCATTTTGAGAACTGTCTTCGCTTCCGAATTCGGGAATCGTGGTGCTGTAACATTCGGAGGCGTACGTCATGAACCCGACCGTCAAGGCCGTGCTGCTGAACGAACGGGCCTCTGTGCTCTCGGCGATCGCGGCGCGTCAGGGCACCGTCTCCGACCTCCTCGTGCAGATCAACGGCGTCGAAAACGATATCTGGCGGCTGCGCCACCGCCTCATCGATATCGAGGCGTACCTGGTCGGGCATCGCGTCGAGCTGCCGGATCTCGGCGAAGGGCAGACGGAGACTGCGGACGGGACGGAGGTTCTCGTTCCGCGCAATGCGGCGCCGCAGGCCGCGCCCCGGTCGGTCGAGGTGATCGGACTGCCGACCTGCAAGCCCCTCGGCGATTTCGTCCGCCCGAAGACGTCCGCGCGGAAGGCCCAGGCGGCCGCGGGGCCCCGCCAAGTCGAGACCGCCTGAGGTCGTCCGGGGATCACGCCCATGCACCGCATCCGCCTCGGCCTTCGGCGGAGGGCCCCTGTGCCGCCGGCGCCGGCGCTGCCCGAGAGCCTGACCCGCTACGTGTCGCCGCCGGCTCCCGAGGCCGGGTTGATCACCGCACCGCTCCGGGACATCGGCATGGCGCTGCTGGTCGGTGTCGTCGTCGCGCTCGTCGGCGGCCGGATTCTCGAAGCCTGGTAGCCGGTCCTGACTGTGTCCCGGCCATGGCCTATGAGGATCGGTGAGGATCCCGAGGGGGTGGACGGATGGGCAACGGCGACGGCAGCGGCGCGCCGAGCGCGAAGATCGCGGAGGTTCAGCGCCTGGCCACGGCGCTCGCGGCGCGCGTGCGCTACGCGCAGCTGGTAGGCCGGCCGGTCTACGAGGCGCAGATCTCCGCGCTGGTCGGCGCGGCCCGCCTGATGGATGAGGAGAGGGCCCCCTGGCCGCCGATGGTGGAGGAGGTGCTGACCGAGCTCGCCCGCGCGATCGATGGGGCCGAACCCGCCGCGGAGGGCGCGGCGGACGATACCGGGGGAGACCCGGCGAAGGACGCGCCCGGACAGCCCTGAGCGCACCGCTCCCGTCGCCACAGTCCCGTCGCCGGCCCCGCCGCCCGCCCCGTCACAACCCTTGTACCGGTCATCGCGCGATCGCGCCGGGCTTCCGGCCGGGATCACCCGGAGACTGGCTGCGCCTGTCGCGCGCCCTCAGCCAGATGGCGGCATCCAGCATGACGACGGGCGCCACCGCCAGGGCCGCCGCCAGGGTGCGGTTGCGCCGCGGGTTCGAGGGCGTGGCGCGGGCCGCCAGCAGGCCGGCATCGAGGAGATCCCCGCCCACCCGCAGGCCGAGAAGCCGCTCCGGCTCGGCGGCAGCCAGGATCGCCGCCCCCGAGGCGATCTCGCGAAGGCCGTAGAGCTGGATCAGGCCCTCGTGGCCGTCGAGGCCGGTCGCGGCCGCGACGCGCCGGGGCGCGAAGGTCTCGGCGAGGCCGAGCCCGATCCCGAACCAAGCCAGCCCGCGGGCCATCTGCCTGTCATCCATCTGCGATCCTGCCCCGCGCGGCCACCGGTCCATGGTTGGCCAACCGGGCGGGCCCGGCCGTGTTCCGGACCGCCGCGAGGCCGGAACTTCGGGGCGAAGGGCTGATTGATCAGGGTGCCGGCACGGAGATCCGCGCCGCCGCCGCGGTGCGACGATCGCCTCCGGTCGCACACCCTCAACCCGCTCGCGTCGTGAAGGCGATGGCCGCATGATCCTGAGCCTGCAGGCCGTGCAGGTCGCGACCGGCAGCGACGATGCCGAGAGTCAGCTCGTCTTCGCCGACGGGTTCCTGGTCGCGATCCTGGTTCGTCTCTCGGCGCAGCACGGGGCCGATGCCGGGAAATGGTTCCTTGAAGCCGGGTTCGGCCCGATCGATCCCCTCGCGCCGCCGCTGTTCGCGGACCTGCCGGCGGCCCGGGCCTGGATCATGCGGCAGCTGATCGCCGCGGCCTGACGGCGTCGACGGCGAAACTCGGGGCGATCCTCAGGACGGCGTCCCGAGCCAGCGGAGGGAGCGCTTCAGGCGCGCCGCACCGTCCGCGGCGAACCAGGGTCCGTGCGCGAACACGACCCGCTCCGGCGCCAGGCCGACGAGATCCGCGGCCGCCCGCGCGGCGTCGCGCCGCCGGAGCTTGATCACGAGGCGCAGGTAGGGCGGCGGCTCGCCGTGCGGCGGCGTCATGCGGGCGAGGCGCAGGAGCGGACGCAGCAGCGCCGGCATCTTCGCGGGCTCCAGGTTGAGGACGAGATCGGTCAGGATCAGCGTGCGGCTCGTGCTGTGGAAGAACGCGACTTCCCGGAAGCCGAATCCGCCCGGCACGACGATCTGGCGCAGGTCCGCCGCCCAATCGGGCGGCGGCGCATCCTCCAGGACCCGGTCGACGCGCAGGCCGGCGCGGCGGACCTGGCGACGCTCGCGCAGGTTGGGGGCTGCCCAGGTCAGGGCCTCCGGACACTGGGTCTGCCAGTCCTTCAGGAAGGTCCAGTGGGCGATGTTGGGCGCGACCAGGTGGCGGATCGGTCCGAGCGCGGCGATCGCGCGGTGCAGTCCCGCGTCGTAGCGCGTGGGGGAGTGCAGCCAGACCGATCCGTCCCCGAGACGGACGACGGTCATCCGGACGGGCAGGGGGATGCCGAGGGCGCGGAGCGGCCCGCTGTCGACGATCCAGACGCCCTCGGCCACCGGCTTGAGCACGTCGAGGGGTGGATAGGTCGCGTCCGGCAAATCCCGCTCTCTTCCTCGGCCGCGGGACGTCACGCCCCCGCACCTGTGCAACGGCGGGGCCGCGGCGGATTTCCCGGATCGATCGCCGCAGGCGCAGGGTGCCTCACGCCCGCGCGCAGTCGGGCGCGACCGGCTCCATCGGCGGGACCGGGGCGGCGCGCAGCAGCGCGATCGCGAGACCGAGGATCGTCAGCACGTCGCAGGTCAGGCCGAAGACCGAGCCCACCAGCAGATTGTGCCCGGCCCAGCACAGGGAGGCGCCGAGGAAGAGCTGCCGCATCGCCTGCGGCGCCGCCTGGAGCCGCGCGCCGGTGGCGAGCAGCGAGCCCGCGGCCGCGCAGGCCGACGGCCAGCCGTTCCACGTGGCCGCCGTCAGGCACGCCGCCGCGAGGGTGCTCGCGGCGAAGACCGGCGGCACCCAGCCGCCCCGGCCGGGCGCGCCGACGCAGCGGAGGGAGACGAGGCTCTGCAGCACCGAGATGGCGCACATCGCCGTCCCGGTGAGCGCCCCGAGCGTCAGGTAATGCGCGCCGAAGCAGGCGGCACAGGCCGCCGAGGCCGCGAGGATCCAGGCGCGCCGCGGCATCACCCCCGCAGTAAAGCCCAGGATCAGGCCCAGCGACCCGAACAGATCGAGGTGCGTCGCGGCGGCGGCGGACCAGGAATACAGGAATGATGCGGCGTTCATCGTGCGCGACCGGCCGGCGCGGGGGCGCCGTTTCAGTCGATCGCGCTAGGATCGCCCGGTAATCGGATGGTTAACGCCGCCTCCGGCGACGATCGCGACCCGGCGAGCGTGTCCGCGCCGCCGCACCGCGGTCCCGCGCGGCGACCAGCCGTGCCCACATGTCGGTGGGCCCGATCATCGGTCATTCCGTGTGTCGATCTACATCATGTGAGTATTAAACCAAAACAAGATGTTTGAAATCCGGGATTAACATAGATCAGGGGCCGATCTGCGCGTATTGCGCAGGGAACAACGCCTGCGGCTTCCGGTTCTCCGGGCATTCGAGTCGGGACGACACCGCGGCCGGTCGGGCGGGGGTGCGCGCGCCGGCTACCGGTGGTGTGAACCGACGCTCCGATGCAGCTTCCCACGTATGACGATCACCATCCCGTCGCCGCGCGGTTCCGGGACTTCATCGGGCCTGGACGACGCCCGCATCTACCTGGCCCTGCTCGCCTTCCTCTGTCGGTACCGCGCGGTACCGCGCGCAGCCGGGCCTGTTCCGGAGCTTCGCGGTGCTGTTCGACCGGGGACGTCCGCCAGGTCGCCGCCGGTCGCGCGTCGTGCGCCTTCGTGATGCACCGGATGGACAGCTGAGGGCCGACCGATGACGCGTTCCGTTTCGACTGCCGCTCCGTTTCCCGCGGACGAGGAGGCGGTGCTGGCGCTGGCGCGCGCCCTGCGCGAGACCGGCTACACCTTCACCACCGTGACTCCGGCCACCCACGCCCACGTCAACGCCCGGCCGCGGCACGCCGAGGCGCGCAGCCTGCGCGACGTGTTCGGTTGGAGCCGGCCGTTCCGCGCCGACCTGGTCCCGGAGCCGATCCTGCGCCTGATGCGGGCGGCCGGCGCCGTGATCGAGGACGGCCCGCTGCTGCGGCCGACGCTGCGCGTCTCCAGCCTCGACGGCGAGCTGTTCGCCCATTCCGCGTATCCCCCGAGCGCGGCCGACGCGGTGTTCTTCGGTCCCGACACGATGCGCTTCGCCGCGGGGGTGATCGCGCATCTCGAGGCGCGGTCGCGGCCGGTGCGGCGCGCGGTCGATATCGGCTGCGGCTCGGGTGCGGCCGGGATCTGCGTCGCCAAGCGGGCACCGGGCGCCGAGGTGGTGCTCGTGGACATCAACCCGGCGGCCATGCGGGCGGCGCGCGTCAACGCCCGGCTCGCCGGGACCGACGGGGTCGATGTCCGCCGCAGCGACCTGCTGCGCGACGTCGAGGGCCCGTTCGACCTCATCGTGTCCAACCCGCCCTTCATGATCGACACGGCGGAACGGGCCTACCGGCACGGCGGCGGCCCCCTCGGGGCCGGGCTTCCGCTCGCGGTGGCCGAGCAGGCGGCCGGGCGGCTCGCGCCCGGCGGCAGCCTCGTCCTGTTCACCGGCGCGGCCATCGTCGACGGGGCGGACCCGTTCCGCGACGCCGTGGCCGACCTCTGCGGCTGGGCCGGGCTGGACTGGACCTACCGCGAGTTCGATCCGGACGCGTACGGCGAGGAACTCGCGACGCCCGCCTACGACGCGGTCGAGCGGCTCGCCCTCGTCGTCCTGACCGCCACGCGCCCGGTGACCCGGCCATGACCGACAGCATGACCGACAGCTCGACCGACAGCTCGACCGACACCTTCCTCCGGGACGCCCTCGCGGGCCTCTCCGCCGAGCCGAAGACGCTGCCGGGAAAGTATCTCTGGGACGAGACCGGCTCGGACCTGTTCGACAGGATCTGCCACAGCGCCGACTACTACCCGACCGCGCAGGAGATGACCGTCCTGCCGCAGGTCGCCGCAGACGTGGCGCGCCGGGTGACGCCGGGGGTGACCGTCGTCGAGTTCGGCAGCGGCGCGAGCCGCAAGATCCGCACGCTCCTCGACGCGCTGCCCGAACCGGCGGCCTACGTGGCGATCGACATCTCCGGGGCGTACCTGGAGGCCGCGATCCGGCGGCTCGCCGCCGATTACCCCGGCATCCCGATGATCCCGGTCTGCGCCGACTACTCGCAGCCGGTCCAGCTGCCGCGAGGTGCCGGGCCGGGGGGCATCCTGGGCTTCTATCCGGGAACGAGCATCGGCAACTTCGACCCGCGCGGGGCCCGGCAGTTCCTCGAGCGCGCGCGCGCCACGCTCGGGCCGAGCCTCTTCCTCGTCGGCGCGGACGGCACCGCCGACCCGGATCGCCTGCAGCGCGCCTACGGGCGCGCCGACGGCCTCATGGCCGCGTTCCACCGCAACATCCTGATGCGGCTGAACCGGGAACTCGGCGCCGATTTCGACAGCGACAATTTTCGGCACGCCGTGCGGATCTGCCCGGACCCGCTGCGGGTCGAGGCCCACCTCGTCGCGACCCGGCCGGCGAGCTACCGGCTGGGCGACCGGACCATCGCGTTCGCGGCGGGGGAGAGCGTCCGGACCGACACGTCGCACAAGTACCCGGCGGACGCCTTCCGGGCGCTCGCGGCCGAGAGCGGCTGGCAGCCCCGCGCCCTGTGGACGGGGGACGGCGGAGATTTCAACCTCCACCTGCTGCAGGCGGAGGCCTGACTCGGCGCGGAACTCTTCTCCCGACACGCTCGCGCGCGCCGGGCCAGTAGTTGATCCGGCGGCGGGCGCTCTAGACGGCCTCGATCGGCGCGTGCTTGCCGTCGTGGGCGGAGCCCGACTCCATGCTCCGCGTCTCGCCGGCCTGCCGCTGGTCCCGGGCCGGCGGCGGGTAATCCGTCAGCGGGCGCCAGGGGGCGGACGGAGTGCCGAGGCGCGCGCCGGACGGCCGCATCGACATCCAGATCGCGACGGCCATCCACGGGACGACGAAGAAGACGAAGGCGGCGAGCCCCACGGCGATCCTCCTTAGGTACGGTGACGCCGGGAGAACGCCGGAACAGCGGCCGCGGATCCGACGCGATCGGGCCTGGAGCCCGGCGCGGTCAGAACCTACAAGGATGGGCCGCTCGGCCGGGCCCACCGGGCCTGATCGGCGGCCCCGCCGGGCGCGGCCCGGTCCGGACGCCCGCGCGGCGCCGCGCAGCCTGCTGGAGCGAGCAATGGCAGATCTTTCTGGAAAGACGGTCCTGGTCACGGCGGCGGGTCAGGGGATCGGGCGCGCCAGCGCGCTCGCCTTCGCCCGCGCCGGGGCGCGGGTCCACGCCACCGACATCAACGCGGACGCCCTCGCCGACCTGCGCGCCGACAACCTCAGCACCGCGACCCTCGACGTGCTGGACGCGGAGGCGGTCGGGGCCCTGGTCGCGCGCATCGGCGCGGTCGACATCCTGTTCAACTGCGCCGGCACCGTCCACGCCGGCACCATCCTGGAGATGCGCGACGACGAGCTCGACTTCGCCCTCGACCTCAACGTCAAGGCGATGATCCGCACGATCCGGGCGGTCCTGCCCGGCATGCTGGAGCGCCGCGACGGCGCCATCGTCAACATGGCCTCGGTGGCCTCCTCGGTGAAGGGCGTGCCCAACCGCTTCGCCTACGGGGTGACGAAGGCGGCGGTGATCGGCCTGACCAAGGCGGTGGCCGCCGACTATGTCGGCCACAACGTCCGCTGCAACGCCATCTGCCCCGGCACGGTGGAGAGCCCGTCGCTGCAGGAGCGCATCCGCCAGCAGGGCGACTACGAGCAGACCCGCGCGGCCTTCATCGCGCGCCAGCCGATCGGCCGGCTCGGCACGCCTGAGGAGATCGCCGACCTCGCCGTCTACCTCGCGGGCGCGACCTACACGACCGGCCAGGCCGTCGTGATCGACGGCGGCTGGACGATCTGATCCGCCGGGGCGGGCCTCAGAACCGGGCGACCAGCGCCACGCCGCCGATCATCAGGGCGCCGCCGAGGATGCGCCACAGGCCGGCCTCGTGGACCTTGAAGCCCACGAGGCCGAAATGGTCGAGCAGGATCGACGTGACGACGCCCGCCGTCACGATCAGTCCGAGAAAGGTGGCGGCCCCGATCCGCGCGGAGACGGAGAGCTGCGCCATCGTCAGGCCCGCGCTCATCACGCCGCCGAGCCACGCCCACCAGGGCACCTGCGCGAGGCGGTCCAGCGTCGGCCACCCGTACTGCCCCGTCACCAGCATGGCGACGCAGATCGCCGCGACGCTGACGACGAGGCTCACCACGCCGGCGAGCAGCGGCCGCGCGAGGGACTTGGCGAGGCCCGCGTTCTGGCCCGGTTCGATCGCGGTGGCGATGCCCGCGAGCAGCGCGAAGCCGTACAGGAAGAGCATGCTGGGATCCTGAGGGTGCGAGGCGTTCGGATCGACGGGTCCGTCAGAACGCCGCCACGAGGGCGACGCCCGCGACCATCAGCGCGCCGCCGAGGATGCGCCAGCGCCCGGCGCGGTGGCGCGCGAAGCCCACGAGGCCGTGATGGTCGAGGATGATCGAGCCGACCACGCCCGCGGTGATCACGCAGCCCAGGAATGGCGCCGCGCCGACTTTCTCGGAGATGTAGAGCTGCGCCAGGACGACCGCCGCCCCGAGCACGCCGCCCGGCCAAGCCCACCAGGGCACGGGCGTGGCCGCTTCGGCCTGGGAGCGGCCGCGCAGCCGGGCGACGGCCATCGCGGCGAGGAAGCAGGCGATCGCGAGGCCGAAGCAGAACAGGCCGGCCAGCATCGGCTGCCCCGTGACCTTCGCCAGCGTGGCGTTCTGGCCCGGCTCGATGGCGTTCGCGACGCCGGCCACGAGGGCGATGCCGTAGAGATACCACTTGGACAAGGCGGCGCCTTCCCGACGAGGAGCGGATCGCACCCGGACGGGGCGGTCTGCTGCCAAACCCGCCGCCGCGCCGGGTGACTGCATCACAGGCCTGGTCGGCGCCGGGACACATCGCCCCAGGGCGGGGCGGGGCAGGGTGAGGCCGGGCGGGCCGGGCGCGGCGCGGGAACGTTTCCGGCCCCTCGCGTGCTGTGCCTGTGGCAGCCCGAGTGGACGATGGACGCCCGCAGCCCGACGATCACGCCGACGACGCAGGACCGTCAGGCCGAGCTGACCCTGCGGGGGATCGCGCTCGGCGCGGCCATCACGGTCGTGTTCATGGCCGCCAACCTCTACATGGGCCTGAAGACCGGGATGACGTTCTCGTCCTCGATCCCGGCCGCGATGATCTCGATGGGCGCGTTCCGGCTGATGGGCGGCGCCGGCATCCTCGAGAACAACATCGTGCAGACGCAGGCCTCGGCGGCCGGCACCCTGTGCAACGTCATCCTGGCGCTTCCCGGGCTCGTCCTCGTCGGCCACTGGCACGGCTTCCCGTTCTGGCAGACCACGGCGGTCTGCCTGCTGGGTGGCCTGCTCGGCGTCGCCTTCTCGATCCCGCTCCGCCGCGCGCTCGTGTCGGGCAGCGATCTCCCCTATCCCGAGGGCATCGCCGCCGCGGAGGTGCTCAGGACCGGCCACGAGGAGCAGGGCGGCCACGGCCTGCGGGACCTGCTCGGGGCCGCTGCGGCCGCCGGGACGATCGGGCTCGCCACCACGGGGCTGAAGGTTCTGGGCGAGGGGCTCAACGGCGCGGTCAGCCTCGGCGGCGCGGTGTTCCGCACCGGGACCGGCTTCTCGCTGGCGCTGGTCGGCGTCGGCTACCTCGTGGGCATCGGCGCCTGCCTCGCGCTGCTGACCGGCGTCCTGATCGCCTGGGGGATCGCGGTCCCGATCCTCACCGCCCTGTCGCCCGATCCCGCCAAGTCGGCGGGCGCGGCCGCCGAGGCGGTCTGGTCGGGCCAAGTGCGCCTCATGGGCGCCGGGATCATCGCGGTGGGCGGGCTCTGGACCGTGGGCTCGCTGGCGCGCCCGATCCTCGGGAGCATCCGCGCCGCCCTGTCGGGCAGCGGCGGTCTCGGCAAGGATCACCCGCGCGAGGACCGCGACCTGCCGATCACCTGGGTGGCCGCCGCGACCCTGGGCCTGTGCGTGCCGCTCGCGCTGCTGTTCTGGGCCTTCGCCGGGGCCGCCGACCTCGGCGGCCTGACGATCGTGCTGGCGGTGGCCGCCACCCTGTTCACCGTCCTGTTCGGCTTCCTGATGGCGGCGGCCTGCGGCTACCTCGCGGGCCTGCTGGGCTCCTCGTCGAGCCCGATCTCGGGGATCGGCATCCTGACCACGATGGCGACCGCGCTGCTCCTGCCCCTGGTCCTGGGGCATTCCGCCGGGCCCGAGGGAGACCGGTTCGTCACCGGCATGGCGCTGCTGCTGACGTCGGTCATCATCACCACCTCGTCGATCGCCAACGACAACCTGCAGGACCTGAAGACCGGGCAGGTGCTCGGCGCCACGCCCTGGCACCAGCAGGTCGCGCTCATCCTCGGCGTCGGGGTCGGCGCCGTGGTGATCGCCCCGCTCCTGTCGCTGCTCTACGAGGCCTACGGCTTCGTCGGTGCCCCCGCGCGGGACGGGCAGGACGCGGGGAGCGCCATGCCGGCGCCCCAGGCGGCCCTGATGACCCAGATCGCCAACGGCATCACGCACGGCGAGTTGCCCTGGACCATGGTGCTGATCGGCGCCGGGCTCGGGGTGGTCCTGGTGGCGGCCGAGACGTGGCTGAAGCGGCGCGACCTCACCTTCCCGGCGCTGACGGTCGGCATCGGCATGTACCTGCCGCTCTCGGTGGAGATGACGATCGCCATCGGCGGCATCCTCGGCTGGGTCGCCGAGCGCCGGCTGCGCGCCCGGGTCGGCGCGAAGGGCGACGCGAAGGCTGACAGGACGGTCGGCACTGCCCGCCGCCGGGGTGTCCTCCTCGCGTCCGGGTTCCTCGTCGGCGAGAGCTTCGTGGGCGTGCTGCTCGCCGGCACCGACCTACTGGCGGGCCACAGCTCGGCGATCGCCGTGGCCGGCAAGGATTTCGCGCCCTACGCCACCGGGCTCGGCCTCGCGGTCTTCCTGGCGGGGCTCGCCGTCTACCTGCGGATGGTCTCGCGACCGGAAGCGGTCCCGCGGGAGGCGTGACGGATCCGCCGGCGCCCCGGGCGGGTTCCCCGCAGGACGCCGTCGCCCGCGCGGCCGCGGCCTCCGCCACGCCGGAGTTGCGCATGAGAGCGGCTGACAGAGCGGCTGACAGAGCGGCTGACAGGGCGGTTGAGAGAGCGGCCGACACCCGGGAGCGCGTCTTCCCCGTGAGCGCCGGCATCCTGTTCGGGCTCGGCCTCGGCGGCTTCTTCGACGGGATCGTGCTGCACCAGATCCTGCAATGGCACCACATGCTGAGCAGCTGGTACCCGATCGACACGATCCCGAACCTCGAGCTGAACACCCGCTGGGACGGCTTCTTCCACAGCGCGACCTACGTCTTCGTGGTCCTCGGGCTGTTCCTCCTCTGGCGCGCCGCGCACCGCACGCACCTCTACTGGTCCAGCAAGCTGCTCGCCGGGTCGCTCCTGATCGGCTGGGGCCTGTTCAACCTCGTCGAGGGCCTGATCGACCACGAGATCCTCGGCGTGCACCACGTCAACGAGCGGGCACCGCCGGAGCAGTGGCTCTACTGGGACATCGGCTTCCTGCTCTGGGGCGGCGCCATGCTGGCCGCGGGTCTGGGCCTCGTGGTGGTCGGCAAGGGCGAGGAGGCGTCGCTGGCGCGGAATCCCGCGTGAGGGCCGCCGGTCCCGGCCTGCGCCCGGTCCTGCCCTGGCTCGCCCTGGCGGCCGGCCTGATCCTCGCCACCCTGCCGGCCTGGCGGCCCCTGGTCTTCGGGACCGCGCTCACCGTCGAGGATCTTCTCACGCTCCGCTGCCTGACGCGCTGAATCCCGCGTCCCGGCCCGTTCCGTAGGCCCCTTCTCACGCCCCTTCGGCCGCCTCGCCGAGCAGCGTCCGGACGAACCGGCGGGTGCGCGGGTCGGCCGGCCGGGCGAAGACGTCGGCGGCCGCGCCCTGCTCGACGATATGCCCCCCTTCCAGGAACACCACCGTGTCGGCGACGCGCCGCGCGAGGCGCAGGTCGTGGGTCGCCATCAGCATGGTCGTGCCCTCGCCCGCGAGGCCGGCCAGCACGTCCACCACCTCGGCGGCGAGTTCCGGATCGAGGGCCGAGGTCGGCTCGTCGCAGAGCAGCAGGCGCGGGGACGGGGCCAGCGCCCGGGCGATCGCCACCCGCTGCTGCTGGCCGCCCGACAGGCTGGCGGGCCAGTCCGCGGCCTTGTGGGCGAGGCCGACGCGCTCCAGCAGCTCCAGGGCGCGCGCCCGGGCCCGGGCCTGCGGCCACTTGCCGACGGTGACGAGCCCCTCGGTGACGTTCTCCATCACGGTCCGGTGGGGGAAGAGCTGGAAATTCTGGAACACCATCCCGGTCTGCCGGCGCACGGCGAGCACGTCCCGCCGCGCCGGCGGGCTGCCGGGCCGGAAGGTGAGGCGGATCTCGCCGAGGGTCAGCGTCCCGGCCTGCGGGACCTCCAGCAGGTTCGCGCAGCGCAGGAGCGTCGACTTGCCCGAGCCCGACGGGCCGATCAGCGCCGTGACCCGCCCCTCCGGCACCGCGAGGTCGACGCCGCGCAGGACCGGGTTGTCGCCGAACCGCTTCTCGATGGCCGACAGGGCGATCACGCGCGGGCCTCCAGGTAGCCGCCGTAGCGCCCGAGGCGTCGCTCCAGCAGCGTCTGGAGCCAGGACAGCAGCGTCGACAGGACGAGGTAGATCAGCGCCACCTCGATGTAGAGGATCAGCGGCTCGTAGGTGACGGCGACGATGCGCTGGGCCGCCTGGAACAGTTCCGGCACCGTGATGGCGGCCGCGAGCGAGGTGTCCTTCACCAGGGCGATGAAGGAGTTGGCGAGCGACGGCACCGCCACCCGCGCCGCCTGGGGCAGGATCGTGCGGCGCAGGGACTGGACCGGATTCATGCCGGTGGCGTAGGCCGCCTCCCACTGCCCCTTCGGGATGGAGGCGATGGCCGCGCGGACGATCTCCGACGTGTAGGCGCCGACGTTGAGGGTGAACCCGATCACGGCGGCCGGGAAGGCGTCGATCAGGATGCCGGCGCTCGGCAGGCCGTAGAAGATCACGAACAGCTGCACGAGGAGCGGCGTGCCCCGGAAGATCCACACGTAGAGCCACGCCAGCGCGGCCAGCGGCCGGGGCGCGAACAGGCGCACGAGGGCGGTCCCGAGCCCGAGCGCGAGGCCCAGCGCGAAGGCGATGAGCGTCAGCGGCACGGTGAAGCGCAGGCCGGCCGCGAGCAGCGGCCCCAGCGACTGGAGCATGAGGTCGAGCCAGTGCGGCACGGGGCGGCGTCTCCTACCGGGCGATCGAAGCGTGGGGCTGTACGGGGCGGCGCCCGGGCGAGATCCGTCCGGGCGGGCCCTCTGCGGACGGTCTACTTGGAGACGTCGGCCCCGAAGTACTTCTGGGCGATCGCCGCGTAGCTGCCGTCGGCCTTGATCGCCTCCAGCGCCTTGTCGATCGCCGCCTTCAGCGCCGGGTTGTTCTTGCGCATGATGATCCCGGAGGCGTCCGCGTCGGCCTGCTCGGCGGCGATCTTCACGGGGGCGTTCGGCTTCTGCTTGTGGAAGTCCAGGAACGACAGGCTGTCGTTGACGGTGGCGTCGGCGCGGCCGGTGAGGACGAGCTGGATCGACTGGTCGAAGCCGTCCGTCCCGACGAGCTCGGCGCCGGACTGCTCGGCGAGGCGCGCGAAGTTGCTGGAGAGGCTCTGGGCGGCCTTCTTGCCCTTGAGATCCGCGAAGGACTTGATGTCGGACCGGTCCGCCCGGGTGATCAGCACGGCCCGCGCGCGGATGTAGGGCTCGGAGAAGTCGAACTTCGCCTGCCGCTCCTTGGTGATGCCGACCTGGTTGATCACCACGTCGTAGCGCTTGCCGTCGAGCCCGGCGATCAGCCCGTCCCACTTGCCCTCGAGGAATTGCGGCGCGACGCCCAGCTGCTCGGCGACCTTGCGGCCGATCTCGACGTCGAAGCCGACGAGCTGCCCGGACGCGTCGTGGAACGTGAAGGGCGCGTAGGTGCCCTCGGTGCCGATGCGCAGGGTCTTGGCGGCGCGAATCGCGTCGAGATCGTCGGCCCGCGCGGGCGCGCCGGCGATTGCGCCGAGGAGCGTCGCCGCGACGAGAGCCGCGACGCGGCTCGCAGAGAAGAATCGCATTACAGTAGCTCCGAAAAGAAAACGCCGTTCTCGTGCGGCCGCCGCGCCCGATCTCGGCTGTCGATGGACAAAGCAAAGAAGATCTCGGCCGTACAGGAAAGTTGGCGGGCTTGTCGACAGCGCGTTGCGTGCCCCGAACGCGCCAGGATCGAGGCCGCGTGCTAAGAGGCGGCCGGATCCCGCCCGCGGACACGGTCGTCCGCCGGGATGCGCGATCCCGGCAGAAGGACCGCGCATGACCTCGTCCGTCCCCGCCTATCGCGGCGTCTTTCCGGTCGCCCCCACGGTCTTCGACGCCGCGGGCGCCCTCGACCTCGACGGGCAGCGCCGGGCCGTCGACTTCATGATCGACGCCGGCAGCCAGGGGCTGTGCATCCTGGCGAACTTCTCCGAGCAGTTCGTCCTCACCGACGACGAGCGCGAGCGGGTGATGCACGCCGTGCTGGACCACGTGGCCGGCCGCGTGCCGGTGATCGTGACGACGACGCACTTCGCCACGCAGGTCTGCGCCGAGCGCTCGCGCCGCGCCCAGGAGGCCGGCGCCGCGATGGTGATGGTCATGCCGCCCTATCACGGCGCCACGATCCGCGTGCCGGAGCTCGGCATCGTCGACTTCTTCCGCGCGGTCTCGGACGCGATCGCGATCCCGATCATGATCCAGGACGCGCCGGTGGCCGGCACGCCGCTGTCGGCACCGCTCCTGGCGCGCATGGCCCGGGAGATCGCGAACGTCGCCTACTTCAAGATCGAGACCGCTGGCGCCGCGGCCAAGCTCCGCGAGCTGATCGCGCTCGGCGGCGACGCGGTCGTGGGCCCCTGGGACGGCGAGGAGGCGATCACCCTGATGGCCGACCTCGACGCCGGCGCGACGGGTGCGATGACCGGCGGCGGCTACCCGGACGGCATCCGCCAGATCACCGACGCCTACGCGGCCGGGCGCCGGGAGGAGGCGATGGACGCCTACGCGCGCTGGCTGCCGCTGATCAACTACGAGAACCGGCAGTGCGGCCTGCTCGCCTGCAAGGCGCTCATGGCCGAGGGCGGGGTGATCGCGAGCGAGACCGCGCGGCTGCCGATCCAGCCCCTGCACCCGGCGACGCGGGCCGGCCTGATCGAGCTCGCCCGGCGGAACGACGCGCTGGTCCTGCGCTGGGGCCGCTGAGCCGCCTCCGCCCGACTCAGTGCGCCGCCGCGGCCGGCGCCCGGGTCCCGAGCACGCCCGCGAGCCGGCGCACCGCCTCCCGCGCCAGGTCCGGGCTGATGGCGAAGCACATCCGCACCAGGCCCTCGCCCTCGGGTCCGAAGGCGGTGCCGGGCGCCACGCCGACCTTGGCCTCCCGCAGCAGGCGCAGCGCCAGGTCGAGGCTCGGCTCGTCGCCGCCCATCCGGGCCATGAGGTAGAAGGCCCCGTCCGGCGGCGCGACCGTGACGCCCGGCAGGCGCGACAGCCCTTCCACCAGGATCGCCCGGGCCTCGGCGCAGCGATCCACCATCGTGCGGATGAAGCCGTCGCCCTCCTCGAGGGCCGCGATGCAGGCGTGCTGGACGAAGGTCGGGATCGAGGTGGTGCTGTACTGCCCGAGCTTGGCGAAGGTCGGTGCGAGGCCGCGGGGATAGATCACCCAGCCGGCCCGCCAGCCGGTCATCGCCCAGTTCTTCGAGAAGGTGTTGGTCACGATCAGCCGGTCGTCCTCCGTGCAGATCTGCAGGAAGGACGGCGCGATCCGGTTGCCGTAGGTGAAGTGGGCATAGACCTCGTCCGAGAGGATCCAGAGGCCGCGCTCCCGGGCGAGGTCGCGCAGGGCCGTCATCTCGGCGAGCGGCATGGTCCAGCCCGTCGGGTTCGAGGGCGAGTTCACCATGATCACCCGGGTGCGCGGTGTGATCGCCGCCGCGATGTCGGCGAGCGGCAGCGCGAAGCGCCCGTCCGGCAGGCGGCGATACGGCACCGTCACGGGCACGCCGCCGGCGATGCGGACCGCCTCGCCGAGGTTGGGCCAGGCCGGGGAGGGGATGATCATCTCGTCGCCCGGCTCCAGCAGCACCTGGGCCGCCTGCATGATCGCGTTCATGCCACCCGCCGTGACGCCGAACCGGTCCGGCGGGATCTCCACGCCCCAGTGGCGGGCGTGGTAGGCGCCGAGCGCCGCCCGCAGCGCCGGCAGCCCCAGCGACGTGGTGTAGCGGGTGTGCCCGTCGAGCATCGCCCGGTGCGCGGCCTCGACGATGAAAGGCGGCGTCGGCAGGTCGCCCTCGCCAATCCACAGTTTCACCACCTCCGGGTCGTCCCGCCCGCGATCCGCCACGAGGCCGATCTGGCTCGTGCCGATGCCGCGGATGCGCGCCGACAGCGCGGCGGCGAGATCGACGGGCGCGGCGGAGACGAGGGTGTCGGCCATGGCGGCGCGTGCTCTCCGTGCGTCGGGACGCGGCGTCCCGTCGCGCGGCGCGCGTCCAGGGGCCCGCGTGGTCCCGACCTGTAGGGAATGCCGAGACCCTGACGCGTTCGGGCGCGGACGTCCAGACCCCGAGGCCGGACCGACCCCGGACGCCGGCGCATGGCCAGGGCGCCGCATCGGCGACACAGGATGTTTTGACTTTTCAGAAATTTCTGAAATTGCTATACGCCGAGTCGCGCACAGAGCCGGAGGCACGACGTGCTCGCCAACCTCGATCCCTTGATCCTCGCCCGCATCCAGTTCGGGTTCACGGTCGCCTTCCACATCGTGTTCCCGGCCTTCTCGATCGGCCTCGCGAGCTTCCTCGCCGTGCTGGAAGGGCTCTGGCTCGCCACCGGGCGCCAGGTCTTCATGGATCTGTTCAAGTACTGGCTCAAGATTTTCGCCATCGCCTTCGCGATGGGCGTCGTGTCCGGCCTGGTGATGTCCTACCAGTTCGGCACGAACTGGTCGGTCTTCTCCGACAAGACCGGCCCGGTGCTGGGGCCGATGATGGCCTACGAGGTGCTCTCGGCCTTCTTCCTGGAGGCGGGCTTCCTCGGCGTGATGCTGTTCGGGATGCGCAAGGTCGGGCCGCGGCTGCACTTCGCGGCGACGCTGATGGTGGCGGTCGGGACCTGCTTCTCGGCGTTCTGGATCCTGGCGGTGAACTCGTGGATGCAGACGCCGGCGGGCTACGGCACGAATGCCGAGGGCCAGTTCGTGCCGCTGGACTGGTGGGCGATCGTGTTCAACCCGTCCTTCCCGTACCGCCTCGTGCACATGGTCCTGGCCGCCTACCTGACGACGGCCCTGGTGGTGGGCGCGGTCGGCGCGTGGCACCTCCTGCGCGACCGGGCCAACCCGGCCGCCCGGACGATGTTCTCGATGGCGATGTGGATGGCCGCCCTGGTCGCGCCGGTCCAGATCCTCGCGGGCGACGCGCACGGCCTCAACACCCTGGAGCACCAGCCCGCCAAGGTCATGGCCATGGAGGGCCACTTCCAGAGCCACCCGGACGGCGCGCCGCTGGTGCTGTTCGGCCTGCCCGACCAGGAGGCCGGGACGGTGCGCTACGCGGTCGAGATCCCGAAGCTGTCGTCGCTTGTGCTGAAGCACGCCCTCGACGCGCCCCTGAAGGGGCTCGACAGCCTGCCGCGGTCGGAATGGCCGCCGGTGCCGATCGTGTTCTGGTCGTTCCGCATCATGGTCGGCCTCGGGATGCTGATGCTGCTCCTGGGCGCGCTCAGCCTCCTCGCCCGCTGGCGCGGCACCCTCTACGCGTGGCGCCCCCTGCACCGGTTCGCGGTGGCCATGGGCCCGGCGGGCTTCGTGGCGGTGCTGGCCGGGTGGATCACCACCGAGGTCGGGCGCCAGCCCTACACGGTCTACGGACTGCTGCGCACGGCGCAGTCGGCCTCGCCGCTGCACGCGCCGGCGGTGGCGGCCTCGCTCACCGCCTTCGTGGTGATCTACTTCGCGGTCTTCGCCATGGGCACCGGCTACATGCTGCGCCTGATGGGCCAGCCCCCGCATGCCGGCGAGAGCGGGATCGAGCCCGGCGCGCCGATCCGGACGGCCGGCATCACGCCCGCCCCGGCGATCGACCCCGACCGCCACCTCCAGCCGGCCGAGTGAGGGACCCATGGCCTACAGCTTCGACCTCACGGTGGTCTGGGCGCTCGTGATCGCCTTCGCGGTCTTCGCCTACATCGTCATGGACGGCTTCGATCTCGGCATCGGCCTCCTGTTCCCGGTCCTGCCGCCGGGCGCGGAGCGCGACACCGCCATGAACTCGGTCGCGCCGGTCTGGGACGGCAACGAGACCTGGCTGGTTCTCGGCGGCGGCGGCCTGTTCGCCGTCTTCCCCCTGGCCTACGCGGTGATCCTGCCGGCGCTCTACGCGCCGATCATCGCGATGCTGCTCGGGCTGATCTTCCGCGGCGTCGCCTTCGAGTTCCGCTGGCGCGATCCCCGCCACCGCGCCGCCTGGGACGTGGCCTTCGCGGGCGGGTCGCTGGTGGCGGCCCTCGCCCAGGGCATCACGCTGGGCGCCCTCCTGCAGGGTATCGCGGTCGAGGGGCGGGCCTATGCCGGCGGCTGGTGGGACTGGCTCACGCCCTTCAGCGTCCTCGTCGGCGCGAGCCTGGTCGTCGCCTACGCGCTGCTCGGGGCGACGTGGCTGGTGATGCGCACCGAGGGCCTGCTCCAGCTGCGGGCCCGGCGCCTGGCCCTGCGCCTCACCGCGGCGACGGTGGCGGCCATCGCCCTCGTCAGCGCGGTGACGCCGTTCCTCCAGGGCCGCTACTACGAGCGCTGGTTGGCGATGCCCAACGTGCTCGTCACCGCGCAGGTGCCGCTGCTCGTGGCGCTCGCGGCCTTCGCCCTCTGGCGCACCCTGCGGGGCGGCGCCGAGCGGGCCCCCTTCCTGATCGCGCTGGGGCTTTTCGCCCTGACCTTCCTGGGGCTGGGCATCAGCATCTTCCCCGACATCGTGCCGGGCCGGATCACGATCTGGCAGGCGGCCGCCCCCGAGGCGAGCCAGTTCTTCCTGCTCGCCGGCGCCTCGGTTTTGATCCCGATCATCCTGTCCTACACCGCGTACGCGTACTGGGTCTTCCGCGGCAAGGTCGACGCGCACGGATATCACTGATGGCACCCGCAGCATCACAGCCCCTCTGGAAGCGCCTCGCGTGGTTCGCGGGGCTCTGGGCCTCCAGCATCGTCGGTCTCGGCTTCGTCGCGACGGTCCTCCGGTATTGGCTCAAGAGCTGATAGACCGGGGGGCGCCCGCCTGACCTCTCCCCGCGTCGGATCCCTGCCGTGCAGCTGCCCCCGCTCGTCCAGACCTTCGTGCTGCATTTCGGCGAGATGGGCTCGCGCTGGGGCATCAACCGGACCGTGGGGCAGATCTACGCCCTGCTGTTCGTGGCCGAGCGGCCGCTCAACGCCGACGAGATCGTCGAGCGGCTCGGGGTGTCGCGCTCCAACGTCAGCATGGGCCTGAAGGAGCTCCAGGCCTGGAACCTCGTCCGGCTCCAGCACCGGCCCGGCGACCGGCGCGACTACTTCACGACGCCCGAGGACATCTGGCAGATCGTCCGCACCCTGGTCGAGGAGCGCAAGAAGCGCGAGGTCGACCCGACGCTGACCCTCCTGCGCGAACTCCTGATGCAGGAGCCGGCGACCGAGGAGGAGCGGCACGCCCAGGCGCGCCTGCGCGAGATGCACGACCTCTTCGAGCTGTTCGCCGGCTGGTACGCGGACGTGCGCCGCCTCGACACCGAGCGCCTCGTCCAGCTCCTGACCCTCGGCTCGAAGGTCCAGAAGGTCCTGGAGATGAAGGATCGCCTGACCCGCCTGCCGGGCCGGATCGGCGGCCGGTCGGCCAAGTCGGACTGAGCCGCCTCGCGGCCGATCAGGCCTCGGCGAGCGCCCCCCGGTAGAGGGCGATGAGCGAGGCGCCGACATGCTCGATGTGGCGCCGCAGGCACGCGGCCGCCGCCTCGAACGCGCGGTCCTCGCACAGGGCCAGGATCTGCGCGTGCTCGCTGACCGCGCGGGTCGCGTCCTCGGAGGTCGCGATCTGCAGCCGCGTCGGCCGCTCGCAATCCTGCAGCAGCGCGGACACGATCGCCAGCGACCGCGGCCGGCCGGCGTGCCGGATCAGGTCGAGGTGGAAGCGGCTGTTCAGGTCGCCCCACCGGAGGACCTGACCGGTCTCCAGCGCCGCGCCGTACTCCTTCGAGAGGGCGTCGAGATCGCGGATGTCGTCGGGGGTCAGGTGCGGGGCGGAGAGCAGGAGCAGTTCCGGCTCGAGCTGGACGCGCAGCTGGAAGATGTCCTCGACCTCCTGCAGCGAGAGGCCCGTCACGACCGCCCCGCGATGCGGCACGATCCGCACGAGCTTGCTGGCTTCCAGCTGCAGCAGGGCCTCGCGCACCGGGATCCGGCTGATCCCGAACTCCTCCGCCAGGGCGTCCTGGCGCAGCTGCACCCCCGGCGGCAGTTCACCGTTCAGGATCTGCTCGCGGAGCGAGTCCGCGACGGCCGCCGCCACGGTCTTGTGCCGCAATCGGTCGGGTGCGGGACGTCCGGGGACCACAGGGGACATCAACGCCTCAGAAGAATCGTATACATTTATACGCGGCACGCTCATGCCCGGAAATTCCGTGGCTGTCCAATGCCAGATTGCCTTCGATAAACTTGAAGTTGGCTCACCCGGGGTTCGCAACCGCGCGGTAGGTCTCGGCGGTTCTCCCGGAGACGGAACAGCAAGGAGCAGGCCGTTGCCGGAGGCGCACGTGCTCGCCGGTAACGCACCTTCGTGAATACGGCATTGATCCAAGTAAATGACGCGCTCGGATCGAGCGCGCCGGCGCGGATTCACCGATTCGTCGAATCGTGCCGGAGGGGCGGCGCGGCCCAGGGTGCCTGGCCGAGGGTCTGGGCGAGATGGGCGATCAGGGCCGTCACCCGCGCCGGCCGCGGATCGCCCGGCGGCATGACGAGGTGCAGGGCGATCGGCGGCGGCGACCAGTCCGGCAGCACCCGCTCGAGGCGCCCGGCTTCGAGGTCGTCCCAGATCATGAAGTCGGGCTGCAGGGCGAGTCCGAGGCCGGCCCGCAGCGCCGGCGCCAGCGCCTCGGCGTTGTTCGCCCGGAGCTGGCCCGCCGGAACCACGACGGCCTCCGCGCCGCTCCCGTCCACGAAGCGCCAGCGGTCGGGTGTCGGCAGGTAGGCGTAGCCGAGGCAGGTGTGGCGGACGAGGTCGTCCGGGTGCCCGGGCCGGCCGTGCCGGTCGAGATAGGCGGGCGTGGCGACCAGCGAGCGGCGGATCTCGCAGAGCCGGCGCGCGCGCAGGGAGGAATCGGGCAGGGCCGCGATGCGCAGCCCGATGTCGAACCCGCCGCCGACGAGGTCGACGACCGCGTCCGACAGGTGGAGATCCACCGACACGGCCGGGTACTCCCGGAGGAAGGCCGGCAGGGTCGGGGCCACGTGCATCACCCCGAAGGTCATCGGCGCCGCGAGCCGCACGAGGCCGCGCGGCTCCGCGGCGCCCGCCGTCGCCAGCGCCTCCGCGGCCTCGCCCTCGGCGAGGATGCGCGCGGCGCCGTCCTTGGCGGCCTGCCCGGCCTCGGTGAGGGCGAGCTTCCGCGACGTGCGGTTGAACAGGCGGGCGCCGATCCGGAGTTCGAGCCGGCTCACCGCCTTCGAGACCGTGGCCTTCGACAGGCCGAGCTCCGCGGCGGCGCGGCCGAAGGAGCCGGTCTCCACCACCTTGGCGAACACGGCCCAGGCCTCGAAATCGGGCAGTCTCATCGATCAGATCCGGAAACGATAGGTTTCCACCGTTTCTATTTTCGCCGCCCATGGCAAGGGGCACATTCCCGTCATCGCAACAGGCCGCCCGCCGCGGCCTTCCGTCGGGAGACATCGCCATGGTTCAGACCGGCCTCCACCACGTCACGGCCTTTTCCGGGCCGGCCCTGCGCAACCTCGACTTCCACACCCGAATCCTCGGGCTGCGTCTGGTGAAGAAGACCGTCAATTTCGACGATCCGGGCACCTACCACCTGTACTACGGCGACGCGGCCGGGCGGCCCGGCACGATCCTGACCTTCTTCCCCGTCGAGCACGCCGCGCCGGGCCGGGTCGGGATCGGCGAGACCCAGGAGACGGCCTTCCGGGTTCCCCGCGCCTCCATCGGCTGGTGGACCCACCGGCTCATCGAGAAGGGCGTGGCCCACGAGCCGCTGGTCCAGGTCTTCGGCGCGCCGACGCTGCGCTTCCGCGACCCGGACGGCATGATGCTCGCGCTGGTGGGCGTCGATGTCGGCGACGCGGAGGGCTGGGCGTCGAGCGAGGTGCCGGCCGAGCACGCGATCCGCGGCCTGCACGGCGTCACGCTCCTCCTCGACAGGGCCGAGGCGACCGCCGCGATCCTCACGGAGGTGCTCGGGCTGGAAGAGGTCGGCCGCGAGGGCAACCTGATCCGCTTCGCGGGCAGCGCCGAGCTCGGCGGTCTCGTCACCCTGCGGGCCGTCGGCGGGTTCCTGCCCGGCCGCCCGGGGGCGGGCTCGGTCCACCACATCGCGTTCCGGGCGGCGGACGACGCCGCGCAGGCCGCGATGGGCCGGGCGCTCGCGGCGCGGGGGCTCCACGTCACCGAGCAGCGCGACCGCCAGTACTTCCGCTCGATCTACTTCCGCGAGCCCGGCGGCGTGCTGTTCGAGATCGCCACCGACGCGCCCGGCTTCGCGGTGGACGAGCCGATCGAGGCCCTCGGCCAGGCCCTCAAGCTCCCCGCCGGCCTCGAGCCGCACCGGGCCGAGATCGAGGCCGTCCTGCCGAAGGTCGCCTGAGCCGCGACACCACCATGCCCGCCCCGCGCCCGCGCGGGGCGGGACCTCTCCCCGTCACCCGTGAGGCCATCATGACCCAGGACACCGCCGGCTTCATCCACCGCTTCGAGCCCGGTCCCGACACCGCCCGTCCCCTGCTGCTCCTGCACGGGACCGGTGGCGACGAGACCGACCTCCTGCCCCTCGGCCGCACGGTCGCGCCGGAGGCCGCCCTGCTGGCGCCCCGCGGCGCCGTCAGCGAGAACGGCATGCCGCGATTCTTCCGGCGCCTGGCGGAGGGCGTCTTCGACGAGGCGGACCTGCGCCGCCGCACCGGCGACCTCGCGGCCTTCGTGGCGGCCGCCCGGACGCGGTACGGGCTCGGGACGCCGGTGGCGCTGGGCTTCTCGAACGGCGCCAATATCGCCGCGTCGCTGCTGCTGCTGCGGCCGGAGACCCTGGCGGGCGCGGTCCTGATCCGCCCGATGGTGCCGTTCGCCGAGCCCCCGGCCGCGGATCTCGCCGGCCGGCCGGTCCTGATCCTCTCCGGGGCGATGGACCCGATCGTGCCCGTCGAGAACGCGCGGCGCCTCGCGCAGCAGCTCACCGCGGCCGGAGTTCGCGTCGAGCACCGGATCCTGCCGACGGGCCACGGCCTGTCGCAGGCCGATATCGGCCTGGCGCTGAACTGGCTTCGCGGCCTCACACTTCCCGAAGCGGCCTGAGCCGGCCGCGCACGACAGGACGGAGCGTTCGACGATGCCCCCGATCTATTCTTCCAGCGCGACCGCCCTGTTGCCGGTGACCGGCCGGGTCCTGATGAGCGCGATCTTCCTCGTGAGCGGCGCCGGCAAGCTCGCGGCCCCGGCCGCGACGCTCGCCACCATCGAGGCCGCCCACCTGCCGCTGCCGCCGCTCGCCTACGCGGCGGCGACCTCCGTGGAGGTCGTCGGCGGGCTGCTGCTCGTCGCCGGCTACCGCACGCGGCTGGTCGCCCTGGCCCTCGCGCTCTTCGCGGTGGCCACCGCGGTGACCTTCCACGCGGCCCTCGGCGATCAGAACCAGATGTTCCACTTCCTGAAGAACCTCGCCATGGCCGGCGGCTTGCTTCAGGTCGCGGCCTTCGGGGCCGGCCCGCTCAGCCTCGACGCGCGGCAGGGCCGAGCCTGACCGGTCCGTCGGTCCGCGCGACCCCTGCTTCTCGCCCTCTGCCTTCTCGACCCTCGGGAGACCACGATGCCCTACGTCACCGCGCAGGACGGCACCCAGATCTACTACAAGGACTGGGGCGCCGGGCAGCCGGTGGTCTTCAGCCACGGCTGGCCGCTCAACGGCGACGCCTGGGAGGACCAGATGCTGTTCCTCGCGGAGCGCGGGTTCCGGGTCATCGCCCATGACCGGCGCGGGCACGGTCGCTCCGGGCAGCCCTGGTCGGGCAACGACATGGACACCTTCGCGGACGACCTCGCCGGGCTGATCGCCCATCTCGACCTGCGCGACGCGGTGCTGGTCGGCCACTCCACCGGCGGCGGCGAGGTCGCCCGCACCATCGGGCGGCACGGGACGGCGCGCATCGCCAAGGCGGTCTTGGTCGGGGCCGTGACGCCCCAGATGGTCCGGACCGACGCGAATCCGGGCGGCCTGCCCCGGGACGTGTTCGACGGAATCCGCGACTCGGTCCTGCGCGACCGGTCCCAGTTCTTCAAGGACCTGAGCGGCCCGTTCTACGGCGCGAACCGCGCCGGCGCCGCGGTCAGCGAAGGCCTGCGGGACACGTTCTGGATGCAGGGCATGATGGCGGGCCTGCGGAACGTGCACGCCTGCGTGGCGGCCTTCTCGGAGACCGACTTCACCGAGGACCTGAAGCGCATCGACGTGCCGACCCTGCTCGTGCACGGCGACGACGACCAGATCGTGCCGATCGACGCCGCCGCGCGCGCCGCCGTCAAGCTCGTGCCGGGCGCCGTGCTGAAGGAGTATCCGGGCGCCCCGCACGGGCTGGCCGCCACCCACAAGGACCGGCTCAACGCCGACCTGCTCGCCTTCATCCAGGGCTGAGATCCCGGGTCGCGTTGACCGGCGGTCTTCCCCGCGCCGGTTCGGGCTCCTAAAGCCTGCGACGGGCCGCGCCCCGCGGCCCGTCAGACGCCAGAAGCCGCACGGATCCCCGCATGCCGACCTCCGACGCACCGCTCACCATCGGGATCATCGGCGCGGGAATCATGGCCGAGCGCCTGCTCGGCGCGATCCACGGGGCGGCGGACTCGCCCGTGCGGGTCGCGGCGATCTGGGATCCGGCCCCGGCGGCCCTGGACCGGATCGGCGCGGCCTTCCCGGCGGTGCCGCGGGTGGCCGATTCCGCCGCCGTCGTGGCGGCGAGCGACTGCGTCTACGTCGCCTCGCCGCCCGCCTCGCATCTCGGCTACGCCCGCGCCGCCCTGGCGGCCGGCCGGAGCGTCTTCTGCGAGAAGCCGCTGGCCATCGATCGCGCCGATGCCCGCGCCTTCGTGGCGGAGGCGAGGGGCGCGGGCGCGGTCAATTTCCCGTTCGCCTCGTCGCCGGGCGTGGCGACGATCGAGCGCTGGATCGCGGCCGGCGCGGTCGGCACGCCACGGGCGCTCACCGTCGCGGTGGCGTTCGCCCGCTGGCCCCGGCCCTGGCAGGCCGACGCCGCCCGCTGGCTCGACGCGCGGCGCGAGGGCGGCTTCACCCGCGAGGTGGTCTCGCACTTCCTGTTCCTGGCCCGCCGCCAACTCGGCCCGCTCGCGAGTCTCGCCGGACGGATCGCCTTCCCGGAACCGGGCCGGTCCGAGCGCGCGATCGACGTGACGCTCACGGCGGGCGGGATCCCCGTCACCCTGACAGGCCGGGTCGGGGGCGTCGCGGCCGACGACCACAACACGTGGACGCTGGAGGGCGACGCGGGCGCCGTCCGGCTGCGCGACTGGGCCATCGCCGAGCGGCGGGGCGCCGACGGGCGCTTCGAGCCGGAGCCCGACGCGATCCCGAACGAGAAGCTGCGGCCGATCACGCTCCGGCGCCAGCTCGAGGGCGTCGTCCGCATGGCGCGCGGCGAGCCCCACCACCTCGCCACCTTCGCGGAGGCGCTCGACGTGCAGGAGGTCGTCGAGTCGATCCTGACCCTGTGAGGGCGGCCCGCGACGGGGTCAGGAATCCAGCAGGTCGATCAGGAACGGGATCAGCGGCGCGTCGGCGGGCGGCATCGCGAGGTCGCGCAGGGCCTTGGGGCGCACCCACTTGAGCGCCTGCCCCTCCATCGACCGCGGCGTCCCCGTCCAGCGCCGGCAGATGTAGAGCGGCATCAGCAGGTGGAAGTCCGGGTAGGCGTGGCTCGCGAAGGTCAGCGGCGCGAGACACGGCTCCTCGACCTGGATGCCGAGCTCCTCCGCCAGCTCGCGGATCAGCGTCTGCTCGGGGCGCTCGCCGGGCTCGACCTTGCCGCCGGGGAACTCCCACAGGCCGGCGAGCTGCTTGCCCGCCGGGCGCTCGCTCACCAGGACGCGGCCGTCGACGTCGACGAGGGCGACGGCGACCACGAGGAGCAGGCGCAGGGGGAGGCCATTGGGGGTGCTTCCGGGGGCGCTCACTGCGCCACCGCGAAGGTGGCCGAGACCTCGGAGGACATCGGGATCGTGCCCGCCTCCAGCGGCACCCGCCGTCCTTTGGCCGCCATCGGCGCCGCCCGGGCCATCTCCAGCACCGGGCGGTACGGCGTGCCGGCCGCGGTTGTGCTCAGCGTGCAGAGCGGGCCGAGCTTGGCGCCGACCGCCTCCGCGAGGGCCTCGGCGCGGCTCCGCGCGTCCCGGGTCGCCGCCACCTGGAGGGCCGCCTCGCTCTTGTCCGGGTCGCGCAGCCCGAAGCTCACGCCATCGATGCGGTTGGCGCCGGAGTCGAGGGCCTGCCGGAGCAGGTCGCCGAGGCGGTCCATGTCGGCGAGCCGGACGGTGACGAGGTTGCTGGCGCGGTAGCCGTCGGGCTCCTCGGTGACGGCGCCCCCCGGCCGGGCGACGGTGCGGGTCGCGGTCTGCAGGGTGACGGCGGCCGTGCCGAGATCGGCGGGCGGGATCCCGAGGGCGCGGGCCTGCGCTGAGACCCCGGCCACCGCCTTCGAGGCCGCGTCGAGGGCGGCCGCCGCACTCGCGCCGCGCGCCTCGATGCCGATCGTCACCTCGGCGAAGTCCGGCGCCCGCGTCTCCGACGCGCGCCCGACGACGCTGATGTGGCGCTTGCACGCCGCGTCGTCGGCCCGCGCCGCGGTCGCCAGGCTCAGGACGAGGAGGGCGCCGGACAGGACCGCCCTCACGAGCGGTAATCCCCGTTGATCTCGACGTAGGCCTTGGTCAGGTCGCAGGTCCAGACGCGGGCCGCGCCGCTGCCCAGGCCGAGATCGACCCGGACCGCGATCTCCGGCTCGCGCATCACGGCGCTCGCCGCCGCCTCGCTGTAATCGGGGTCGCGGGCGCCCTGGACCGCCACCCGCACGTCGCCGAACCAGATCGCGAGCCGGTCGCGGTCGGCGGGCTCGCCGGCCTTGCCCACGGCCATCACCACGCGGCCCCAGTTGGCGTCCTCGCCGGCCACCGCGGTCTTCACCAGCGGCGAGTTGGCGATCGACATCGCGATGCGGTGCGCGGAGGCGTCGCTCTCGGCGCCGGTGACCCGCACGGTGACGAACTTGCGCGCGCCCTCGCCGTCCTTGGCGACGAGCTGGGCCAGCTCGACCAGCAGGCCGTCGAGCGCCTCCCGGAAGCCGGCGAGGCGCGCGTCGGCGGGATCGGTGACCGCCGGGTTGCCGGCCCTGGCGGTGGCGAACAGCATCAGCGTGTCGGAGGTGGAGGTGTCGCCGTCCACGGTCACGCAGTTGAAGCTCGTCTTCGTCCCGGCCGAGAGGAGCGCCTGCAGCACGTCCTGCGGCAGGGCCGCGTCGGTGAAGACGAAGGACAGCATCGTCGCCATGTCGGGGGCGATCATGCCGGCGCCCTTGGCGATGCCGTTGATCGTCACGCGCACGCCGTCGATCTCGGCCGTGCGCGTCGCGAGCTTCGGGAAGGTGTCGGTGGTCATGATCGCCCGGGCCGCCTCGCTCCAGGCGGCAGGCCCGTCCTCGGCGCGGGCCGCGCAGTCCACCAGCACGCCCGCGAACCGCTCCGCCGGGAGCGGCTCGCCGATCACGCCGGTCGAGGCGACGTAGACCTCGCGCGCGCCGCAGCCCGCCGCCTCCGCGGCGATCTCGACGGTGCGCGCCACCGCGTCGCGCCCGAGCCGGCCCGTGAAGGCGTTGGCGTTGCCGGAATTGACCACGAGCGCCCGCGCCGACCCGTCGGCCAGGGCGTCGCGGCACCAATCCACCGGCGCCGAGGGACACTTCGACCGGGTGAACACCCCCGCGGCCCGGGTCCCGGCCTCCAGCGCCACGTAGAGCACGTCGGTGCGACCGCTGTAGCGGATCCCCGCCTGGGCGGTCGCGATTCGCACGCCCGGCAGGGGCGGCAGATCGGGCATCGCGGTGGGCGCCAGCGGGGAGACGGGAGGGGCTTTCGCGGACGACATCGGCTCGGGCTCCGGCAGCGCGCGGCTCAGGTCCCGCGGCGGCCCGGTGTTGCCCGCGCGACCCCGCCGGCGTCAACTCCGTGCCCAGCCTATGATCAGGCCGCCGGAGTGCTTCGCCATTGTGCAACGGCGGCGCCGAATGCGGCGCGATGACGGCGCCGGGCTTGCGTGTGGATTGCATCCCAGCTTAGCATGCTGCATCGCAAAGCCAGCGCGAAGTCGAGTGCGGAATGCCCCCAGCCGACGACGAGACTGCCTCGAGCAGCCTTCCCCAGGGCAGCTGCTACCGGATCCAGGTTCTGGTCGTCGGCCGCCACAAGCGCTGGCGCGACGAGGTCTCGGCCCAGGTCCGGATGCTGGGCTACCAGGTCACCGCCTGCGACCGCGGCGTCGACGCCATGACGGTGCTGGCCCTGGGCCTGCCGGTGGACGTGCTGGTGGTCGATACCGCGCTCCAGGGCGGCCTGTGCTGCGCGCAGCTGGCCGTCGAGGCCCGGGCCCTGCGCCCGGCCCTGCGCATCATCCTCGCCAGCGACCCGGTCGACGCCATGGGGCCTGAGGCGTCGGTCCGCGTGCCCGACGCGCTGCTGGTCCCGCGCGACCAGTTCCAGAACGGGATGATCGCCACGACCATGCGCGAGGCGCTAGCGAGCCGCGCCGCCTGAACTCCGGCGCGAGGCCTGATCGACCCGGACGGCCCGCGAGCCGAGGGTCTGCGCGACCCGTCGATCGAATCGCGGCCGACGCGCTTCAGGCCGTCGCCATGTCTCCCCGAAGGTCGGGACTGTAGCGCGGGTCTTCCTGCCCGATGTCAGCAACGCGGGCCGGACCGTGCCGCAATGCAAGTGCATCGCCCGCGTGATCCAGCGCGAGCGTGTACCGCGCGAAGTCTCGACGCCGCTCGGCAGCGGACACGCGCAGGGCGAAGCTTCCGGGCGGACTGGGAGGCGCCGTCAGAACTGATCCATCGCGACGAGAACGCACCGATTGCCGTTTGCGCGCGCAGCCCGGCAGGTTTGGTCACCTCGAGCGCCCGAGATATCGGGTCTGTCTCTAAGTATTGTCGTCTATCATCTATAATACAAGTTGAACTTGATCGCGCGACACGATGTTGTCATGATCGTATCGTCTATCGTAAGGCCGAAAGTCTGGCCTCTTCTATGGAAGATACGTCTGTGAGAACTGGGATACGCGCTCGTCTCTACGCGGGATTTGCGATGCTCGTCATGATCACGGGCATCATCGGCGCATTCGCGATCTACCAGCAGGCTGTCATCGGCGCGGACCACGCGCTTCAGGAGCGCGTGGAGCGGGGGGCGCAGTCGGTCCTGATGATCGACGGTCACGCCGCACGCCTCGTCGGGACGGCCGAACGGTACCGGCTCCAGCCGGATCCCGACCTGATCGCCGCGATGGAGCAGGCCCGGCAGGCGATCGAGCAGACCTGCGACCGATACTTCTCGCTGGCCATGACGGACGGGGGGCGGAAGCTCTACGACGACGTGCGGGAGGCCGCCCGCGCCATGAAGCCGGAGCTGGAACGCCTCGCGGCGTCGGGGGCGAGCCTGCGCGAGGCCAGGACGAAGCTCTACGAGACCGGCAACGCGCTCACCACCCTTCTCGCGAGCCTGCTCGCGGACGTGCGCGCCCGGGCCGGCGAGGCGATGCTCGCGCGGGTCGAGCACGTCGAGAACGCCGTCCTGCGGTCCCGCATCGCGTCGGCCCGCTTCGTGATCGGCCTGGACGCACATGACCGCGACGCCTTCGAGCAGCGGGTCGAGCAGGCTCTGGCGGCCCTGGATGCGTTCAAGGACGCGCAGGGCGGCGCGGTCTTCGGGCAGCAGGTCAGGGCCGTCCGCGACGCGCTGATCGCCGCCGCGGCCGGCTTCCGCACGTACGATCGGGCGGTGGCGTCGGCGAAGGCGACGTTCGAGACCGGGATCAAACCCCACGCCGACGCGATCGACCGGCTCGGCATCGCGCTGCGCGACCGGATCGTGGCCGCCGGCGAGACTATTTCCCGGGAGACCGCCCTGGCGGCGAGGCGGGCCCGGTACATCCTGATCGGCTTGGTCGCCGCGGCCCTGCTCCTCGGGGGTATCCTGGCCTTCGTGCTGGCCCGCAGCGTCATCCGACCGGTCGCCGGCATGACGGAGGCGATGACGCGGCTGGCCGAGGGCGATCTTCACGTCGCGGTGCCGTACCGCGCGGCGACCGACGAGATGGGCGCGATGGCCAAGGCCGTCGACGTCTTCCGCCAGAACGCGGTCGCGCGGGCGGAGCTCGAGGCGGCGCAGGCCGCCGAGCGGGAGGCCCGCCTGCGCCGGGCCGAGCGGGTCGAGCAGCGCGTCCACGCCTTCCAGGCGAAGATCGCCGCCTCGCTCGACATCGTCACGGCGGCGACCAGCGAACTCGACGCGACCGCGCAGGCGATGACCCGGGTGGCCGACAACACCAACAGCCAGGCCGTGACGTCGAGCTCGGCCGCCGCCCAGACCTCGGCCAACGTCCAGACCGTCGCGGCCGCCGCCGAGGAGATGGTCTCCTCGCTCCAGGAGATCGAGCGGCAGGTCGTGCGCTCGAACGCGGTGGCCGGTCACGCCGCCCACGAGGCCGAGGCGACCAACGCCGCCATGGCGAGCCTGCGCGCCGCCGCCGAGCAGATCGGGGCCGCCGTGATGATGATCTCCGGCATCGCGAACCAGACCAACCTGCTCGCCCTCAACGCCACCATCGAGGCGGCGCGGGCCGGCGAGGCGGGACGCGGCTTCGCCGTCGTGGCCTCCGAAGTGAAGGAGCTCGCCGCCCAGACGGCGCGGGCGACCGAGGAGATCGGCGGCCAGATCGCCGCGATCCAGGCGGCCTCCGGGCAGGCCGCGGAGGCGATGGCGCAGATCGCCCGCACGATCGCCTCCGTGAACGAGATCAGCGGCGCCATCGCGGCGACGGTGGTGCAGCAGACGGCGGCCACCGGCGAGATCTCGCGCAATGCCGGCGAAGCGGCGCGGGGGACGGAGGGCGTCTCGGCCAACGTGGCGCGCGTGCTGGCCGCCGCCCGGGAGGCCGGGAGCGCCGCCGCGCAGGTTCAGAGCGCGGCGGCCGAACTGGCGACGCAGTCCCTGACGGTCAAGCGCGAGGTCGACAGCTTCCTCAGCGACATCCAGGCCGCGTGAGCGACCGGTCTAGATGGCGGCAGCGGGGTCGCTCTCGTCACCGTCGCCGTCGCGGCTCCGCCGGTCGCGCGGCCGCCGGTCCAGGAACGAGCGGCCGATGGCGCGCAGGGGCGCCGTCAGGCGGCGAACGTCCTCGGCCCGCTCCATGATGCGCTCGCCGTTGCGGATCTCCTTGTCGAGCCGCGCCATCGTCCGGGCGAGCGCCGGATCGTCGTCGTCCAGCCAGACCTGGGTCACGCGGGCGAAGGCGATGACCACGCCCTGCAGCTTGAGCTGCCCGAGCGACCCCTCGGTGTCGATCCCGGCCGCCGCCAGCATGTAGCGGTGCGAGTTCAGCATCACGCCGTTCAGCGCCAGCATCGAGAGCGGCTCGCCCCGGAGCGCGTAGGCGATCCGGCGCAGCGCCGGCTTGTAGGGCTCCATGGCGTCGAGGCGGCGCATCAGCACGTCGAACAGCCGCTCGCGGGTCGGCTCCTCCTCGAGACCCGTGAGATCGCCCTCCAGAACCTTGCGGTCGATGATGCGTGTCAGCCCGCCGAGGACCGCCCCCTTCGACGGGAACAGGTCGCGCAACTCGGCGAGCGTCAGGCCCGCCTCCCGGGCGATGTCGCTGACCTCGATGTCGTTCCAGGGCTGCTCGGCGGCGAGGCGCATCAGGGCCTCGACGGCGGCCTCCCGGGGCGACAGCTTCGGCGCCCCGCCCTGCACCCCCGAATCGGCTGTCCCGGTCTGGCCGCTCCCCCCCGCCCCGCTCTCCTGCGCGACGCTCGCGTGGGCAGCGCTCTCTCGGGCAGCGCCTTCCTGCGCGTCGCCCGCCTTGGCGGGGCTCGCGGCCTTGCGGGGCCGCTTCGAGGGGGCTTTGCTGTCGGTCATGGATCGGTCGCCCGGTCTGATCGGTCGTGTGGCCTCATGTAGGCGGGCGGGCCGCGAAGGGCAGGTCCGTCGCGCGGCCATGCCGCACGGACGCCGCCCGATGTCAGCCCTTGATGCCAACGCCCGATGTCAGCCGGACAGTTCCCCCGCCCGCCGACGGGCCGCGGCCACGGCCTCGCGCATCAGCGCGCTGAGGCCGTCCTCCCGCATCAGCACGTCGAGGGCCGCCGCGGTGGTGCCGCCGGGCGACGTGACGTTGCGGCGCAACTCCGCCGCCTCGGCCGGGCTGGCATCGAGGAGCGCGCCGGCTCCCGCCACGGTCGCCCGGGCGAGGCGGCGGGCGACGTCGGGCTCCAGGCCGGCCGCGATGCCGGCCTCCGCCAGGGTCTCGGCCAGGAGGAAGACGTAGGCCGGTCCGGAGCCCGAGACCGCCGTCACGGCGTCGATCTGCGCCTCGTCGGCGAGCCACGCCACGGCGCCGTTGGCCGCGAACAGGGCCTCGGCGGCCGCCCGCTGCGCGGGGGTGACCTCCGAGCTCGCACAGGCACCGGTGGCGCCCCGGCCGATGCTCGCCGGCAGGTTGGGCATCGCCCGGACGATCGCCCGCGCCCGCGGCAGCCGGCCGCGGAGATCCGCGACGGTCTTGCCCGCCAGGATCGAGACGAGGAGCGTGTCGCGGCCGATGAGCCGATCGAGCCCGGGGGCCGCCGTGTCCAGGCCCTGAGGCTTGATCCCGAGGACCAGAACGTCGCCGGGCTCGGGATCGGACGGGTTCAGGGCGATGCCCCGCTCGGCGCAGAGATCCACGATCGGGCGCACGGGCACCGGGTCGATGATGGTGGTGCGGCGGGGATCGAGGCCCGCCTTTAGCCAGCCCGCCAGCATCGCGCCGCCCATCTTGCCGGCCCCGGCCAGGACCAGGGAGGCGGGCATCCGCGCCGTGGAGGCGCCGGGGGCGGTCACGCCTCGCCTTCGGTCTCGAACAGGACGGCGTCGAGGGCCTCGCGGGCGCTCTTGCCGGCCCAGAGGACGAACTGGAACGCCTGGAAGTAGCGCTCGCAGGCGTCGACCGCCGTCTTCATCATCGTGGCGCATTGCGGGTGGGTCGGGACGGCGCCGCCGGTCAGCAGGAGCGCGTGCCGGAACATCACCACGCTGTCGGTCGTCCAGAGGTCGAAATGGCCGACCCAGAGCTGCTCGTTGATCAGCGCGATCAGGCGCATCACCTCGGTGCGCTGCCGCTCCGGCACCTTGAGGTCGAAGGCGCAGGCGACGTGGAGCGCCTCGACGTCCTCGATCCACGTGAAGGCGACGTTGTAGTCGGTCCAGCGACCGGGGCTCGTGACCGACATCTCGTCGGTCTCGGCCCGGTCGAAGATCCAGTCGCGCAGGGAGGCCAGCCGCTCGACGACGTCGAGCGGATGCTCGTTCCGGTCCGGGTCGTGGAAGTCGACGTTGAGAAGCGGCATGACGATCCAAAAGGACGACCCGGACGAGATCCGGCCCGACGTGGCGGTGACGCGAAACCGGAGCGCGAGAACACTCCGAGAACTGGAACGACCGGCAGATCTAGGCCGGCGGTGACGCGATCGACTGTCGAAGCTCTGCGGACATCGCCCCGCAGCCCCCGAATCACCCTATGCCCGACTATAGACCGGCCGTGACTCGCGACACAAAGTGCAGGTCACATTCAGTGAACAGGAAACCGGATCGTCGACGCCGCTTCCTGTGTAAAAGCCCGCGGCGTTGCCGCGGCGACTCAGACCACCTCGCTCAGGCCCGCGGCGCCCGCTCCGGCGCTCCCGGATCGCGCCTCCAGGGCCGCCACGCGGGCCGTCAGGGCCTCGTTCTGCGCCTGGAGCTGGGTCACGAGGTCGCGGAGCACGTCGAGCTCTTCGCGGGAGGCGATGTCGAGGTCGCGGACGACGCGCTCGAGCTGCGCCCGGACCACGGTCTCGGCCTCGCGGCGGACGCCCTGGGCGGCGCCGGCGGCGTCCGTCATGAGGCGGGCGAGGTCGTCGAACAGTCGATTTGAGGGGGGCATCGGGGTCTCCCGGATCGGCCGGCTGCCGCAGCGGCCGCCTGACGGCGCGATTCGAGACGACGAGATAGGAATCTTCGGAACGGGGAGCAACGCCCGGTTCCGGCCGGGCGAGCGGAGCGGGGCCGGAAGACCCCACTCCGCCGTTCAATCACATGCGATGCATGCGGCGGTGCATGCGGTGATGCATCATCCGGCGCTCCATGCGGCGGTGCATCATGCGCCGCTCCATGCGGCGATGCATCATGCGCCGCTCCATGGGAGTCATCCGGGCATGCGTCACCGCGTCGGGCGCCGACACGGCGCCGGGCATCGCGGGCGCGGCCGAGGCCGGCTGGACGAGGGCGGCGCCGCCGAGCGAGGCCAGCACGGCGAAGGCGAAGGTCAGTTTCCTCACGAGGAGACTCCAGTTCTCTGAAGGCCGGGCTCGGCGCCCGGTTCATCCTCCCGAATGGGAGGTGCGGAGAGTCGTCTCGTGCCGGGGGACGGCACGGCGGGTCTGCGAGGACCCGCCGCCATCAACTTCCGATTTAGAGATTCGTTTCCTCGAACGCCTTCACCCACTCGGCGCAGATGCCGGAGCGGACGATGTCGTTGCGGGTGAACTCCACCACTGGGATCGGCATCATCCGGCTCTTGACCATGTGCATGACGGTCCGCAGGCCCGAGGTCTCGCGGAGATCCGTCTGCGAGACGTCGCCGTTGATGATGACCTGGCAATCGTCGCCGATGCGGGTCAGGAACATCTTGATCTCGTTGATCGTGGTGTTCTGCGCCTCGTCGAGGATCACGAGGCAGTTCTTGAAGGTCCGGCCGCGCATCACCTCGAAGGGGACGATCTCGATGTCGCCGGTCTTCAGAGCGATCTCGAAGGCGGCGGCGCCCATGCGCTCCTTCATGGCCTCGGTGAGCGGGGCGACCCAGGGGGCGATCTTCTCTTCCAGGGTGCCGGGGAAGTAGCCCAGCGACCGGCCCGAGGGCACGTTCGGGCGGGTGATGACCACCTTGGCGATGCGGCGCTGGCGGAGCTGGTCCGCCGCGCGGGTGCCGGCGATGAAGGTCTTGCCGGTGCCGGCGGGCCCCAGGACGATGACCTGCGGCGAGCGGGCGAGGGCGTCGAGGTACTCGGCTTGGCGTTCGGTGAGCGGCTGGATGGGAGCGAGATTGCGTTCTTCGTCGAAGCGTGTGCGATGAATGCGGGACGTGCGGTCTTCAACCAGTTCAAGTCGTGCGCGGCGTCTCTTCATGGATGTACACTCCAACGGGACTTGCCAACCTGGATCTGTCTCTGAACTGCCGTTTACCTGCTTGCTCCCGGTTCTACTCGCTTGCGGAACTTAATACCGGCCCACGGCCGAAGGTTCCGCCCCGCGCTCGTCCGCCTGTGGAGAGCGTCACGACGTTCCGTGCGCGGCCGAATACGCGATGCAACTGGCGCACCAGTGCGATTCGCGCCCGACGATTGCGCGCCGGGTGTGACTAAGGGGTGACGGTCGGTGGCGAGGCTTCGAAAAAGCCGCGCGGCTGGCGCGGATGCATCAGGTTCGGGACGGTGGTGTCGCGGTAACGCGGCATCCGGCACGGTCGCGATCCTCCCCGCCCGCGCGGGCGAAGCCGGCCGACCCTGCCGCCCTGACACGTCCGGGCTTGGTCGGCGGGACTAGCTCGATCCGGCCTGGACGAAGCTGTCGAGGACCATCTTCCGGCCGGCCTTGTCGAAGTCAACGGTCAGCTTGTTGCCGTCGACCGCCGCGACCGTTCCGGGGCCGAACTTGGTGTGGAAGACCCGCTGGCCGCCCTGGAAGGCCGAGGGCGCACCCGTCGACTTGGCGATCAGCTCGCCCTCGATCTGGCGGGGACCGCCGGACTGGCCCCCGGACCGGCCCCCAGGGCCCGCCGAGCGGAAGCCGCCTCCGGACCCCGATCCGAACCCGGACCGGCCGCCCGGCGCGGTGTTGGCCTGCGCGCGCTGCCAGCCCGGCGTGCCATAGCTCGATCCGAACGGCGTCGGGTTGCGGTCGAACCGCGAGGCGCCGGCGGAGAAGTGCGCCGGGGCTTCGACCACGTCGACCGCCGTCTCGGGCAACTCGTCGATGAACCGGGACGGGATGGTCGAGGACCAGAGGCCGTGGATGCGCCGGTTGACCGCGAAGGACAGCTTCGCGCGCTTGCGCGCCCGGGTCAGCCCGACATGGGCGAGGCGCCGCTCCTCCTCCAGGCCCGCCCGGCCGCTCTCGTCGAGCGCGCGCTGGTTCGGGAACAGGCCGTCCTCCCAGCCGGGGAGGAACACGGTGTCGAACTCGAGCCCCTTGGCGGCGTGGAGCGTCATCAGCGAGACCCGCTCGGCGCCCTCCGCCTCCGAGGCCTCCATCACCAGGGAGACGTGCTCCAGGAAGGCCGCGAGGTCGGGGAACTCCTCCATGGAGCGGACGAATTCCTTCAGGTTCTCCAGCCGGCCGGCGGCGTCGGCGGAGCGGTCCTTCTGCCACATCTCAGTGTAGCCGGACTCCTCAAGGATGGTCTGCGCGACCTCGCTGTGCGGCTGCGTCTCCGCGAGCCGCGCCCATCGCGAGAAACTCTCGGTCAGCGCCCGCAGGGTCGAGCGGACCCGGGGCTTCAGCTCGTCGGTCTCGCACAGGCGCGCGGCGGCGATGCGCAGAGGCAGCCGGTTGGCGCGGCCGTAGGTGTGGAGCTGCTGCAGGGTGGCGTCGCCCAGGCCGCGCTTGGGCGTGTTCACGATCCGCTCGAAGGCGAGGTCGTCGCTGACGTTCACGGTGGCGCGCAGGTAGGCCAGCGCGTCGCGGATCTCGGCGCGCTCGTAGAAACGCGGGCCGCCGATGACCCGGTAGGGCAGCCCGAGCTGGACGAACCGGTCCTCGATCTCGCGCATCTGCGCCGAGATCCGCACCAGCACGGCGATCTCCGACAGGGGATGCTGCTTCGACTGGAGGGACTCGATCGACTCGGCGAGCATCCGCGCCTCCTCCTCGGAATCCCACGCGCCCGTCACGGTGACGCGCTCGCCCGGCTCGTCGTCGGTGCGCAGAGTCTTGCCGAGGCGGCTCTCGTTCCTGGCGATCAGCCCGGAGGCGGCGGCCAGGATGTGGCCCGTGGAGCGGTAGTTGCGCTCCAGGCGCACCACCACCGCGCCCGGGAAGTCGTGCTCGAAGCGCAGGATGTTGTCGACCTCGGCCCCGCGCCAGCCGTAGATCGACTGGTCGTCGTCGCCGACGCAGGCGATGTTCTTCCGGGACTGCGCCAGGAGGCGCAGCCACAGGTACTGGGCGACGTTGGTGTCCTGGTACTCGTCGACCAGGATGTAGCGGAACCGGTCCTGGTAATTGGCCAGGACGTCGGGGTTCTCCCGCCAGAGCTTGAGGCAGAGCAGCAGGAGATCGCCGAAATCGACGGCGTTCAGCGTCGCCAGCCGGGCCTGGTAGGCGGTGTAGAGGGCGCCGCCCTTGCCGAACGCGAAGGCCGAGGCCTCGCCCGGGGGCACCTGCTCGGGGCCGAGGCCGCGGTTCTTCCAGCCGTCGATGGCGTGGGACAGGGCCCGGGCCGGCCAGCGCTTCTCGTCGACGTTCTGGTCGGCGATGACCTGCTTCATCAGCCGGAGCTGGTCGTCGGTGCCGAGGATGGTGAAGTCGGATTTCAGCCCGACCAGCTCGGCGTGGCGGCGCAGGATCTTGGTGCCGATGGCGTGGAAGGTGCCGAGCCACGGCATGCCCTCTCCGGCCGGCCCGATCAGCGCGCCGATCCGGTGCTTCATCTCCCGGGCGGCCTTGTTGGTGAAGGTCACCGCCAGGATGTCGAAGGGGCGCGCCCGGTTGGTGGCGATCAGGTGGGCGATGCGGGTGGTCAGCACCCGGGTCTTGCCGGTGCCGGCGCCGGCCAGCACCAGGACCGGGCCCTCCGTGGTCTCGACGGCGCGGCGCTGCTCGGGGTTGAGCCCCTCGAGGTAGCCGGCCGCGTCGCGCCGGAGGGCGCCCATGGCGCGGGCGGCGATGGACGTGGCGGGCGCGCCGTCCCCGGTGGGTTGCGGATGCGGGCGGTTCTGCATCCCGCTTCCCTGGACCAAATCGCGAACGGCGTCGAGGCCGTTCGCGCCGCGGCGGGGGCGCGGAGCCATGAAGCGCGGCTGTCCGCGCCGGGGTGATCCGCGTCCTTCGGGCTGGTCGCGTTCCGCGGCCGATCGCGCGATCCATAGGCCGCGGGCCCGGGATGCCCGAGGAACCTCGCGCGTGCCCCGACCGCCGCTCGGGACCGTGGCATCGCCGCTGGCGCCCCCGGCGGCTTATCGTGCTATGGCCGTGGCGACTGACTCGCGGGGGCACGCGGGGCACGGCGGCCCGGTGAGGTCGCGGCCTCGCGCAGAGATGGTGCGGAACGGGACCATTGCGTGATCTTCTGACCGCGCTGGCGTGCGCCGTCATCCTGGTTCTCGTGGCGGCGCTCGCGGTCCCGCCCTTCGTCGACTGGCAGGCCCATCGCGGGCTCGTCGAGCGGGCGCTCGCCCGGTCCCTGGGCGTTCCGGTCCGGACCGACGGCCGGATCGAGGTCCGCCTGCTGCCGTCGCCGCGGCTGCGCGTCGACCGCCTCCACCTCGGCGCCGATCCGGACCGCCCCAGCCTCGATGCCCGGTTCGTCAAGGCCGAGATCGCCCTGGCGCCGCTCCTCAAGGGCGAGTTCCGCTTCACCGAGACCCGGATCGGCCGGGCCGAGATCAAGCTCCCGGTCGCCGGCCCGGACACGCTGAAGCTGCCGCCCGATTTCGGCGGGGCCCTGCGCGACCGCGACCTCGCCATCGAGAACCTGCACATCCAGCAGTTCCTCGTCACCACGCAGGTCCCCGCCACCGGGCGGACCGACCAGCTCTACGTCCAGGACCTGCGCCTGCAGGCGCCGGCCCTGGTCGGGCCCTGGCGGATCGAGGGGACGAGCGGCGGCGTCCCGTTCCGGGCGGTCAGCGGCACGCCGGGACCGGACGGGCGCCTCGCCGCCAAGATCTCCGGCGGCGGCGACGCGACGCCGCGCTTCGAGGCGGACGCGCGGTTCGGCCTCGTCCCCGCCGAATCCGGCGGCGCCCAGGTCGAGGCCGAGGGCTCCGCCCGCCTCGTCGTCGGGCCGCCGACCCAGGCGGCCGGCGCCTACCTGCCGTTCTCGCTGGCCGGCACCTTCAAGGCCCGGGGCACGCAGGTGCGCTTCGAGGCCGTCGACCTCGCCATCGACCCCGGCGGCCGGGCCCTGCGGCTCGGCGGCACCGGACGGCTCGACCTGCGCCAGTGGCGCGCCGGCCTGACCCTGGACGCCCGCCGCCTCGACCTCGACGCCTTCCTGGCCTCGGCGGAGGGGCAGAACCTGATCGCCCGCGGCCTGCCGCGCTCGACGGGCAGCCTGCCGGCGATGCTCGACCTCGACCTCACGGTGGGCAGCGCCGTGCTGGGCGGCGAGGAATGGTCGAACCTCGCCCTCACCGGCACCCTGGAGCGGGCCGGCGGCCTGCTGCTGCGCCGCTTCGCGGTGACCGGCCCGGCCGAGTCCACCGTCACGGCGAGCGGGCAGGTCGAGACGGCGCCGCTGCGCTTCTCCGGCCCGGTGGCGCTCGCCGCCCCCGACTCGGAGGCGCTCGGCCGCTACCTGCGCCGCCTCGGCGCCGAGGGGCCGCTCGTCGCGCTCCTCGACGGGCGGAAGATCGAGGCCGCCGCCGACCTGTCGGCCGCCGGGACCGGCCTATCCCTGCGCAACATGCGCCTCGGCCTCGGGCCGGCGCGGATCACCGGGAACGCCCGCTACACCGCCGCCGAGGGCGCCGAGCGCGGGCGGTTCGAGGCCCAGATCCGCGCCACCGGCCTCGACATCGCCGGCCTGCCGCCCCTCGGGACGACCCTCGGCACCCTGCGCGACACCGACCTCGCCCTGACGCTCGAGGCGAAGGACGTCCGGTTCGGCACCGCGGGCTCCGGTACCGGCACGATCGCGGCGCGGATCCAGTCGGACGGCGCCGGCCTGGCGGTCGACAGCCTCGACGTCACCGACCTCGCCGGCGCCAGCGCCCGGCTGTCCGGTCAGATCGGCGCGGACGGGACCGGCCGCGTCTCCGGGCGCCTCAAGGCGCCGGCGGCGGCGCCGCTGCTTGGCCTGCTCGAGCGGGTCTGGGTGGGCGAGATCCGCCTGCTGCCCGCCTTCCTGCGGGACGCGCCCCTCGACCTCGCCGTCACCCTCGACCGGGAGGGCGGCGCGGCCGCGGCCCTGCGGACCCAGGCCCGGGGCAGCGCCGGCGGCGGCACCCTCGACCTGACGCTCGCGAGCCGTGGCACGCGGATCGAGGGCGGCACCGCCACCCTCACGGCGCCGCGGGCCGGACCGTGGTTCGGCCGCGCCGACCTCGCCGGCCTGCAGCAACCTGCCGAGCTTCGGCTGACCGCCGAGCGGCCGGACGGCCAGTCCCTTGCCCTGACGGCGAGCGGCACGGTCGCGGGCCTGCGCCTCGCCACGGGCCGCCCGATCCTGGTCGGTCCCGACTTCGTCCCCACCGGCGGCACGCTCCGCGGCGAGACGGCCGATCTGGCGCCGTTCCTGACGCTGGCCGGCGCCGCGACCCTGGCACCGGGCGCGTGGCCGGCCGACCTCACCGTCACGCTGTCGCGGCAGCAGGGCGAGGCCGCCGCCGCGCTCGCCGGCACGGTCGCGGGCGCGGGGGTGAACGGGACGCTGCTGCGGTCGGCAGGCGGTGCCCTGCACGGCCGCCTCGCCCTCGACCGGCTGTCGATCCCGCAGCTCGCGGCCGCCCTGGTGATCCCGCCGGGGGCGAACGGCGCGTTCGGCCCGCCGACCGCCCACCCGGCCCTGTCGCTCGACGCCCGCGTGGCCAGCCTGGATCTCGGCCGCGGCCTCGTCGCCACCGACGCGACCGCTGCCCTCGGCCTCGCCGACGCGGGCCTGACCCTGCGCGACCTGACCGGCAAGCTCGCCGGCGGCCGCCTCGCGGGCTCGGTGACGATCGCCCGGCTCGGGGCCGGCGCCTCGGTCTCGGGCTCGGGCAGCCTCGACGGCGCGGCGCTCCCCACCCTGGCCGGCGGCCCGTTCGGCGGCCGCCTGAGTGCCGACCTGCGCTTCGCCGCCACGGCCGAGACCCTGCCGGGCCTCGCCGACAGCCTCTCGGGCAGCGGCGCGCTCACCCTGACGGACCTGAGCCTGCCCGCGGCCGATCCCGCGGCGCTCGGCCGCGCTCTCGCCCGCGCGGCCGAGATGGACGACCCGCTCCGCGAGGGCCGGCTCCAGGCGCTCGTCACCGAGGAACTCGCCCGGGGCGGCGCGCAGGCGCGCGGATCCGCCCGGGCCGCCGCCACGATCGTGGGGGGCGTGCTGCGGGCCGGGCCGTTCGACCTCGATCTCGGGCCGGCCCGCTGGGTCGGCACCGTCGGCTACGACCTGCGCGCCGGGCGCCTCGACGCCCGCGGCACGCTCGCGGGCGGCCCGGTGCCCCGCGGCTGGAATGCCGGGCCGCCCGCGGTCCAGTTCGGCCTGACCGGGCCGCTCGGCGCGCCCGAGCGGGTGCTCGACGTCGGCACCCTGTCGAACGGCCTCGCGGCCTTCGTGCTGCAGCGCGAGCTGGAGACGATCGAGCTGACCGAGGCCGACCAGGTGGAGCGGCAGCGCCGCCGCGCCCGGATCGAGATGGATCGGGCCCGCGCGGCGGCCCTCAAGGCCGCGGCCGAGAAGGCCGCTGCGGACAGGACTGCCGCCGACAAGGCCGCCGAGGAGGCGGCGAGGCGGCCGCGCAACCCGGAGGAGGGTGCTGCCCAGCCACCGGCGCCGGCCGAGGCCCGGCCGTGAGGCCGGCCGCGTCCTGAGGGCGGGGGTGGGGCTGGCCAGCGTGACGGCCTCAGGCGCAGCACCCCTTGGAGCGCCGCGCCCGCACGGGCGGCGGCTCTACGCCTTCCCCACCGCCATGAGCGCGAAGGCGTAGATCAGCGCCACCTCCTCCAGCCGGTCGAACCGGCCGGCGGCGCCGCCGTGGCCGGCCTCCATGTTGATCCGCAGGAGCACCGGCCCGCCGCCCGTCATGGTGGCGCGCAGCCGCGCGACCCACTTGGCCGGCTCCCAGTAGGTCACCCGCGGGTCGGTCAGCCCGCCGAGCGCCAGGATCGCCGGGTAGTCCTTGGCGGCGACGTTGTCGTAGGGCGAGTAGGACAGGATCGTCCGGAAGGCGGCCTCGCTCTCGCCCGGGTTGCCCCATTCGGGCCATTCCGGCGGCGTCAGCGGCAGCTCCGCGTCGAGCATGGTGTTGAGCACGTCGACGAAGGGCACGTCGGCGACGATGCCGGCGAACAGCTCGGGCGCGAGGTTGGCCACAGCCCCCATCAGCATCCCGCCCGCCGACCCGCCATGGGCGACGATGCGTTTCTCGGCGGTGTAGCGCGCCGCGATCAGGGCGCGGGCGCAGGCGATGAAGTCCGTGAAGGTGTTGGGCTTCTTCTCGCGCTTGCCGTCGAGGTACCAGCGCCAGCCCTTCTCGGTGCCGCCGCGGATATGCGCGATGGCGTAGACGAAGCCGCGGTCGACGAGGCTCAGCAGGTTCGTGCGGAACGCCGCCGGCATCAGCGTGCCGTAGGAGCCGTAGCCGTAGAGCAGCAGCGGCGCGCTGCCGTCGAGGGCGAGGTCCCGCCGGTGCAGCAGCGAGATCGGCACCTGCTCGCCGTCGGGCGCGGTGGCGAAGAGCCGCCGGGTCACGTAGGCGGCCGGGTCGTGCCCGCTCGGCACCGCCTGCCGCTTGCGCAGGAGCCGGGTGCGGGCCGCGCAGTCGTAGTCCCAGGTCTCCGACGGGGTCGTCATCGACGAGTAGACGAAGCGGATCGTGGCCGTGTCGAAGGCGAGCCCGGCCCGCAGGCCGAGGGAGTAGGCCTCCTCGGCGAAGGCGACGCTGTGCTCGGTGCCGTCAGCGAGGTCTCTCACGACGATCCGCGGCTTGGCGTTCTCGATCTCCAGCCGGACCAGGTGGCCGGCCAGCAGGTGCAGGTGGCGGATCATCACCCCGGGCCGGTGCGGCACGAGGTCGGTCCAGTTGGCGCGGCCCGGATCGTCGAGCGGCGCGGTGACGATCTTGAAGTCCTCGGCGCCGTCCGCGTTGGTGCGGATGAACAGGCGGTCGCCGCGGTGCTCGACGCCGTAGATCAGCAGCGGCGTGCGCGGCTCGACGAGGCGCAGGGGGGCGTCTTCCGCGTGCCGGTCGAGCAGCCGGACCTCGGAGGTCTCGTGGTCGCTCACCGTCACGTCGAGGAAGGCGCCGGACTGCGTCTTGCCGATGTGGACGAAGTAGCCGGCATCGGCCTCCGTGTAGACGGTCTCGTCCTCGCTCTGCCCCGTGCCGACGCGGTGGCGCATCACCTTGGCGGGGCGGTGGTTGGCGTCCACCGCCACGTACCAGAAGCTCGCGCCGTCCGCGGCCCAGACCGCCTCGCCGGAGGTCGCCTCGACCCGGTCGTCGAGATCGAGGCCGGTGGCGACGTCGCGCACCCGGATCGTGTAGAGTTCCGAGCCCTTGGTGTCGGCGCTCCAGGCGAGCCGGGCGTGGTCGTCGGAATGCACCGCGGCGGCGATCTCGAAGAACGGCAGGCCCTCACCCTCGCGGTCGCCGTCGATGAGGATCGTCTCGTCCGGGTCCAAGCCCGACTCGGGCACGTCGGGTGATGTGGCCGGCCGCCGGCAGATCAGCGGGTGCTGCCCGCCCTCGCGGTGGCGGGTGTAGTAGGCGAAGGGCCCGTCCGGCTCGGGGACGCCGCTCTCGTCCTCCTGGATCCGCCCGCGCATCTCGGCGACGAGCTGCCGCCGGAGCTCCGCGCTCCCGGCGAGCGCCGCCTCGGCGAAGGCGTTCTCGGCGTTCAGGTAGGCGGCGATGTCCTCCGGCAGCGCGGCCGGGTCCTTCAGGACCGTCTGCCAGTTCTCGGCCTTCAGCCACGCGTAGTCGTCGGTGATCTCCTGCCCGTGGACGCTGAAGCGTCGCGGCCGGGCCTCGGCCACCGGCGCGCCGGTCCTGTGAGCGAGCAAGCCGTGGCCGATCTCCGTCATCGTCTCTCCCGTCGGGTCCCGTCGCGCGCGGGTGTCGCGTCCGGGTGAGGGGATGTGTCCCGCCGGGCGCGCGGATGCAAGGCGTCCGGGGGCGCGGCCGGGGCGGGCGGCGCGTATCGCCGGCCGGGACGGCGCGGCCACGGGACCGGGGCCGATCCGTTGCTTTCCGGCATCGGTGGCGCGGGAAACGGTCCGGCCGACGACGCGATCCGCCGGCGCGGTTCCGCGCCGGAGCGGCGTCTGGAGCCGCGCCGGGGCGGCCCGATCGTGCGGTCTCGGCGAAGGTCCCGAACCCGCCAGGGACTTGGCGCAGCGGCCGATTTCGGCCTCAACGCGGCACCGGAACGCCGCGGGTGCGCCACAGATCCTGACAAGTCGAGCCGAGCACAGGCCCGAGAAAATCGCTCTGGGATTATCCGGCTCCGCGATCCGTCCGACATGAAGGGGGACTTGCGGATGGTGGAATGGCCGATTCGATGCATGTTGTGTGTGCGGAGTACCGGAAACATCGTGCGAAGCGGGGGACAACGGGCGTACTGGCGGGTGTTGCGGGGTTGCTGAGTCTGCCGGCGGAGGCGGCGGAACTTCCCGATCGGCGAAAATCGCAGCTCATCGAGCACGTGCGGATCTGCTCGGCCTACGGCCAGGCCTTCTTCTTCATCCCCGGCACCGATACCTGCCTGCGCCTCTCCGGCCGCGCGCGCTACGAGTACGCCTACCAACCTTCCTACAGCCGTTCGGGGAGTGCGACCGCCACCCCGGGGGATTACAGCGGCTACCAGGGCCGCCTCCGGATCAACCTCGACGCCCGGTCCCAGACGTCCTACGGCACCCTGCGCGCCTTCCTCCGCCTCGACGCCGGGAGCCGGACCGGTTTCGCCACCATGCATGCCGGCGCGCTGAACCGGATCGGCGGCGCCTTCCCGGCCCTGGGCGTCGACCAGTTCGGGCGGGCCCAGCAGCAGTTCAACGTCGACAAGGCCTTCATCCAGTTCGCCGGCATCACCGCCGGCCGCGCCTCCTCGTTCTTCGATTTCTACGCTCACGACTTCGAGTTCATCGTCGCCTCCATCGGCTCGGACAATCCCTCGACCAACCTCGCCGCCTACACGGCGACGCTAGGCAAGGGCCTGTCCGCCTCGCTGTCGATGGAGGACCCGGTATTCCGCCGCACGCCGGTCTACGCGTCCCAGAACGCCGCGGCCTCGGCGTTCCCGAATCCCGGCGCGATCCTCTCGCCCGGGAACCCCGTCGCCCCGGTCTTCGTCGGCTACGACGCCGCCGGCCGCCCGACCGGGGTGGGCTTCGTGGACACGGTCCAGCGCAGCCGCATGCCCGACATCGTCGGCGTCCTGCGCTCCGACCAGTCCTGGGGCTCCGCGCAGCTCTCGGGGGCCGTGCACGAGGTCAACCACGGCCTGCTCAGCAGCGTCTCGTTCGCCGGCACCAACCTGGGGGCGCCCGTCTCGGTGGGCAACAACCGCACCCCGGGCGGCGCGGCCTCCGCCCTCGGCTGGGCCGTGCAGGGGGGCGTGAAGATCAACCTGCCAGCGATAGCGACCGGCGACACGCTCTACCTGCAGGGCGCCTACGGGGAGGGCACCGCCCTGTATACCGGCCTGCCGGCCTATAACGGCCCCTGGGCGCAATCGGCCACCGCGGTGCAGGGGGCGGCCTTCTCCCAGTTCTTCAGCGACGGCGTGATCAACCCCTTCACGCAGCGCCTGGAGCTGTCGACGAGCTACTCGTTCACGGCGGCGATGCTGCACTACTGGACGCCCGCGGTCCGCTCCGCCTTCTTCGGCTCCTACGGCGCCCTGAGCTTCGCCCGCGGCGCCCGCGCGGCGCAGGGCGCCTATTTCGGCGTGACCGGGACCGGGCCGGGCACCCCCGGCACGCGGTTCTTCGACCTGAGCCAGGTCCTGCGGGACAGCTACCGCTTCGTGGTCGGCGGCAACCTGATCTGGTCGCCGGTGAAGGAGTTCGATATCGGCGTCGAGGCGATCTACACGCGCTACGGGCCGCAGAGCGGCCGCATCCTCGACCTGGGCCGGTATCCCAACCAGAACGCGGCCTACGTCAACAACCTCGCCAACCCGGTCTCGACCGCCCGCCACGTCGACGTCATCCAGGTGCGCGCGCGCGTGCAGCGGGACTTCTGAGGGCGGCTGCGGATCCGGGGTGATCCAAGAGGGCTGGCGGCGATGCCGGCTCGGCCGGGAGCCGGTTCCGGCCTGGGGCGTTGAACCGCGGGCCGTGGCTTCGACCACGGTCGCCGGTTCGATCCCGAGGTGCCGACATGGACGCGACCCCCGATCCGCAGCCGGATCCGCAGGACGATCACCCCGCCGCGGACCTGGAGCGGGTGAACGACATCCTCGCCGCCTGGGCGGCGCGCTCCGCCACCGAGAGCGCCGCGCTGATCGACCGGTTCGAGGCGATGGGCTACGAAGTCCGCGGCAAGTCGGAGGGTGAGATCGCCGACATCCTGCACCGGCCGCCGACGCGCGCGGCCGTCGCTAGATAGCTGTGGGTTGTAGGTAAAAAAGCCTTGACCTTCTGATTTTTCCTGAGAAACTGGAGGCTTCGCACGTCCGTCGTCGCACACACGGAACAAAACATGAACATGCGAGTGAAGAGCGGCCGTTCCGCCTCCGCGGGGACGCGTCGCCGCGGCGCCGCTCCGGGGGATCTCCCGTCGGAGGCGGGGCGCCTGCTGGCGCGGCTCGGGGAGCCCGGCGCCTACGCGCGGCCCGACCCCCTGGTCGAGGACGCGCTGGTCGCCCGGCGCGGCGGCGACGGGATCTCGGTGGGGAGCGGCCGCTTCGCGGCCGCCTCCGGGCGCGCCCTGGCGGCGGCCGATCTGGCGACGTGGAACGCGGCCGGCACGCGCCTGACGATCAGCGAGGCCGGGCGGGCGCGCCTGCGCCGGGAGGCCCGGCCGGGCGACTTGGCCTTCGCGGACCAGCACCGCGACCTCGCCGTCGTGGAGGGCGGCGCCGGGCCGACCCTGCGCAACGCTGCCGAGAACCCCCTGGCCTGGATGGTGCGGCGGCGCGACCGGGACGGCGCGCCGCTCATCGACGCGGCCGCCTTCGAGGCCGGGGAGCGGCTGCGGCGGGACATGACCACCGCCGCCCTGCTGCCGCGGATGGGCGCGGATCTCGGGGCGCCCCGGATCGACGGCGGCGGCCCGCGCGACCCGGCCTCCGCGGCCGACCACGTGATCGCGGCCCGGCAGCGGGTGCGCGGCGCCCTCGACGCGGTCGGGAGCGACCTCTCGGGCCTGCTGATCGACCTCTGCGGATTCCTGAAGGGCCTGGAGCGGATCGAGGCCGAGCGCCGCTGGCCGGCCCGCTCCGCCAAGGTCGTGGCCCGCATCGCCCTGGGGCGGCTGGCCGAGCATTACGGGCTGGAGCGGGAGGCGACCGGTCCGGACCGAGCCCGCCTGCGCCTCTGGCGCGGGTGAGGCCGCTCAGGCCTCGGCGGCGAGCCGGACCGCGTCGCGGTGGATGCGCTCCGCCATCGCCCGGACGCCGTTGGAGCGCTTCGACGTGACGTGGGCGCCGAAGCGGAGCTGCCGGAACAGGTCGAGGCCGTCGGTCTCGGCGGCCTCCTGGGGCGTCTTGCCGGTGTAGAGCGCGATCATCAGCGCCACGAAGCCGCGGACGATGAACGAGTCGCTGAAGCCGTGCAGGACGAGGCGCGGCGTGCCGTCCGCCGGCTCCGCCCGCGTGTCGATCCAGACCTGGCTCTCGCAGCCGTGGACGCGGTTCGCCTCGGTCCGCTCCGATTCGGGCATCGGCGGCAGGGCGCGGCCGAGCTCGATCAGGTATTCGAGCCGCATGTCGTCGTCTTCGACGATCTCGAAATTCTCGATGATGGTGTCGATGGGAGGGAGCATGCTCGGCCGGGTCCGGAAAGGTCTGGGCCGCTATAGGCCGGCCGCGCCGTTGTGGCGACGGGGTCCGGCGCCGCGGGCGCTCATTGCGGGCCTGGGCGCGCCGCCGGCAGGGTCAGCCACAGGGGGTCGCCCGGGCTGGCATCGCCCGCGACGCTGATCTCCGCCTGGGCCGCGTAGGCGGCGATGAGGCGGGGGCCGAGCTTCGGGACGTTCGGTCGGCCCGACTCGGCCGTGTCGCTCACCTTCGAGACGATCGAGAGGCGCAGCGGCGCGGCGGCCTCGATGTCGATGGCGATGGCGCAGGCGACGTGCTCGGCGGTGGCGTCCAGGCACTCGGCCACGATCTCCGCGACGATCATGCCCAGGGCGTTGGCGGTGCGCGGCTCCACGAGACCGTTCCCCGAGCCGCCGACCTGGACGCCGATCCGCCCGGCCCGCCGGAGCTGCCCGAGCCCGGAGGCGAGGCGGTGCAGGTAGTCCTTGAGGTCGATCGACGCGATGTGCGGCGCCTCGTGCAGGTGCTGCTGCACCAGCGCGATCGCCCGGACCCGCTGGCCCAGCGCCTCGAAGCTGCCGCGGCAGGGGTCGGGGGCCGCCCGCCCGTAGAGGCCGATCAGGCTAACCATCACCTGGAGGTTGTTGCGGACCCGGTGGTAGACCTCGGCCAGCAGCGCCTCCTTCTCGGCCAGCGCGTGCTCGATGTGCTCCTCCGCGTGCTTGCGGTCGGTGATGTCGAAGCAGGAGCCGAGATAGCCCTGGAACCGGCCGTCCTCCACGAGGGGGCGGGCGGTGTCGAGCAGCCAGCGGTACTCGCCGTCGTGTCGCCGGAGGCGGAACTCGACGGTGAAGGGCGCCCGCGCCTCGAACGCCTCGGCGACGATCCGGGCGTGCCGCTCGAAATCCTCGGGATGCAGCCCGCGGCGCCAGCCCAGGCCGAGCTCCGCCTCCAGGGGGCGCCCGGTGAATTCCAGCCAGCACTCGTTGTGGTGGATCGCCTGACCGGCCTCGTCCGAGCGCCACATCATCAGCGGCACCACGTCGGCGAATCGCCTGAAGCTGTCGCTGAGGGCGGCGGCTTCCGCGGTGCCCTGCGCCGGGCCCCGACCAGGATCCCCCGCGGGGCCGTTGCCCAGCGGGTCTTCCGCGCCGGACCCTGGTGGCTCACCGACCATTCTGTACCCGATTCACTCTGACGAACTGCGTGAAAGGCGACGCCTGCGTGCGGATGGCGCCGGTCAACGTGTCGACCGGACGGCCGTTCCGGTCCTGAACCGCGTTCAGATCTGCCATTCACCGGGACATTAGCGGCAATACCTTTCGAGCCCGTTCAGCATCCCGCCGACATGCGGGGCCGCACCGGGCGCGCGGACGCGGCGGAGAGCCGGTCGGACGACCCCGGCCGAGGTCCGGCCCGCGCGCACCCCGTGACCCACGCGCACAACCTGTAGCTGGCTTCTGGATAACCACAGATAGTTCGTGACGCCCCGATCCGGTTGTGTCTCTTGGCAGATGATACAACCTTGAGGGTGCCGTGCTGCCTGTCCCGACCGCGACGAACGCCGCCCGCTGGCCGGTGCTCGCCGGCCTCGTCCTCCTCGGCCTGTCGGGCGGCGCCGTCGCCCGGCCGTTCTCGGAGCCCGACGACCGGAACCTCGACCGCCACGGCCACTACCGCAGCCGGGACGGGTCCGACGTCCACCGGCCGGCCAAGAGCCTCGACGGCAGGAAGCCCGCGGGCGCCACGGCCAAGTGCCGGGACGGCACGTGGAGCTTCAGCCACACCCGTCGAGGCACCTGCTCGGGTCACGGCGGCGTGGCGCACTGGGCGGGCTGAGACCGAACGATGCCTTAAGTCCTAGATCAGTCGAGAAATAGGAATTAACGCTTGACACCGGCGCGCTGCCGGGGTATCAACCAGGCACGGTCGAGACGTGTGCGGAGAGACCCCGATGTGGCCACCCCCTCCCAGCAGGGCGGACAGCCGCGCCGAGGCCCTGACGCTCCTGCGCGAGACCGACCTGACGTGCGACGCGATCGCGGCCCTTCTCGGCGTCCACCCGAAGACCGTGCACACCTGGAACGCCCGGGCCGGCTGGCCGAGGCCGCGGCAGCACCGGCCGCGGCTCCTGACGGGGCGCTGGCCGGCGGCGCGCCGGGCCGCCCTGATCCGCCTGCTGTGCACGCCTGGCGCCGATCCCGGCGACGTCACCGAGATCCTCGGTCTCGGCCGGCTCGACCCGGCGATGATGGCCACGGCCTTCGGGGCTGACCTGCCGCCGGCGGTCACCGGGCGCGGCGACCCCGCGGCCGACCCGGCGACCCTGCGGGCGCGTCTGCGCGCCCACATCGCCCGGCAGATCGCCGCCTTCGACGCGGCTCTGAGCGGGGCCGGGGCGGGCGCGGGCGACTCCGCCCGAATCCTGCGCGACCTCGGCGGCCTCAAGCGGCTCCTCGACACGGTGGATGCGGAGGGCGCGCGCGGCGCCGCGGGGGAGGGGGGCGATGGCACCGGACGCGACACCGAACCCGACACCGAGCCCGACCTGCCCGCCCTGCGCGCGGAGATCGCGCGACGCGTTGCTGGCTTTGTCGGCGGCCGGGCGGCTGCCTGACTTCCTCGAGACGCTGCCGCCGGACCTCCTCCGGGCGCTCGCGGGCGACTGGCTGCACCAGGCCCGGCCGGACCAGCTGCCGCCGCCCGACGCGGCGCCCTGGACCACCTGGGCGGTGATCGGCGGCCGCGGCAGCGGCAAGACCCGCACCGGGGCCGAGTGGGTCGACGCCCTCGCGCGCGGCGACCCGGCCTTCGCGGGCGCGCCGGTCGGGCGGATCGCCCTGGTGGGCGAGACCCATCTCGACGTGCGCGACGTGATGGTCGAGGGACCCTCCGGCCTCCTCGGCCTGCCGGCGCGGGGACGGGCCCGGCCCGCCTGGTCGCCGAGCCGCCGCCGGGTGGAGTGGAGCAACGGCGCCGTCGCGCTCGCCTTCTCGGCGGAGGAGCCCGACGCGCTGCGCGGCCCGCAATTCGGCGCCGCGTGGTGCGACGAGGCCGCCAAGTGGCGCCGGCCCGAGGTGGCCTTCGACATGCTGCAGTTCGGCCTGCGCCTCGGCGCCCGGCCGCGCAACCTCGTGACGACGACGCCCCGGCCGGTGCCGCTGATCCGCCGCCTGCTCGCCGACCCGCGCACGGTGGTGAGCCGTGCCCGGACCCACGACAACGCCGCGCATCTCGCGCCCGACTTCCTCCAGCAGGTGGTCGGGCGCTACGCCGGCACGCGGCTCGGCCGGCAGGAACTCGACGGCGAGCTCATCGCCGACCGGGACGACGGCCTGTGGACGCGCGCGGCCCTGGAGGCCGGCCGCCTCGCCGCGGCGCCCGATCTCGGGCGGATCGTCGTGGCGGTGGATCCCCCCGCCGCCTCGGGCGCGCGCTCGGACGCCTGCGGGATCGTGGCGGCCGGGCGCGCGGGCGGGCACGCCTACGTGCTGGCCGACGCGAGCCTCGCCCGCGCCACCCCGCAGGCCTGGGCGGCCGCGGCGCTGGCGCTCTACCACCGGCTCCGGGCCGACGCCCTCGTGGTCGAGGTCAACCAGGGCGGCGAGATGGCCGCCGCCGTGCTGGGCCAGTGCGACCCCGCCGTGCCGGTGACCCGGGTCCACGCCACGCGGGGCAAGTACCTGCGCGCCGAGCCGGTCTCGCTGCTCTACGCCCGCGGGCTGGTCCACCACGTCGGCGCCTTCCCGGCGCTGGAGGACGAGCTGTGCGATTTCGGTCCGGACGGCCTGTCCGGCGGGACCTCGCCCGACCGTCTCGATGCCCTGGTCTGGGCGCTCACGCACCTGATGCTGGAGCCCCGGGCCGAGCCCCGGATCCGGCGGTTGTGACAGCGGTCGCCGGAAACAATTCGGCGCGCTTCGGGTGAAGCGCGCCGGAGTCGGTTCGTGGTCTCTGGAACGAACTGCATGCTGTATACACAATGTCGTGCGCCAAATCTGTAGCGATCAGGCCACGGCACGCGGTCCTGAGCTGGGAATCCCCACCGTAATTCTCCGTATTGCGCGCCGACGGCGGGCGGATTGAGGGGCGCATCTGTCGGGTTGATCCCCGCCGTCCTTCCCGGGCGCCGCGGCCCGGCTCCGATTCCCGAACCGTCGTCGCTGCCCGACCCCGGCACATCGGCATGCCGGGTTCTTGGGCGTGCCGGGTTCCTGGGCGTGCCGGGCTCCTGGACGCCCGAGCGGTCGCTCAATCGCCGCCGCCACCGCCATCACCGCCGCCGCCGCCGTCGCCGCAGCTGCCGCCGTCGCTGCCGTGGCAGCCGCCATCGCCGAAGATCGCGCCGCCGTCGCCGCCGGAGCCCGAATCGTAGCTGAGGGAGCCGGAGCGGCGGGGCCCCCGGGAGCGCGTCGCGGAGGGCATGAGGCAGCGGAGGAAGGGGACGAGCGCGATGACGAAGATCGCGAGTTCGAGGGCCTGCTTCCTGTCCATCGGAACCTCCATCGGTTCGTCGGTCCGGACAGTCTAGCACAGGTCGGCGCCGGGCCGGTCAGGGCGGCGTGGTCAGGCTCCGCAGGGCGGCCCGGACGTCGGCGAGGGTGCCGACCAGGGCGTAGCAGGCGAAATCGTGCGCGCCGGCGGCGGCGTTCGCCAGCCGGAAGCGGCAGCTCAGGCGGTTCGCCCCGGCCTCGGGCGCGACCGCGAAGCCGGGCCGCGGCGCGTCGGGCTCCTGCTCCGGCGGACCCGGGGCCCAGACCGCGAGGGCGTGCGAGCCCTCCGGCGTCGCCAGGATCACCGGGTCCGGCCGCTCCCCCGCTCCGGGGCCGAGGGGCGCAAGCCCGCCGGTCGACGGGTCGAAGCGCCAGGCCGCGGAGAACTCCGCCGGCACCGCGGCGGCGAGGGGTTCGAGACGCAGCGCCGCCGCGGGCTCGGTCAGGTTGAAGCTCGCCTGCACCTCCACGGCGTTGCCGAGGCCCGGCAGGCCGAGGGCGACCCGCTTGCGCAGGAGCGGGGCCGGGGCCGGGATCGCGGGGCTCGCGGAGGCGGTCGGGCAGTCCGCGGGCGGCTCGTCGGCCGGGTCGGCGGGGCCGTCCCAGGCCATGCGGGTCTCGGTTTCGGCCCAGCTCCGGCCGGCGCGCAGGGCGCGGAGCCGCCGGGCCGCGGGCGCGCCGGACCCGTCCTGCGGGGTGCCGGCCTCGCTCGCCCGGCGGCAGGCGGCGCCGGAGCCGATCTCCGCCCGCGCCTGCAGGGCGTCGCCGGGCTCGGTGTCGGCGAGGAAGGTGACGCCGTCCCAGGTCAGCGTGTCCACCGCCCCGGCGACCCGCCGGGACAGGCGCAGGCTGATCTCGGACCGGCCGAAGGGGCGCGCCAGGATCAGGGTCCCGTCGGGCTCCGGCCACAGGGGCGCGGGTGCGGGCGCATCCGCGGCCCGGGCCGGCGCGGCCGGGGGCGCGGCCAGTGGCCCGGCCAGGGGCCCGCCCAGAGGCCCGACGACGAGCGCTGGGACCAGAGCCGCGACCCGCGCCGCGACGCGGGACTCCGCCCGGACCCGTCCCCGGACCCGTCCCCCGAACCGCGCCTGGGGCCGCGCCTGGGGCCGTGTGGGGATCCGGGGCTGCATCGCGTGACCATAGCTCAGGAACGGACCGGCATGTCGACCCTCCTCGAACGCCTGGCGCGGGTCGCGCGCCGCGCCGCCGGCGGCCCGGCCCTCGCCACCAAGGCCGCCGCGGCCCCGGCCTTCGCCCTCTACGCCGAGGGACGGGCCAGCTGGACGCCCCGCGATCCGGCGGCGCTCGCCCGGGCCGGCTACCAGGCCAACCCGGTCGTCCACCGGGCGGTGCGGCTCGTCGCTGAGAGCGCCGCCGGCCTGCCGCTGATCGCCACCGGCCCCGGCGCCGAGCGCGCGGGCGACCTGCTCGCCCTGCTGGCGCGGCCGAACCCCCGGGAGAGCGGGCCGCACCTCTTGGAGACGCTCTACGCCGACCTCCTCCTCACCGGCACGGCCTACCTGGAGGCGGTGAGCCTCGACGGGCGGGTCGCCGCGCTCCAGGCCCTGCGTCCCGGACGGATGCGGGTGCTGCCGGGCCCGGACGGCTGGCCGGCGGCCTATCTCTACACGGCGGGCGGGCGCAGCCGCCGGTTCGACCTGCCCGAGCCGGGGATCGCCGTGGCGCCGATCCTGGCGCTGACGCTGTTCCACCCGGAGGACGAGACCGGCGGGCTCGCCCCGATCGCGGCCGCCGCCGCCGCCCTCGACATCCACAACGCCGCGAGCGCCTGGAACAAGGCGCTGCTCGACAACGCCGCCCGGCCGTCCGGCGCCCTGGTCTTCGCCGGGGCGACGCTGTCCGAGCCGCAATTCGACCGGCTGAAGGCGGAGCTGGAGGCGAACTACCAGGGTTCCGCCAATGCCGGCCGGCCGCTGCTGCTGGAGGGCGGCCTCGACTGGAAGCCGCTCGCGCTCTCGCCGCGCGACATGGATTTCGTGGCGGCCAAGGACGCGGCCGCCCGGGAGATCGCCCTGGCCTTCGGCGTGCCGCCGCTGCTGCTCGGCCTCCCCGGCGACAACACCCACGCCAACTACGCCGAGGCCAACCGCGCCCTCTACCGCCAGACCCTGATCCCCCTCGCGGCCCGCACCGCCCGGGCGCTGGCCGGCTGGCTGGAACCCGCCTTCGGGGCGATCGACCTGGAGCCCGACCTCGACCGGATCGAGGCGCTGGCCGGCGAGCGGGAATCCCTGTGGCGCCGGGTCCAGGCCGCGGACTTCCTGTCGGCGGCGGAGAAGCGGGAGGCCGTGGGCTACCCGCCCGCGATGCCGGGGGCGCCGGGCACACCCTGAGGCGCGGGGCGCGCCCTCACTGTCCCATCCGAGGATCCCCCATGGACGGCCACTTCTCCGGCTATGCCAGCCTGTTCGGCGTGCCCGATCTCGGACGCGACGTGGTGGTGCCGGGCGCCTTCGCGGCGAGCCTCGCCCGCCGCGGGGCCGCGGGCGTGCGGCTCCTGTTCCAGCACGATCCGGCCGAGCCGATCGGCCGCTGGCTCGCCCTGCGCGAGGACGGCCGCGGCCTGTTCGCGGAGGGCGCGCTCAACCTCGCGGTGCAGCGCGCCCGCGAGGTCGACGCCCTGATGCGCGGCGGCGGCCTCGACGGGCTCTCGATCGGCTTCCGCACGCTGCGCGCCCGGAAGGGCACCGGCGGCGAGCGCCGGCTCCAGCAGGTCGACCTCTGGGAGATCTCGCTCGTGACCTTCCCGCTGCAGCCGGGGGCCAGGGCGAGCTCCGCGTCGATCCCGGCTCCGGACCCGGAGGCCGACGCGATCCGCGGCCTCGCCGGCCTGATCGCGCCGCCGGGCGCCCTCGGACCCGCCGCGAGACCCGCCGCGAGACCTGCCGCGAGACCTGCCGCTTGGCCGCTGCCGGCCGCGCGGTCCTGACTTCCACCCCCGACGAGGCCCATCATGGACGCCCAGACCCCGATCGCCGATCCCGCCCCGCTGGGCGGCCTGCCGCCGCTGGAGAACAAGGCCGCCCATTCCGACGGCGGCCCGGTCCGCTCCGCCCTGGACGAGCTCGCCGCCGCCTTCGCGGCCTTCAAGGAGACGAACGACGCGCGGATCGACCGGATCGAGGGCCGCCTCGGCGTCGACGTGCTCACCGAGGAGAAGCTCGCCCGGATCGACGCGGCCCTCGACGCCGCCCGCACCCGGCTCGACCGGATCGCCCTGGAGCGGGCCCGGCCGCCCCTCGGCCAGCCGGACGTCCGGGAGACGGGGGCCGCGCACGAGCACAAGGCCGCCTTCGACCTCTACGTCCGGGCGGGCGAGAGCGCCGGGCTCAAGCGCCTGGAGGCCAAGGCGCTCTCGGCCGGCTCCGGGCCGGACGGCGGCTACCTCGTCCCCGACACGATCGAGCGGACCGTGCTCGCGCGCCTCGGGCAGGTCTCGCCGATCCGGTCGATCGCCAGCGTGCAGCCGATCTCGGGCGCCCAGTACAAGCGCGCCGTCTCGGTGGGCGCGCCGGTCACCGGCTGGGCCGCCGAGACCGCGCCGCGCCCCGAGACCGCCGCGCCGGCCCTGTCGGAGATCGCGTTCCCCGCGATGGAGCTCTACGCGATGCCGGCCGCCACCCAGACGCTCCTCGACGATTCCGTGGTCGATCTCGACGCGTGGCTCTCGGCCGAGGTGGAGACCGCCTTCGCCGAGCAGGAGGGCGTCGCCTTCGTGTCCGGCAACGGCGCGAGCCGCCCGCGGGGCTTCCTGAGCTACGACACGGTCGCCAACGCCGCCTGGGTGCCGGGCAAGATCGGCACGGTCGCCACCGGGACGGCGGGTGCGTTCCCGTCGGCGAGCCCGGGGGACGCGCTGTTCGACCTGATCTACGGGCTGCGGGCGGCCTACCGGCAGAATGCCGGCTTCGTCATGAACCGGCGCACCCAGAGCGCGATCCGCAAGTTCAAGGATTCGGAGGGCAACTATCTCTGGCAGCCGCCCCTCGCCGCCGGCCGGTCCGCGACGCTGGTCGGCTTCCCGGTCACCGAGGCCGAGGCGATGCCGGACCTCGCCAAGGACAGCCTGTCGGTGGCCTTCGGCGACTTCCGCCGGGGCTACCTCGTGGTCGACCGGACCGGGATGCGGGTGCTGCGCGACCCGTACTCGGCCAAGCCCTACGTGCTGTTCTACACCACCAAGCGCGTCGGCGGCGGGGTGCAGGATTTCGACGCGCTCAAGCTCCTGAAGTTCTCCTGACGCGCGGCGGCGACCCTAGCCGGGGCAGCCCGCGCGGTCGCCGCAGCCCGCGAGCCGCCCGGCCTGCTGCTTGGCCCGCTCGAGATTGGTGCGGGCGGTGACCAGCCGCTCGCTGGCCTCCCGGCGGATCCGCACCGAGGTGCCGGGCTTCGCCTCGCGGACGTCCACGGCCTCCCAGTAGGCCATCGCGGCCTGCAGCTCGGCCTGCGCCTCCTTGAGGGTCGGAACCGGCGGCTGCGGCATCTCCGGCATCTCGGTGAGGCGGCCCTCCAGCACGGCCCGCGCCACGGCGATCTCGAACCGCCGGTCGACGCCGAACTGCGCCATCCGCTCCAGGTTCGGCTCGATCATCTCGAGGAGCGCCAGGGTCGGGACGACCAGCGCGTGCGCGTCCCCGCCCCAGCCCGGATCGCATTTCTCGCCGTTGACCGTCCAGAAGATCCCGCGCGCGGTGGCGATGCGGCCGTTCCGCACCTCGCGGACGCGCAGGAAGAAGAAGCGCTCGCCGTAGATCGGGTCGAGCGAGCGAATACAGGCCAGGCTGCCGGTTCTGGCCGCCTGATAATATGTCTCAAGATCGATTTCCACTGACGTCTCACAATTTCAAGGGCTGCATGACGCGGATCCGCTCGGGCGGACGCGCGGAAATCATGGAAACGCTGAAACGGTACGCGGACGACTCGGGCGTGGGACGGGATGAAACGAAGCGCTGCGCATGGGCGGCTCGCCTAGGGCCGATCGGCCGTGCCGATCGACCCGATGGGGTGAGAGGGGACCGGGACCCCGGCGCCGCCTCTCGATACCGAGCAGTCCGGGTCCGGTCCCGTCGGCAGACGTCCGTCGCTGCGGGGCCCGCGCACCGCCCGGCGCGGCGCCATCCTGCAGGGCGATCGGATCCGCGTCCGAGCCGGCCCGTGAGGGCTCGACGGCCGAATACCCCTTCGTTTCCGGTAGATCAATACGATCTGTCAGGGAAGTACAGTGTTTCTGCTAGAAACATGGTCTGTTAGTACGCTTTCCAGCCGAAACGCTCGTGCTGTGTCTGTTTCCGTCGGACAAACAAGATCATTTTTATGTGGCCGCGTGGCCACCGAATACATTGGCACGGGTGGCCGTTCCGATTTGGGATTGATGGCTGCGGCCATTTGCGGGAACTTATTCGAACAAGAGCTCGAAAGAACCAGAGCTCATCGGCAAGACGAATCAATTCGGCCGAAACAAATAATAGCAGCGCGGCCTGCGTGGCTGAATGCTGTCTCCAATATGGGTCTCGACGTTTTGGGGAAATCGATGAGGATCTTGAAGCACACGCTCCTCTGTTCCGCCGCGGCTCTGTCCGCGGCGAGCGCAGCGCAGGCGGCTGATCTGCCGGTCAAGAAGGCTGTCCCGATCGAGTACGTCCGCGTCTGCGGCGCGTACGGCGCCGGCTTCTTCTACATCCCCGGCACCGACACCTGCCTGCGTCTCTCCGGCCGCGCCCGGTTCGAGGGCGGCTACATGACCAGCTACTCGCGGCAGAACGGCTCGAACGTCGGTGATACGTCGGGCTACCAGGGCCGGATGCGCATCAACCTCGATGCCCGCACCCAGACCGCCTACGGCACCCTGCGCGCCTTCGTGCGCCTCGATGCCGGATCCCGCACCGGCTATTCCGGCGTCGGCCAGTCGGGCACCCAGCAGCGCATCGGCCAGGCCTTCCCGGCTCTCGGCATCGACCAGTTCGGTCGCGCCCAGCAGTTCGTGAACGTCGACAAGGCCTTCATCCAGTTCGCCGGCATGACCGCCGGTCGCGCCTCGTCGTTCTTCGACTTCTACGCCCACGACTTCGAGTTCGCCGGCGCCACGCTCGGCTCCGACATCGCCTCGACCAACCTGCTCGCCTACACGGCCACGCTCGGCAACGGCCTGTCCGCCACGATCTCGGCCGAAGACCCGGTCTTCCGCCGCAGCCCGATCTTCTCGCAGACCAACAACCCGGCCGGCGTGACGAACAACTCCAACATCGTCAATTTCGCTCAGACGAACGCTCCGGCCGAGGTGTTCATCGGCTACACCGGCGGCGTGCCGACCCGGTACAGCTTCGTCGACGTGATCCAGCGCTCGCGCATGCCCGACGTCGTCGGCGCCCTGCGCCTCGACCAGGCCTGGGGTTCGGCGCAGCTGTCGGCGGCCGTCCACGAGCTGAACGTCGGCAACGTGGCCAACGGCGCCGGCACCGGCACCGGCTCGAACATCAGCATCCCCCACACCAGCAACTCGTACGGCTGGGCGGTGCAGGGCGGCCTGAAGATCAACACGCCGTTCATCGCGCCGGGCGACGCCCTCTACCTGCAGGGCGCCTACGGCTCCGGCTCGCAGATGTACACCGGCTACTGCGCGTTCAGCGGCTGCTACTCGCAGAACCCGACGACCATCCAGGGGCAGAAGTTCGCGCAGTACTTCAACGACGCCACGGTGAACCCTTTCACGGGCCAGATGGAGCAGTCGACGAGCTTCACCGCGACGGCCTCGTACCTCCACTACTGGTCGCCGGAGTGGCGCTCGGCCTTCTTCGGGTCGTACGGTGAGATGAGCTACGGCAGCGGCGCCCGTCTGGCCCAGGGCGCGGCCTTCGCGCTGGCGAACAACACCGGTGGCAACTCGTTCGGTGTGAACGGCGTCGGCGTGCCGGGCACCCGGTTCTTCCAGCTGAGCGAGGCGCTGCGCGACACCTACCAGTTCGTGGCGGGCGGCAGCATCATCTGGTCGCCGGTCAAGGACCTCGATATCGGTGTCGAGGGCTTCTACACCCAGGTCGGCGTCAAGAACGGCCGCGTGATCGACCGCGACAAGAGCCCGACGGCCTACGCGAACGTCGCCGGCATCAACAACGGCACCTTCGTGCCGCGGACCACGACGGCGGACAGCGTGTCCACCTTCCGCTTCCGCGTCCAGCGCGACTTCTGATCCCCGATCGGGACCGGTTCGCCCTCCAAAGCTTCCCGGTCCTGATGTCCCCGTGCAAAGGGACCCCACTGAGCCCGGCCTCGCGGCCGGGCATTTTCGTATCCCCGATCGCGTCGAGTCGCGCCCCGCCCGAAGGCGGGGCGCCGCGATCCTCAGCGGCCCGCGTTGCCGTCGCGCAGGGTGCCGGTCGGCTCCTGCACGTGCGCCTCGAGGAACCAGAGGTGCTTGTCGACCGCCCGCGAGATCTCGGTGAACAGGTCGGCCGTGTCGGGGTCGCCCGCCTCGTCGGTCTCGTCGATGTTCTGCCGGACCGCGTTGGCGTAGGCGGCGTAGCTGTCGATCAGCGCGGCGATGTGGTCGGCGATGGCGTAGATGCCGGTCGGGTAGGCCGGCAGCTTGGTGCGCTCGGCGACCGCCTGGGTCGAGCCGAAGGCCGTGGCGCCGAGCTGGACCGCGCGCTCGGCGACGCTGTCGTTCAGCTCGTCGAGCTGGGTGCGGAACCCGTCGAGCATCTCGTGGACGCCGATGAACTGCGGGCCCTTGAGGTTCCAGTGGGCCTGCTTGATCGCCAGGGCGAGGTCGATGCCGTCCGCGAGCCGGGCGTTGAGCGCCTCGATCGAGACCTTCTTGGCGTTCGAGTCGGTGTTGTTGCGGGTCTTGTGCGTCCGCGGGGTGTTGCTGGTGCCGGTGTCGGCCATGCTCTCGCTCCGTGAGCCGGGAAGGTTCGGATGCGAAAAGTGCCGATCGGCCTCCGGGTTCCCGCAGGCGCGAAGGATCCGGGAGCGGGCAGCGGCTTTGCGGCGGTCAGGCCGCGGCCGGGCCGCGGCCCGACTGCGGTGAGGCCCCTCAGCGGCGGCGGCCCGGGCGGGCCATCCAGTCGGACCGGTTGCCGCGGGGCAGGGCGTCGCCGACCTGGATGCGCGACAGTTCCGCCGTGCGCGCGGCGATCCAGCCGGCATGCTCGGCCACCGGGGTCACGGCGGTGAAGCCGCCGCAGGCGGTCCGGCGCGCGCCCTGCTGCAGGGCGCCGCTCGACCAGCTCACCACGCCGACGATCCGGTAGCCGCCGGGGCCGCCGGTCAGGATCGGGCCACCGGAATCGCCCAGGCAGGCGCCGGCGCCCGAGGTCTCGGCCATGCGCCGCCGGTCGGTGACGACGGTCACCCGGTTGGCGACCTGGAGCGAGCCGATCGACACGAGGTGGGCGAGCCGCAGGATGCGCGCCGAGTTCCGCCGGTTCTCGGCCACCACGCCGAAGCCCGCGATGTCCACGGGCTGCCCGTCGGTGATCGAGCCCGCGCCCCGGGGATCGAGGGGCACGTAGTCGTTGCCGAGCGGGCGCTCGAGCTTGAGCAGCGCCAGGTCGACGCCGGGCTGGTCCTCGGGGGTCGTCCCGGGCACGAAGTCCGGGTGCATGGAGGCGGTGATCACCGCGGTCCGGTGCTGGCGGAAGTTCCGGTCGACGCTGATCACCGTGTAGCCGGCCGGCCGCATCACGCAGTGGGCCGCGCTCAGCACGAGGTCCGGGGCGATCAGGGTCCCCGAGCAGATCTCGCCCTCGGTGCTCTCGATCCGCACCACGAAGCTGCGCGCCCCGTTCGGGTCCCGCGTCGTCGTGCCGTTGATCACCGCCGCCGCGGGCGTGGGCAGCAGGCCTCCGAGGGCGCCGAGCAGCGACAGGCCCAGGAACCCGCCCCACAGGCCGCCGCGCAGGCTGCGCTCGCGGGGGCCGGCCTTTCGGATCGGGCGAGGGGACATCGGGAACTCCGGGCGCGCGCGGGCGCGGGTGGGGGACGCCGGAGGCGGCGCCGAGGGAGCCTGGGGCGAGGGGCCCCAGATCGAGTGAGCCTAGAGCAAGGCAATAGCCCGGCCAAGCTGAGGTTCCCTGCGCACGCGGCGCCGCGCCGCTACTGCACCCAGCGCGCCGTCCGGTCCCAGCCGTCGAGCACGCGGTCGATCCAGCCCCGCTGCGGCCCCACCAGGACGCCCTGGGTGAGGCCGCCGCAGGCGCCCCCGATCCAGGCCGACAGGGCCAGCACCGCCCCGTCCGGTCCCGCGATCGGGCCGCCGGAATCGCCCTGGCAGGCGCCGCCGCCCGCGCCCTTCAGCCAGACCAGGATGCGGCTCGGCCCGTAGGGCTCGATCACCGGCAGGCCGAGGCTGCGGTAGGTGCCGGTGGAGCGCGGGTCGCCGGGCTTGGCCGCGCCGTAGCCCGACAGGGTCAGGGTCTCGCCCGCCCGCGCCGGGGCGGCGCTCAGGGTCACGGGCGCGAAGCGCGGCGGCAGCGGCGTCTCGGTGCGCAGCAGCGCGAGATCGACGGAGCGCCGCCGGGAAGCGGCCGCGCCGGCGTCGTAGCCCGGATGGACCGCCTGGGCGGTGACGTCGACGAGCACCGGCGCCCCGGCGGCGTCGCGGAAATGGACGCGGTGCTCCTTGGCGTCGGCGAGGCAGTGGCCGGCGGTCAGCACCGTGTCGGGGCCGAGCACCACGCCGGTGCAGACACCGCCCTTCGACGACAGGACCATCACGGCCCCGCCGGCCGGCGCCTCGGTGCCGCCGACGATCGCCCGCGCCGGGACGGCCGCGAGCACCGGGATCGCCATCAGGATCGCCGTGACGGTCGCTACCCGCGCGGCGCGGGCCGCCGGGCGGCGCTTCGAGATCGGCATCGGACCACCTGCAGAGAGACGTGCGATGATCCCGTTACGCATCGCCGCCGCCGCCGTCGAGCCGGTGGGCGTGCCCGACCTGCGCGCCTACCTGCGCGTCGACTCCGACGCGGGCGCCGACGAGGACGGCCTGCTCCAGGCCCTGATCGCGGCGGCCCGCGCGAGCCTGGAGATCGAGACCCGGCGGATCCTGGTCCCGGGCCGGTACCGGATCGCCCTGACGGCCTGGCCGCCGGACGGGCAGGTGCCGCTGCCCCTGAGCCCGCTGGTCGCGATCCTCCGCGCCGGCCTCGCGGACCCGTCCGGAGGCGTCACCGACCTCGACGCCGGGCTGGTGCGCCTCGGCCCCGACCCGGACGGGGCACCGTCCCTGCAGGTGGATCCGGCCGCGCCGGATCCCGCCGGCCGCACGATCCTGATCGAGGTCGCGGCCGGGTACGGCGGCGACGGTCCGCCGCTTCCCGAGCCCCTGCGCCTCGCGATCCTGCGCCTCGCCGCCGCCCGCTACGAGCGTCGCGGCGACGAGCCCGACGCCGCCCGCACCGACGCCGCCGCGCTCGGCGCGCCGTTCCGGCGCCTGCGGCTGTGATCCTCGCACCCGGAGCTTCCCCGATGGCGACCTCGTTCCAACGCCCGCCCCTCGGCGCGCGGCGGCGCCGCTTCGTCCTCGAGCGGCCCCTGGAGGAGCCCGACGGGTTCGGGGGCGTGCTGCGCCGCTACGTGGCCGGCCCGGTCCTGTGGGGCGCGATCGCCCCGGCGGGACTCGCCGACCGACCGGCCGGCGGCCGCACCGACACGCGGCCCGCCTACCGCGTCACCCTGCGGAGCCGGGCCGCGCTCGACCCGACCATGCGGCTCGCCGCCGGGCCGCGCCGCTTCGCGATCCGCGCCGTCGCCGAGCCCGACGCGCGGGGCCGCGACCTGATCTGCCACGTCGAGGAGCTGCCCGGGGAGGGGCGGTCGTGAGCGATCCGGGCCCGCTCCTGGCGCTCCGCGCCGGCCTGATCGCCCGCTTCGCCGCCGACGCCGCCCTGGCCGCGCTGCTGGGCGGCCGCGTCCGGCTCTACGACGAGCCGCCGCGCGGCACGCTCCCGGTCTACGCGCTGTTCGGCGACGCCGAGATCGCGGACGAATCCGTCGACGGCGCCGAGCGCCACCGGCACAGCCACGCGATCGCGGTGATCGCCCAGGCGGGCTCGGTGCGCACCGCCCTCGACGCCGCTTCGCGCATGGCGGCGCTCCTCCGGGACGCCCCGACGCCCCTCGTCCTGCCGCTGGCCGGCTGCCGGCTCGTGACCCTCCGGGTGCGGGCCGTCCGCGCCCGGCGCGACGCCCGGACCGGCGAGGCCAGGGCGACCCTGACGGTCGAGGCCGTCACCGAGAACCTGTGAGGAGGGTGCCGATGGGCGCGCAGAAGGGCAAGGACCTGCTGATCCGGGCCGGCGACGGTGCGGGCGGCTTCGTGGCGGTGGCGGGCCTGCGCAGCCGCCAGATCACCCTCAACGCCGAGACCGTCGACGTCACCAACGCCGATTCCGCCGGGCGCTGGCGCGAGCTGCTCGCCGGGGCCGGGGTGCGGCGGGCCGCGATCGCCGGCTCGGGCGTGTTCCGCGACCAGGCCTCGGACGCGCGCCTGCGCCTGCTGTTCTTCGAGGGCGCGGTCGAGGTGTTCCAGATCGTGATCCCGGCCTTCGGGATCCTGGAGGGGCCGTTCCAGATCGCGAGCCTGGAGTACCGGGGCGACCATGCCGGTGAGGTCACCTTCGACATGAGCCTCGAATCCGGCGGCGCGCTCGCCTTCGCGGCGGTCTGAGCGCCGTGGCCAACCGGATCCGCGGCGAGGTGCCGCTCACCCTCGGCGGGCGGCGCTACACGCTCTGCCTCACCCTCGGCGCGCTCGCCGAGCTGGAGACCGCGCTCCAGGCCGGCGACCTCGCGGGCCTCGCCGCGCGCTTCGCCGGCGGGCGCGTCTCGGCCCGCGACCTGATCGCCCTCCTGGGCGTCGCCCTGCGGGGCGGCGGCCACGACCTCGACGACGCGGCGGTGGCGCGGCTGCCGCTGGCGGGCGGGCTCGACGCCGTCTCGGCCGCCCTGGGCGACGTCCTGGCGGCGGCCTTCGGGGAAGCGCCGGGCGGGGAGGCGGCGGGCGGGGAGGTACCGGGCCCGGCAAACCCTCCCTAGGGCCGGACGCGGAGCCGCCGCCGCGTCCGGCCCCGGAGCGCTTCCCCTGGGACGACGCCCTCTCCCTCGGCCTCGGCGCGCTGGGTTGGCGGCCCCGCGACTTCTGGTCGGCGACCCCGCGGGAGTTCGCCGCGGCGCTCGGCCGGCGCGCCGGCCCGGAGCCGCTGTCCCGCGCCGCCTTCGCGCGGCTCCTCGCCGCCCATCCCGACCCACCGTGAGGCACCGCCATGGCCGAGACCGACCCGCAGGCCGACTCGCTGTCCGACGACCGGATCCGGCAGCTCGAGACCCTGGACCGACTGGCGCAGAGCTTCGGCCGCAGCCTCGACACTGCCCTGACCCGCGGGGCCGCGTCCGGCCGCAGCCTCGACGGCGTGCTCGGCACCATTGGGGCGCGCCTCGCCGGCGTGGCGGCGCGGGCGGCGGCCGGGCCGATCCAGTCGGGCCTCACGGGCCTGATCGGCGCGATGCTGGGCTCCGGCGCGGAGACGGGCTTCGCCCGCGGGGGCGTGTTCCGGGGCGGCCGCGTCCAGCCCTTCGCCGCCGGCGGCGTCGTGGCCGCGCCGACCTACTTCCCCATGGCGGGCGGCGCCGGCCTGATGGGCGAGGCCGGCCCGGAGGCGATCCTCCCCCTCGGCCGCGGGCCGGACGGTCGCCTCGGCGTGGCCGCGGGCGGCGCCGCGGCGCGGCCGGTCTCCGTGACGGTCAACATCGCGACCCCCGATCCGGGCGCCTTCCGCCGCTCGGAGGCGCAGGTGACCGCGAGCCTCGCCCGGGCGGTGGCGCGCGGCCAGCGGGCGACCTGAGGCGCGCGCGGCCACAGCTCACGCCGCCCTGCGCGCCTCCGTCTCCCGCGCCCGGCTGGTGCGGCCGTCGACGCTCACCGGCGCGACGCCCTGGATCGTCACGCGGCGGACCACGCGGGGCGCCTCGCCGTAATCGTCCACCGCCCGGTGGACCGTGGCGCGGTTGTCCCAGATCGCCACGTCGCCCGTCCGCCACGACCAGCGCACGGTGTTCTCGGGCCGGGTCGCGTGGTCGTGGAAGATCGCCAGCAGGTGCTGCGAATCCGCGGTGGTCAGGCCCAGGATCCGCTGGATGAAGTGGCCGACGATCAGCGAGCGCTCCCCGGTCTCCGGGTGGACGTGGACCAGCGGGTGCTCGGTCTCGAACACGGTCCTGGTGAACACCTCGTCGTAGCGCCGCCGCCCGGCCTCCGACACGTTCACCCGGCCGCCGACATAGTCGTAGACGTTCGAGTGCAGCGCCCAGAGCTTGTCGGCGAGGTCGCGCAGGGGCTCGGGCAGGTCCGCGTAGGCCGCCGCCGTGTTGGCCCAGAGCGTGTCGCCGCCGTGGGGCGGCAGCGTCACGGCCCGCAGGATCGAGAGCGCCGGGTAGGCCGGCACGAAGGTCACGTCGGTGTGCCAGGAACTCGCCCGCTCGCCCCGGCTGCCGTCGATGTCGAGGATTCCCGCCGTGCCGGCGAGGGAGGGCACGGTCGGATGCGGGACGAGGTCGCCGAGGCGCCGGCCGAACGCCTCCTGCCCGGCCTCGTCGAGGTCCTGGTCGCGGAAGAACACCACTTTGTGGGTGTTCAGCGCCTGCCGGATCGCCGCGACCGTCCCGTCGTCCAAGTCACCCGAGAGGGTGACGCCGCGGATCTCCGCGCCGATGCGGCCGGCGACGCGGCGGATGTCGAGGGCAGGGGCGGATGCGTGCAGGGGCTGGGGGATGGCGCTCATCGGAAGGTTTCCCTGGCAGAACGGCGCCGCGTCGTGCGGATCGCGCGGTGAACCGAGATGTGCGGACCGAGAGGACTTCGGAGAACATCCGCTTCGGTGCGGCGATCTTCGATCAACTGCCGTCCCGTGTCGATGAACGGCGCTTTTGATTTTCCGGCGCCTCTCGGAAGACTTTTTTCAGCTGCTCCGATCCGGCAGCGATACCGTTCCCCGGGCGTCGCGCGGGATCTGCGGCCCGGCCTCCGTCCTCGCGGGCGGAGCGAAGCGATCCCGGAGTGCCACGGTCACGGATGTCGCGCTGCCCTGGGTCGCGTCGCTGCGCTCGCGAGGACGCCCCGGAAGACCGGCGCGGCCCTGTCGCCACCCGAACCGGAGAGGCCCGCCATGGCCGACGATTTCCACGAGGTGCTGTTCCCACTCGACGTCTCGCTGCGCGCCGGCGGCGGCCCGCAGCGGCTCACCGAGATCGTGACCCTGGCCTCGGGCCGGGAGCACCGGAACGGCCGCTGGGCCGATTCCCGCCGCCGCTACGAGGCCGGGTTCGGGATGCGCGGCCTCGACGCCCTGCACGCCGTGCTGGCCTTCTTCGAGGAGCGGCGCGGGCGGCTCTACGGATTCCGGTTCCGCGACCGGGTCGACGACCGCTCCGGGCCGCCCGGCCGACCGACGAGTCCCTCTGACCAGCCGCTAGGCACCGGCGACGGCGCCACCGCGTCCTTCCCGCTGGTCAAGACCTACGGGTTCGGCTTCGCGCCCTACAGGCGCCGGATCGCCAAGCCGGTGGCCGGCAGCGTCCGGGTGGCGGTCGGCGGCCGGGAGGTCGAGCCCGGCGCCTTCGCGTGCGACCCGACGACCGGCCTCGTCACCTTCGCGGCGGGCCGCGTCCCGCCGCCCGGCGCCGCCGTGACGGCGGGCTTCGCCTTCGACGTGCCGGTCCGGTTCGACACCGACGCGCTGACCATCGACCTCGCCGCCTTCACGGCCGGGGAGATCCCGAAGGTGCCGCTCGTCGAGATCGTGCCCTGAGGAGGCGTGACGCCATGCGCGACATCCCGGAGGCCTTCGCGGCCCATCTCGCCGGCGGGGTGACCACCCTGTGCCGCTGCTGGTCCCTGCGGCGGCGGGACGGGCTCGCCCTCGGCTTCACCGACCACGACCGCGACCTGACCGTCGCGGGCCTCGTCCACGCCGCCCGCACCGGGCTGGAGGCGGCCGAGGCCAGCGCCGAGCTCGGCTTCGCGGTCTCGGGCGGCGACGTGGCGGGAGCGCTCAGCGGCCTCGGCCTCACCGAGGCGGACATCGCCGGCGGCCTCTACGATGGCGCCGCCGTGGAGACCTGGCTGGTCGACTGGCGCGACACGGAGACCCGGCTCCTCCTCGACGTCGCCACGATCGGCGAGGTGCGCCGGGACGGCGACGCCTTCGTGGCGGAGCTGCGCGGCCTCGCGCACCGGCTCGGCGCCGAGCGGGGCCGCACCTACCGGGCGACCTGCGGCGCCGATCTCGGCGATGCCCGATGCCGGGTGGACCGCGCCGCGTGGACGACGGCCGGCCGGGTGACCGGCGTCCCGGAGCCGGCCACGCTCGCGGCGGCGCTCGCCGGGTCCTTCGCGGACGGCCTGTTCACCGGCGGGCGCCTGACCTGGACGACGGGCGCCAATGCCGGGCTCGCGGCCGACGTGCGCCTCCAGCTCGGGCCCCTGATCGAGCTCTGGACGGTGCCGCCCCGGCCGGTCGCCGCCGGCGACAGGTTCAGCCTGACGGCCGGGTGCGACAAGCGCCTCGCCACCTGCCGCGACCGCTTCGCCAACGCGGTCAATTTCCAGGGCTTCCCGCACATGCCCGGCAACGACGCGGTCATGCGGGCGGTCCCCGGCTCGGACCCCATCCTCGACGGCGGGAGCCTCTTCCGATGAGCGCGATGCGCCGCGAGATCGGCCGGGATATCGGTGTCGCGGCGCTCGGCGAGGCGCGGCTGTGGCTGGGCACGCCCTACCGCCACCAGGCGTCGCTGCGCGGCGTGGGCTGCGACTGCCTGGGCCTGCTGCGCGGGGTCTGGCGCGGGCTCTACGGCGCCGAGCCGGAGGTGCCGCCGCCCTATTCCGGCACCTGGGCGGAATCGGCCGCGCCCGGGACCGACCCGCTCACCGAGGCGGCCGCCCGCCACCTCGTGCCGGTGCCCGGACCCCTGGCGGACCTGGCGCCGCGGCCGGGCGACGTCCTGCTCTTCGCCTTCCGCCGCCACCTGCCGGCTCGCCACTGCGCCATCGCCACCGGCGCCGGCGCGATGATCCACGCCCACGACGGGGCCGCCGTCACCGAGGTGGCGCTCACCGGATGGTGGCGGCGGCACGCGACGGGGGTGTTCCGGTTTCCGGCGCGCTGCGGCGCCTACGAGGAACGCGTCGATACGGTGAGCTTGACGCCGAGCACGTCCATGATCTTGCGGACCGTCTCGTAGCGGAGCTTCGAGCCCGGCGTCAGCGCCTTGTAGAGGCTCTCCCGACCGACACCCGCTTCCCGGGCGATCTGCGCCATGCCGCGTGCCTTCGCGACATCGCCCAGGGCCGCGATGAACAGCTCGGGGTCGGGGTCGTCGAGCGCCGCCGCCAGGTATTCGGCAATCGCCTCCTCACTGTCGAGGAATTCCGAGGCGTCGAACGGTGTGAAACGCATCAGGTGATTCCGTCGAGAGAGGCGGCCATGGATTTGGCCCTCTGAATGTCCCGTGTCTGACTGGACTTATCGCCGCCGCACAGGAGCAGGTACGTTACCTCGCCGCGTCGGACATAGTACACGCGAAAGCCCGGGCCATACGGGATCCGTATCTCGAACACACCTGTTCCGACCGGTTCGGCATCCCCGAAATTGCCGAGCCCCGCGCTGCGGATACGTGCCGCGATGCGTGCCCTGGCGCGGTGATCCTTCAGGCCCGTGAGCCAAGTCCGGACGGTGTCGGACAGCAGGATCGTCGTCACCGATCGAACGTATCCGATCGGATACGGACCGGCAACCCGTCCACGCGATACCGCCATCAGATCCGGAGCCCCGCCATGGCGACGCTGATCCTGTCCTCGGCCGGCGCGGCGGTCGGCACCGCCCTCGGAGGCCCGATCGGCGGCCTGGTCGGGCGCGCGCTCGGCTCCGTCGCGGGCGCGGCCCTCGGCGGCGCCCTGTCGGGGTCCGGGCGGCACGCGCGCTTCGTCGAGGGGCCGCGGCTCGCCGACGTGGCCGGGCTCACCTCCACCGAGGGCGATCCGATCCCGCGGGTCTACGGGCGGGCGCGGATCGGCGGCACCCTGATCTGGGCGACCCGACCGCTGGAGGTCGCCAACACCACCGTCGCCCGCGCGGCCGCGCCCTCCAAGGGCCTGGGCGGGCTCGCGGGCGGCCCGAGGACCGTCACCACCCGCTACAGCTACTTCGCCAACCTCGCGGTCGGCCTGTGCGAGGGCGAGATCGCCTGCGTCCGCCGGATCTGGGCGGACGGGCGGGAGATCGACCAAGCCGGCCTGACCCTGCGGGTCCATACCGGCGGCCCCGGCCAGGAGCCGGACCCGCTGATCGTCGCCAAGGAGGGCGCGGAGAACGCGCCCGCCTATCGCGGCCTCGCCTACGCGGTGTTCGAGAACCTCGCCCTCGCGGCCTTCGGCAACCGCGTCCCGCAATTCGCCTTCGAGGTGATCCGCCCGGTCAACGGCCTGTTCGACCGCGTGCGCGCCGTCGACCTGATCCCCGGCGCCAGCGAGTTCGGCCTCGATCCGGACCGCGTCACCGTCGATCTCGGGCTCGGCCGCACCGAGGCCGCCAACCGGCACCAGCTCCAGCGCGGCACCGACGTGATCGCCTCCCTCGACGCGCTCCAGGCGCTGTGCCCGAATCTGCGCCGGGTCGCCGTGGTGGCGACGTGGTTCGGCACCGACCTGCGGGCGGGATCCTGCCGGGTCGTGCCCAAGGTCGAGGCCGCCGACAAGCGCGCCCGGCCGGAGGATTGGCGCGTCGCCGGGATCGCCCGCGACCGGGCCGAGACGGTCTCGACCCTGCCGGACGGCAGCCCGGCCTACGGCGGCACGCCGGCGGATGCGGGCCTGACCCGGCTGATCGCCGAGCTGGCGCGCCGGGGGCTGGCGGTGTCGCTCTACCCGTTCGTCATGATGGACGTGCCGGCCGGCAACGCGCTCCCCGATCCGCACGCCCCCGGCGCCGCGCAGCCCGCCTATCCCTGGCGCGGCCGCATCACCTGCGATCCGGCCCCGGGCCTTCCGGGGAGCCCGGACGGGACCGCCGCGGCCGACGCGCAGGTCGCGGCCTTCTTCGCGGGTGGCTACCGCGACGCGGTCCTGCACTACGCAGACCTCGCGGCCGGCTGGGCGGCCTCGGGCACGCCCCTCGCGGCCTTCGTGATCGGCAGCGAGCTCGTCGGCCTGACCCGGGTGCGCGGCGCGGCCGGCTACCCGGCGGTGCGGGCCCTGCGCGACCTCGCCGCCGCGCTCCGCGACCGCCTCGGCCCGGCCGTCACCCTGGTCTACGCGGCGGACTGGACCGAGTACGGCGCCCATGTGGGCGACGGCGGCGCCACCGTCCGCTTCCCCCTCGACGACCTGTTCGCCGACCCGAACATCGGCGCCGTCGGGATCGACTGGTACCCGCCCGTCTCCGACTGGCGCGACGACCCGGACCACGCCGACCTCGCGGTGACGGGCGACATCGCCGACCGGGCCTATCTGAAGGCCCGGGGTGCGTCCGGCGAGGCCTTCGACTGGTACTACGCCGACGCGGCCGACCGCGCCGCCCAGGCCCGCCGGCCGATCACCGACGGCGCCGCCGGCAAGCCCTGGATCTACCGGGCCAAGGACCTCGTCGCGTGGTGGTCGAGCCCGCACGTGGAGCGCGACGGCGGCGTCGAGACCCGCACCACCGCCTGGGTGCCGGCCGGCAAGCCGATCTGGCTCACCGAGATCGGCGTTCCGGCGGTGGACAAGGGCACCAACGGCCCCAACGTCTTCCCGGACCCGAAATCGTCCGAGAGCGCCGTCCCGCCGGAATCCCGCGCCCTGCGCGACGAGCTGATCCAGCTCCGCGGGCTGGAGGCCGTGATCGCGCGGTTCGACCCGGCCGTGCCGGGCTTCCGGGAGGCCGACAACCCGGTCTCGCCGGTCTACGGCGGCCGCATGATCGATCCCGACGGGATCTTCGTCTGGGCCTGGGACGCGCGGCCCTTCCCGGCCTTCCCGACGGTGCGGGGCGTCTGGGCCGACGCCGCCAACTGGCGGGTCGGCCACTGGATCACCGGCCGGATCGAGGGCTGCGACCTCGACCTGCTGGTCCAGCGGATCCTCGCGGATTTCGGGTTCGACGCGCCGGTCTCCGTGGAGGCCGCCGCCTATCTCGACGGCTACGTGATCGACCGGCCGCTCACGGCGCGGGGCGCCCTGGAGACCCTGGCGGAGGTCTACGGTCTCGACGTCTCGGCGGTGGCCGGGACCCTGCGGCTGCGCGGTCCCCGGCGCGACCGGCCCGTGATCCTGGCCGAGACCGACCTCGTCCGGCTGTCGGAGGAGCGGCCGGTCCTGCACCAGGTCCGGGCCGAGGAGAGCGCCCTGCCGCGCTCCGTGGAGCTCGGGATCACCGATTCCGAGAGCCCGGATTACCGGCGCGCCGCGGCCTCGGCCGTGCGGCCCGCCGGCCTGCGGCGGCGCGAGACCCGGATCGAGGCGGCGATCGTCACCCGCCGGGAGACCGCCGACGGCTTGGCCGAGGCGCTGCTCGACCGGCTGATCGCGACCCGCGACACCGCGGTGTTCACGCTGAGTCCGCGCCGGGTCGAGCTGGAGCCCGGCGACCTCCTGGCGGTCCCGGCCGACGTGCCCGGCGGCGCGGTCCTGCGCCGGATCGACCGGATCGACGACGCGCCCACGGGCCGCCGGATCGAGGCGAGCGGCGTGCCGCCCCGGGCGGGGCCCGGGCGCGGGCTGCCCCGCGCGATGGCCCGGGCCGAGGTGGCGCCGCCCGCCTTTCCCGGCCCGCCGCTCGCCCTGGCCCTCGACCTGCCGGTCGACCGCGGCGACCCCACGGTCCTTCAATCCTGCGCGGTGGCGGCCGAGCCCTGGCCCGGCGCGGTCGCGATCTGGCGCGCCGCGGGCGACGGGCCGCTCGCCCTGCACCGCCTCGTCGACTACCCGGCCTGCCTCGGGCGCACCCTGTCGGCGCTGCCGCCCGGCCCGCTCTGGCGCATCCAGCGGGGCGCGCATCTCGACGTCGCCCTGCGGCGCGGCGCGACGCTGGCCTCGATCGGGGCGGGCGCGATGCTGGCCGGGGGCAACCTGTTCGCCCTGCTCGGCGCGGACGGGACCGTGGAGTTGCTCGGCGCCGCGTCCGCGGTCCTGACCGGGCCCGACACCTACCGGCTGTCCGGCTTCCTGCGCGGGCTCGCGGGCAGCGAGGCGGCGGCGGGGCGGGTCTGCCCGGCGGGGAGCCTGATCGTGCGCCTCGACGACGGCGCCGTGGCGCCCCTGGTCGACCGGCTGGACGAGGTCGGCCGCGCGTTCCGCTACCGGATCGGGCCGGCGGATCGCGACCCGGCCGACCCGGCCTTCACCGAGATCACCGCCACGGCCGGCGTCGCGGCGCTGACGCCGCTGCGGCCGGTCCACCTGCGGGCGCGGCGCGCGGCGGACGGGGTGCGGCTCTCGTGGATCCGGCGGGCCCGCCGCGACGGCGACGCCTGGGAGCCGGCCGAGATCCCGCTCGACGAGCCGGAAACCTACGCCGTGACGGTGTTCTCGGACGCCGGTACGGCCCTGCGCACGCTCCGGGCCGAGGCCCAGCACTGCCTCTACGCGGACGAGGCGGCCGATTTCGGCGACGCCCAGACGCATCTCGACGTCGCGGTGGCGCAGATCGGTCTCGTCGTCGGGTCCGGACCCGCCTGCCGCGCCCGTATCCCTGTCCGCTCGGCCTGACCGCTCGACCTGACCGCCCGGGAGCCGCCCCATGTCCGACGCCACGCCCCATCTCGGCCTGCCGCTGATCGCCGCGAGCCAGGCGCAGAAGCACGTCACCCACAACGAGGCGCTCGGCCTGCTCGACGCGCTCGTCCAGCTCGCCTGCCTGGACAAGGACCTCGCCGCGCCGCCGCCGGGCCCCGCGGAGGGCGACCGCTACCTCGTGGCCGCCGCCGAGCCCGGGGGCGCCTGGGCGGGGCTCGCGGGCCAGGTGGTGCGCTACGCCGACGGGGTCTGGACCGGCGCCGCGCCGCGGGCCGGCTGGCTCGCCTGGCTGATCGACGAGGTCGACCTCTACGTCTTCGACGGCGCGGCCTGGACGAGCCTCCGCCGCGCGCTGACCGCGCTCCAGAGCGTCGGCCGCCTCGGGATCAACACGGCGGCCGACGCCACCAACCGTCTCGCGGTGAAGTCCGACTCCGCGCTCCTGACCTGGGACGACGCCACGCCGGGCACCGGCGACATGCGGGTCTTCGTCAACCGGAAATCCGCCGCCCGCGACGCCGCCCTGGTCTTCGAGACCGGCTACGCGGCGCGGGCGCTGCTGGGCACCCTCGGGAGCGACGACTTCACCCTGAAGGTCTCGCCCGACGGCGCCGCCTTCGCCACGGCGCTCACCGCCTCGGCCCGGACCGGCGGGATCGACTTCGCCTCGGCGGAGACCGCCCTCGCGGCCGCCCCCACCACCGACCTCGGCGCGGCCGGCACCCGGCGGGTGCTCGTCACCGGCGCGGCCCGGATCGCGAGCTTCGGCGCCGCCGCCGACCGGGAGCGGTTCGTGCGCTTCTCGGGCGCCGCGACCCTGGTCCACGATCCCGAAGTGCTGGTGCTGCCGACCCGCGCCGATCTCGTGACAGCCGCCGACGACACCTGCATCGCCACCTCGGATGCGGCGGGCCGCTGGCGCGTGCGCCACTACCAGCGCGCCGACGGGACGCCGCTGGCGACCGGCGCGCAGGTGCTCGGCGCGAACGGGTCGGTGCGGCTCCCGGGTGGCCTGATCGCGCAATGGGGGCTCGTCACCGCCGCCGAGGCGGATGTCGCGGTGGCGTTCGGCATCGCCTTCCCGGGGAGCTGCCTCGGCGTCTGGGCGCAGCCGGTCGCCGGCGCCGGCGACGCGCTCCACGCCGCGCAGGTCAGCGACGTGGCGGCCACCGGGTTCACGCTCCGCACCCGCCGCGCGACGTCCGGCTCCGTGGCGGGGGTCGGGTCGGTGCCGACCTACTGGCTGGCGCTGGGCGCGTGAGCGCCGCGGATCCGCAGGCGGCGCCTCGCGGCCGCTCTCAGTCCGGAACGGCGTCGAGGGCCCGGAGCATCGCCGGCTCCACGGCCGCGTAGCCCGCGCCGTTGAGGTGGATGCCGTCGTCGGTGAAGTCCCGCCGGAGCGCGCCCGCCTCCGTGGCGAGCGGCGGCCCGTAATCGACGAGGCGGGCCGGGCCCGCCGCGCAGTAGGCGCGCAGCCACCCGTTCAGGGCGCGGATCCGCGCCACCGGCCGCAGCTCGGGGCGCCAGCCCCAGAAGTCGCTCGGCATCACGGTGCCGATCGTGAGCGGCAGCCCGGCCGCGAAGGCCATCCGCCCCATGGCCATGATGTTCCCGGCGATCGCCCGGTCCGGCACCGGGCCGCCGATCTCCGCGATGTCGTTGATCCCGCAGAGCAGATGCACGCCCCGGGCGCCGACCGTGTCCCGCAGGAAGCGCGCCCGGATCTGCACGCTCGTCTCGCCCGGGACGCCCCGGGCCACGAAGCCGTGGCGCGCGAAGGTCTCGGCCCGCACTGCGCCCCAGGCGGCGGTGATCGAGTCGCCGATGAACACGAGCGGCCGGTCCTGTCCGCGTCCCACGCTTCCCTCTCGGCGCCGCCCACGGCGCGGGCCGCCTTAGCCCGGCGCGCCCGGGGAGGCCAGTTTCCGGAGCACGCCCATGCCGCCTCCCGTTCCGGCCGCGCAGGAGCCCTTCGCCGCCGCCTGCCGCCGGCTCGGCCCGCGGCTGATGCGCGATCTCGGCCTGAGCGACGTCCAGGCCGCCGGCCTGCTCGGCAATCTCGGCCACGAGACCGGCGGGTTCCGCCATCTCCAGGAGGTCGCCCCCGCAGTGCCGGGCTCCCGCGGCGGCTGGGGGCTCGCCCAGTGGACCGGGCCCCGGCGCCTCGCCATGGAGGCGTGGTGCCGGGCGCGCGGCCGCGATCCCGCCGACCCCGAGGCGGGCTACGGCTACCTCTGCGCCGAGCTGCGCGGTCCCGAGGCGCCGGCCCTCGTGGCCCTGCGGGCCACCACCACCCTCGCTGCCGCCACCGAGGCGGTCTGGCGCCGCTACGAGCGGCCCGGCGTCGTGGCGCCCGCGCGCCGCCTCGCCTGGGCCCGCCGGGCCCTCGCCGCCCTGCGCGACGGTCCCGCCGCGATGCCGGCTCAGCCGCCGGGCCGGCCCTGACCCGTCGTCACCCGATCCCGAGCCGGCCGGGTCCGCCGCGCGCTGAGAAGGAGTCCCACGATGATGCACCCGATCCGGGCGGCCGTCGCCCTGGCCGTCACCGGCCTGCCGCTCGCCGCCCTCGCCGGGCCGGCCGGCGGTGCCGCGCCCGCCGTTACTCCCGTCGCCGGCCTGCTGCCGTGGGGCGACTGGCTCTCCGGCCTGCTCCAGCCGGTGACGGCCGCCCTCGTTCCGCTCGCCGCCGCCGCCGTCACCGCCGGCATCGCCCGGGTCGCGCCCTGGGCCGCCTCGGTGCTCACCCGCGACCGGATCGAGGCCGCGATCCGCGCCGGGGCCGAGTTCGGCCAGAACGCCGTGGCCGGGGCCGCCCGGGGCCGGACCGTCAGCGCCGATCTCGGCGCCGCGGTGGTGGCCGCCGGCGCCCGGCACGTGCTCGCCACCGCCCCCGCGCACGTCGTGCGGAAGGCGGGCGGCCCCGAGGGCGTGGCCGCGCGGATCTTCCGGGCGCTGCCCCTCGATCCGCAGGCGAGCGCCGCCAACGTCCTCGCCCCGGCGCTCGCGCAGCTGCGCGGGGCGGACAAGCACCCGGCCTGAGGCCGGGCCTCGCCGCTTCGGCGGCGCGGGGGCCGTGAAACAGGGATCGTCACCATGAAGCCCCTCCGCACCGAGGCACGGCAATCCGCGCGCCCCCAGGACGCCGAGGGCGCGGGGGTCGCCCTCGGCGGGCGGCCCCGGACGATCCGCTTCCCGCCCGTCTGGCACGCGTGGTTCGCCCGGCAGTCCGAGCCGCGCCTCGCCGCCCTCGACGAGCTGGTCGACGCGCATCTCGAGCGCCGCGCGCTGCGCCGCTACCTGCGCCGGCTCAAGCACGCGACGGTGCTCGCCTTCGTCGCCGCGGCGGCGGCCGCGCACTGGTTCTCCGACCAGGTCGCGTGGCTCGCCGCGCATATCCCGGCCCTGCGGGCCCTCTGGAAGCTGCTGACGGGAGGGTGAGATGCGCCTGCTCTGGGACAGGGTTCTCGACCGAGCGTGGCTCGGCCTGGCGGCCGCCGCGGCGGTGACGGTCGCCGTCCACGAGGGTGCGGCGGTCGGCCGGCGTGCCTGGACGCTGGGGTCCGGCGGCGTCGCGCAGGCCGCGCCGGCGGGGACCGGCCGGGCCGGGCCGCCGGCCCGCGCCGCGGCCTGCGGTCCCGCCGCAGCGCCGCCACCGTGAGACCGGCTGCGGCGCCTGTGGGAAGCGGCGCGCGGCGTGGAACCGGGCGCCGCCTCGGCCGTCATGTCCGCACGATGCCGCCCGCCACCGAATCGACCGCGAAGGGACTGTCCGGACCGCCGCCGACGACCGCCGGGGGCGACGCACGGTCACGTATTCAGGACGCATTCAGTGCCCTGGGCTCACATCGTCTGCCAATGCGCTACGCCATCGCCCTCGTCGCCATCAGCCTGACCGCCGCGGCCCTCGCCGCGGGCGGCCTCGGCTCCATGGCCGACGACGGGCCGGCCCCCCAGACGGGCGCGGTGTCGAGCCAGCCGCCGCTGCGGATCGAGAGCTGCCTGTCCCCCGCGGACCTGCGCGAGGAGGTCGGCGAGCGCCGGGTGATCCCGCCGGTCGCGGCGATCCGCGCGGCCCGGACAGTGATCCCCCGCGCCGAGATCCAGCGGGCGAGCCTCTGCCGTCACGCGGACGGCCTCGTCTACATGCTCACCGCCTTGCGCCGCGACGGGCATTTCGTGCACGTGATCGTCGACGCGCGCACCGGCACCGTGGCGGGACAGTATTGAGCGGGCGCGGGGACCGTTTCGGAAGGGAGTGAGCCGTGCGTCTGCTGGTCGTGGAGGATGACAAGGACATCAACCGGCAGGTCGTGGCCGCGCTGGAGGAGGCCGGCTACGTCGCCGACAAGGCCTATGACGGCGAGGAGGGCGGCTATCTCGGCGAGAGCGAGCCCTACGACGCCATCATCCTCGACATGGGCCTGCCCAAGGCCGACGGCGTCACCGTGCTGCAGAAGTGGCGCCGGGCCGGCGTGAAGACCCCGGTGATCATCCTCACGGCCCGGGACCGCTGGTCCGACAAGGTCGACGGCTTCGACGCCGGCGCCGACGACTACGTCACCAAGCCCTTCCACATGGAGGAGCTGATGGCCCGGGTGCGCGCCCTGCTGCGCCGCGCCGCCGGCCACGCCACCAGCCAGATCGCCTGCGGGCCGGTGACCCTCGACACCCGCTCCGGCAAGGTCTTCGTCGACGGCGCCCAGGTGAAGCTGACGAGCCACGAGTACCGGCTGCTCTCCTACCTGATGCACCATACCGGCCGGGTGGTCTCCCGCGCCGAACTGACCGAGCACCTCTACGACCAGGATTTCGACCGCGACTCGAACACGATCGAGGTGTTCGTGGGCCGCCTGCGCAAGAAGCTCGCGGTGGACCTGATCCAGACCGTGCGCGGCCTCGGCTACCTCGTGGACCCCAACCAGCCGCCGGCGCGGATGTGAGCGCGGCCGCGCGTTCCGGCACGCTGCCGGCCGTCTTCATGCGCGGCGGCACCAGCAAGGCGCTGATGCTGCACCGCCGGGACGTGCCGGGGGATCTCGCCGCCTGGGAGCCGGCCTTCCTCTCCACCATGGACAGCCCCGACCCGTTCGGGCGGCAGCTCAACGGCATGGGCGGGGGCGTCTCGTCGGTGTCGAAGATCTGCGTGGTGGAGCGCTCCGCGCGGCCGGACGCCGACATCGACTACACCTTCGTGCAGGTCGTGGTCCGGGACGGCCGCATCGACCTCTCGGGCAATTGCGGCAACATGCTCGCCGCCGTGGGGCCGTTCGCGGTCGACGAGGGGCTCGTCGACGTCCCGGACGGCCCGGTGCGGCTGCGGATCTTCAACACTAACACGCGCAAGCTGATCGTGGCGGGCTTCGCGGCCGCGGGCGGCCGCAGCGTCTACCGCGGCGACCTCGCGATCCCCGGCGTCACCGGCACGGGCGCGCCGATCCAGCTCGACTTCTTGGATCCGGGCGGCGCCACGACCGGCCGGCTGCTCCCGACCGGCGCCGTCCGTCAGTGGCTCGACGTGCCGGGCCTCGGCGCGATCGAGGCCTCGCTGATCGACGCCGCCAATGCCTGCGTGTTCGTCCGCGCCGCCGATCTCGGCCTCGCCGGCACCGAGCTGCCCGCCGCCCTGGAGGCCGTGCCGGGCCTCCTCGACCGGCTGGCGCGGATCCGCCGGGCCGGCTCCGTGGCGATGGGCATCGCGCCCGATCTCGAGGCGGCGGCGCGCGTCGTCCACGTGCCCTTCGTCGGCCTCGTGGCGCCGCCGCAGGATTCCGGCAGCCTCTCCGGCGCCACGATCCGCGCCGCCGAGACCGACCTGACCGCCCGGGTCATCTCGAACGGCGTGCCGCACCAGGCGCTGCCGCTCACCGCCACCCTGTGCCTCGCGGTCGCCGCCCGGCTCGAAGGCAGCCTCGTCCACGAGGCCGCGCGCCCCACCGAAGCGGTCCTGCGGGTCGGCATGCCGTCGGGCATCCTCACCGCCGACGCCGCCGTGACCCGCGGGGCCGACGGCTGGCGGGCCGAGCGCGGCGCCTTCTTCCGCACGGCGCGCCCGCTGATGCGCGGCGCGGTGTTCTACGATGCGCCGCCGCACGTCTGAGCGACCGACGCATCCATGATCGACCTCATCGGCCTCTTCTCCCTGCGCCGCCGCTCCATCGCGGTGCGACTCGCCGTGTCGGCGTTCCTGTCGAGCTCCGCGATCCTGCTGATCGCGGCCTGGATCCTCACGACCCTCTACCGCGAGAACACCGAGCGCTCCTTCGACAGCCGGCTCCTCGTCTTCGCCAACAATCTCGCCACCGACCTCGTCTCGCCCAACGACCCCGAGAGCCGGACCTTCTCGCTCGGCGACCCGCGCTTCGACCTGCCCCTGTCCGGCTGGTACTGGCAGGTCGGCAAGCCCGACGCGAAGCCGCGCGACGTGCGCACCTCGCGCTCCCTCGTGGGCGTGCCGCTGCCGGCCGCGACCGATTCCGACGGCAAGGTCGGGGTCGGGCAGATCCGCCAGGGCTACGGCAAGGGGCAGGACGGACGCCTCCTGCGCATCATGGAGCGCGACGTCGATCTCGGCGAGGAGGGCCGCTACACGGTCCGGGTCGCGGGCCCCGCCGACGAGATCGTCAACGACGTCGACCGGTTCCGGAACTCGCTGACCATCACCTTCGGCCTGCTCGGCCTGTCGCTTGCGATCACCACGCTGCTGCAGATCCGCTTCGGCCTCGCGCCCCTCAAGAAGATGCGCGCTGCGCTCGGCGCCGTCCGCCGGGGCGAGGCCGACCGCATCACCGGCACCTATCCCCGCGACATCGCGCCGCTCACCGGCGAGGTGAACCTCCTGATCGAGACCAACCGCGAGATCCTGGAGCGCGCCCGCACCCAGGTGGGCAACCTCGCCCACGCCCTGAAGACGCCGCTCTCGATCATCGTCAACGAGGTCGGGGCCTCCGACGCCCCCGAGGAACTCGCGCAGAAGATCCGCGAGCAGGCCGCGGTGATGCGCGATCAGGTCAACTACCACCTCGACCGGGCCCGCGCCGCGGCGCTCGCCGGCACGCTCGGCACCTCCACGGAGGTCGAGCCGGCGCTCGCCGGCCTCGTGCGCACCTTCGGGAAGATCTACCGGGACAAGGACATCGCCTACGACGTCCACGTCCCGCCGGGCCTGCGCTTCCGCGGCGAGCGCCAGGATTTCGAGGAGATGGTCGGCAACCTCGTCGACAACGCGTCCAAGTGGGCCCACGGGCGGGTGGCGATCCGGGCCGAGGCGGTGAGCAAGGACGATTATCCCCACCTCGTCGTCGCCATCGAGGATGACGGTCCGGGCCTGCCGCCGGAGGCCCGGCAGGCCGTGCTCGGCCGGGGGCGCCGCCTCGACGAATCGAAGCCCGGCTCGGGACTCGGCCTGTCGATCGTGGCCGACCTCGCCGCCCTGTACCGGGGGCGCTTCACCCTGGAGCAGGCGGCGCTCGGCGGCCTGCGCGCGGTGCTGGAGGTGCCGGGGGACCTGCCGGTCGGCACGGCCGCCCACTGAGGTCGTCGGCCGCGCCCGGGCAAATCCGGGCACGTCCGGCCGCGTCCGGGTACGGGCCGGGAGGCGGCGCGCGGCCTCATGGCTCCCGCCCGGGGCCTTGTCATCGCAACAGAGTTGCGTGACACCGAGCCGCCGCCGGGAGGCGTCGTGGCATCACGCCGCCGGCTCCACAGGGCGTGGGGAGGGGCGGGCCGGTGCGGCCCGTTGGCGATAAGGTCCATGACGGCGATCTGGTTCATCCTGGCGGCCATGACCGCGGCGGCCGTGCTCGGCCTGCTCTGGCCGATGTCGCGGCGCGCCGCCGTGCCGACCGGCGAGGCCGGCGGCAGCGGGCTCGCCACCGAGACGGCGTTCTACGAGGATCAGATAGCCGAGATCGACCGCGACCTCGAGCGCGGCCTGATCGCCCCCGACGAGGCCGAGACCGCCAAGGCCGAGGCGGCGCGCCGCCTGCTCCGGTCGAGCCGCGAGGCGCAGCGCGAGGCCGAGGATTCCGGCATCGCCGAGGCCGCGCGCCCGGCCGAGCCGCGCCTGCGCCGCCGGCGCGCCGCCTCGGCCTTCGCGCTCTCCACCATCCCGCTCGTGGCGCTGATCGCCTACGGGCTCTACGGCTCGCCCGAGGTGCCGGCGCAGACCGAGGCCGACCGGCAGGCCGCCCGCGGCGGCGCCGACGAGCTGATGAAGGCGGTCGGGCAGATCGAGGCGCGCCTCGCCCGGGACCCGAACGATGCCCGCGGCTGGGCCGTGCTCGCCCCGGTCTACATGCGCACCGGCCGATTCGACGACGCCGCCCGCGCCTACGGCCACCTCGCGCGGATCAAGGGCGAGACCGCCGACCTCCTGGCCGACCAGGGCGAGGCGCTCACGGCGGCCGGCGACGGCACCGTGTCGCCCGAGGCCAAGGCGCTGTTCGAGAAGGCGCAGGCCAAGGAGCCGAACGCGCCCAAGCCGCGCTTCTACCTCGCCCGCGCGGCCGAGCAGGCCGGCGACACCGGCGAGGCGATCCGCCAGCTCACCGAGCTCGAGGCCAGCAGCCCGCCGAACGCCCCGTGGCTCGGGATCGTCAAGCAGAGCCTCGCCCGCCTCAAGGGCGAGCCGCCCCCGCCCGCGACGCCCCAGGCCGCCCCCGAGATCCCGGCCGAGCAGCAGGCGGCGATTCGCGGCATGGTCGACGGGCTCGACGCCCGCCTCAAGACCGGCGGCGGCACCCCCGACGAGTGGCTGCGGCTCGTCCGGTCCCGGATGGTCCTCGGCGAGCGCGCGCAGGCGACCGATGCTCTGGCCCGCGCGCGCACGGCCCTCGCGGGCGACCCGCAGGGTCTCGCCCAGGTCGAGCAGGGCGCCCGCGCCGTGGGTCTCGGCGCCGAGGGCGCGGCGCCCGCGCCGGCCGAATCGGGCCGGGCGGGACCGGGCGTCCAGGCCGAGAAGGAGGCCGCGATGGCGGCCGTGCGCGCCATGCCGCAGGCGGAGCAGCAGGCGGCGATTCGCGGGATGGTCGAGGGTCTCGACCGGCGCCTCGCCGCGCGGGGCGGCACGCCGGACGAGTGGATGCGGCTCGTGCGTTCCTACAGCGCGCTGGGCGAGCGCGACCAGGCGGTGAAGGCCCTCGATCGCGCCCGGATGGCGCTGGCCGCCAACAGCGAGGCTGTGGCGCGGCTCGACGGTCTCGCCCGGGAGCTGGAGCTCCCCGCCAAGCCCAATCCCTGACCGCCGGGCCTCCGCCAAGCCCGTTCCCCGGCGCCACGAAATCGCGAGCCCGCCTCCGCGGAGCGGTCCGTACGACAATCGGTCCCGACGCCCGCCCTTGACCCGCGGGCGCCTGGAGCCGACACCCTCAAGACTAGAATGAGAACGGTTCCGGTCGAGGCGGGTCTCCGCGCGCCGGACCGCGGGGTGGAAGTATCGTGACGCGTAAGAAACGCCGCCTGATCCTGATCGCCGCCTGCGGCAGCGTCCTGGCGCTCGCCGTGGGGCTGATGCTGTACGCCATGAGCGGCTCGATCGTGTTCTTCCGCTCGCCCACCGACATCGCCAAGCAGGCCATCGCCCCGGGCACGCGGCTGCGGCTCGGCGGGCTGGTGAAGGACGGCTCGCTCAGGCGCGGCCCCGACCAGACGGTCGAATTCGCCGTCACCGACACGAACGAGACCGTCGAGGTCCACTACAAGGGCCTGCTGCCGGACCTGTTCCGGGAAGGGCAGGGCGTGGTCGCCGAGGGCGTGCTGGAGCCGGGCGGGCAGTTCCGCGCCGACACGGTGCTGGCCAAGCACGACGAATCCTACATGCCCCGCGAGGTGGCCGACGCGCTGAAGGCGCAGGGGCGCTGGCAGGAGGGCGGCCCGAACAAGGGCGGCCCGGCGCCGAAGCCCGCCACCGCGGCGGCGGACAGCACCCTCGGTCCCCGCAGCGAGCGGTGAGGGAACCCGCATGATCGTCGAGACCGGCCACTTCGCCCTCGCGCTCGCGCTGGCGATCTCCCTCGTCCAGGTGGTGATGCCGATCTGGGCCGCCCGCTCGGGCGATCCGGCCCTGCGCCAGACCGCCTCTCAGGCGGCGCTCGGCGCCTTCGCCTGCGTGCTCTTCGCCTTCGCGGCGCTCACCTACGCGCACGTCACCTCGGACTTCTCGGTCCAGAACGTCGTCGAGAACTCGCACACGCAGAAGCCGCTGATCTACAAGATCTCCGGCGTCTGGGGGAACCACGAGGGCTCAATGCTCCTCTGGGTCCTGATCCTCACCCTGTTCGGCGCCTGCGTGGCGGCGGCCAAGAACTCGGTGCCGCCGCGGCTGCGGGCCAACACCCTGGCCGTGCAGGGGCTGATCACCTTCGTGTTCGTGCTGTTCATCATCACGACCTCGAACCCGTTCACCCGGGTGATCCCGGCCCCGCTCGAGGGCAACGACCTCAACCCGCTGCTGCAGGATCCGGGTCTCGCGGTCCACCCGCCGCTCCTCTACGTCGGCTATGTCGGCTTCTCGATCAGCTTCGCCTTCGCGGTGGCCGCGCTGATCGACGGGCGGATCGACGCCGTCTGGGCGCGGGCTGTGCGGCCCTGGACCCTCGCCGCGTGGTGCTTCCTGACGCTCGGGATCGCGATGGGCTCCTACTGGGCCTACTACGAGCTCGGCTGGGGCGGCTGGTGGTTCTGGGACCCAGTGGAGAACGCCTCCCTGATGCCGTGGATCGCCGGAACGGCGCTGCTGCACTCCACCGTGGTGATGGAGAAGCGCGACGCCCTGAAGGTCTGGACTGTGCTGCTCGCCATCCTGACCTTCTCGCTCTCGCTGATCGGCACCTTCCTGGTCCGCTCGGGCGTGATCACCTCGGTGCATTCCTTCGCCACCGACCCGACCCGCGGCGTCTTCATCCTGGCGATCCTGATCCTGTTCATCGGCGGCTCGCTGACGCTGTTCGCGTGGCGGGCGCCGCTGCTGCGGCAGGGGGGACTGTTCGCGCCGATCTCCCGCGAGGGCTCGCTCGTCCTCAACAACCTGTTCTTGGTGGCGGCCTGCGCCACCGTGCTGGTCGGCACGCTCTACCCGCTGGTGCTCGAGATGCTGACGGGCGAGAAGATCACGGTCGGTCCGCCCTTCTTCAATTCCACCTTCGTGCCGCTGGCGATCCCGCTGCTGCTGATCGTGCCTATGGGGCAGGCGCTGGCCTGGAAGCGCGGCGACGTGCTCGCCGCCGCCCAGCGCCTGTTCGCCGCGCTGGCGGTCGCCCTGGTGGTCGGCTTCGCGGTGCTGGCGCTGACCTGGGGCGGGCCGGCGCTGGCGCCGGTCGGGATCGGCCTCGGCGCCTACCTGCTGATCGGGTCCGCCCTGGAGATCGTCACCCGCGCCCGCGGCTACGGGGCGAGCCGCGCCCGGTCCCTCGGACAGATCGGCCGCCGCGCCGTCGGCCTGCCGCGCTCGGCCTGGGGCACCGCCATCGCCCATGCCGGGGTCGGCGTGGTGGTGCTGGGCATCGCCGCGCAGGGCTGGGCCACCGAGGGGCTGGCGACCCTCAAGCCCGGGGAGAGCCTGGCGACGGGGCCCTACGTGGCGACCCTGGACCGGGTCGCGCCGCGCAAGGGACCGAACTACGAAGAGGCCGCCGCCTACCTGACGATCCGCACCCGCGGGGGCGACGAGGTCGGGAAGGTCGAGACCGGCAAGCGCTTCTACCCGAGCCGCAAGATGGCCGTGACGGAATCGGGGCTGCTGACCAACGGTGTCAGCCAGGTCTACGCGAGCCTCGGGGAGATCGGGCAGGACGGCGGCGTCGGCCTGCGCCTCTACTACAAGCCGCTGGTCCTGCTGATCTGGCTCGGGGCGGTGGTGATGGCGCTGGGCGGCGGCCTGTCGCTCACGGACCGGCGGATGCGCGTGGGCGTCCCCGCCAAGGCGAAGGCGCGGCCGCTCCCGGTCGCGGTGCCGGCCGAGTGATGGCGCGCCGTTCGCTCCGCCCGGCGCTGGCCGCGCTCGCCCTGCTGGCGTCACTGCCGGCCCTGGCGGTGCAGCCCGACGAGGTGCTGAAGGATCCCGCGCTGGAGCACCGCGCCCGGGAGATCTCGGCCGAACTGCGCTGCCTCGTCTGCCAGAACCAGTCCATCGACGATTCCGACGCGCCGCTCGCCAAGGACCTGCGCCTGATCGTCCGCGAGCGGCTGGAGAAGGGCGACAGCGACACGGCGGTGCTCGACTACGTCGTGGCCCGCTACGGCGAGTTCGTGCTGCTGCGCCCGGTCTTCGCGCTGCACACCCTGCTGCTGTGGCTGACCCCGGTGCTCGCGGTGCTGCTCGGCGGGCTCGGCATCTGGCGTCTCGCCCGCCGCCGCCCGCCCGCGCCGGCCCGGAACCTGTCGGCCGCCGAGCAGGCGGAGGTCGCGGCGCTGCTGCGACGGGAGTAGAATCGCCGCCGGAAGCGATTCGCCCGCCCCGTTCGGCACGAGTCTTGGATCGGGCCTCGCAGACCGCACGATCGGCGACGCGCCCGGGGCAGGACGATGACGGCCGCTACGCTCACCATCTCGAGCCGCAACTACTCCTCGTGGTCCCTGCGGGGCTGGCTGATCTGCCGGATGGCCGGGCTCGACTTCCGGACGGAGGTCCTGTCCGGCACCGACGCCACCACCCGGGCGGAGCTGCTGCACCTGTCGCCCTCGTTCCTGGTGCCCCGCCTGCGCCACGGCGACGTGGTCGTCTGGGACACGCTGGCGATCGCCGAGTATCTCGCCGAGACCTTCCCGGAGGCCGGCTTCCTGCCCGGCAACGTGGCGGAGCGCGCCCATTGCCGGTCGATCTCGGGGGAGATGCATTCCGGCTTCGTCAATCTGCGCTCGGCGCTGCCGATGAACCTGCGCGCCTTCCACCCCGATTTCCGCGTGTTCAACGGTGCCAAGGCCGATATCGAGCGCATCGTCACGATCTTCGACGATTGCCTGGACCGCTACGAGGGGCCGTACCTGTTCGGCGCGCGGCCGTGCCTCGCCGACGCGATGTTCGCCCCGGTCTGCACCCGCTTCCGCACCTACGACGTCGCGCTGCCGCCCCGCGCCGCCGCCTACCGCGACACGATCCTGCACTGGCCGCTGATGGTCGAGTGGGCGGAAGCCGCCGCCGACGAGCCGGACGAGATCGAGGAACTCGAGATGGAGTTCTGACGCGGCCGAGGCTCAGGTCTCGGAAAGCGCCTCCGTCCTTGCGAGCGGAGCGAAGCAATCCAGTCGCGCCACGCTTGCCGAGGTCGCGCTGCCCTGGATTGCTTCGCTCCGCTCGCAAGGACGGAGGGCTCTTAGCGGACGTTCCGGACCCGACGTGGCGGAATGCAATTTCTTGCAGGGCACAAATTTATGTTGCGACGCACGCGACAAATCCTGACTGCCGATCGGATTTGAAAAATCGCGCTGCGGCAACAGGTTAACGAACTAGCTCCGCTCCTCAGGCCTGCGCGTTACAGCTCGACAAACGTCCTTTGTCGCCCGACCGGACAGCGCGATTGATGCCATTCGGCATTTCTGTTCCTCTTCGCATTAGAACAGGAACAGACTGGGCTGGAAACCATGGCGCGTCACGAGCCCTGGAGCGCGGAGCGCGCATCCGGGATCATCGCCGAGCACACCCATCTCGAGGGGGCCACACTGCCGATCCTGCACGCGCTGCAGGAAACCTTCGGCTACGTGGATTCCGGTGCCGTGCCGCTGATCGCGGACGCGCTGAACCTGTCGCGCGCCGAAGTCCACGGCTGCATCACCTTCTACCACGACTTCCGGGTGCACCCCGCCGGCCGCCACGAGGTGAAGCTGTGCCGGGCGGAGGCCTGTCAGGCCATGGGCTCGGACAAGCTGCACCGCGAGATCCTGGGCCGCCTCGGCTGCGGCTGGCACGAGACCACCGCCGACGGCAGCGCCACGGTCGAGCCGGTCTACTGCCTCGGCCTCTGCGCCAACGGCCCCGCCGCGCTGGTGGACGGTGAGCCCGTCGCGCACCTGACCGCCGACGCCCTCGAAGCTGCCCTGACGGAGGTGCGCCAGTGAGCGTCACGCTCTACGTTCCGCGCGACGCCGTCGCCCTCGGGCTCGGCGCCAACAAGGTTGCCCGCGCCCTCTTCGCCGGCGCCGAGCGCCGCGGCCTGGACGTCACCATCGTCCGCACCGGCTCCCGCGGCCTGTTCTGGCTGGAGCCGATGGTCGAGGTCGGCACCCCCGAGGGGCGCGTCGCCTACGGGCCGGTGACGGTCAAGGACGTCGATGCCCTGCTGGATGCCGGCCTGACCGCGGGCGGCGACCACGCCCTGCGCCTCGGCGATCCGGAGAAGATCCCCTACCTCGCCCGGCAGCAGCGCCTGACCTTCCACCGCTGCGGCGTGGTCGACCCGGTCTCCGTGGACGATTACCGGGCCCATGGCGGCTACCGCGGCCTCGAGGCCGCCCTGAAGCTCGATGCCGAGGGCATCGTGGCGGCGGTGCGCGATTCCGGCCTGCGCGGCCGGGGCGGTGCCGGCTTCCCGGCCGGCATCAAGTGGAACACCGTGATGCTCGCCAAGGCGGACCAGAAATACGTGGTCTGCAACGCCGACGAGGGCGATTCCGGGACCTTCGCAGACCGGATGATGATGGAGGGCGACCCCTTCAACCTCATCGAGGGCATGACCATCGCGGGCGTCGCGACCGGCGCCACCCGCGGTTACATCTACCTCCGCTCCGAGTACCCGCAGGCCTTCGCCACCCTGAAGGAGGCGATCGCCAACGGCGTGACGGCCGGCGTGCTCGGCGACAACATCCTGGGCTCGGGCAAGACCTTCCACCTGGAAGTGCGCCTCGGCGCCGGCGCCTATATCTGCGGCGAGGAGACCTCGCTTCTGGAGAGCCTGGAGGGCAAGCGCGGCATCGTGCGGGCGAAGCCGCCGATCCCGGCGCTCAAGGGCTTCCTGGGCAAGCCGACGCTGGTCAACAACGTCATGACCTTCACGGCCGTGCCGTGGATCCTGGAGAACGGGGCCAAGGCCTACGCCGATTACGGCATGGGGCGGTCGCTCGGCACCCTGCCGATCCAGCTCGCCGGCAACGTCAAGCACGGCGGCCTGATCGAGATGGCCTTCGGCATCACTCTCCGGCAGGTGATCGAGGATTTCGGCGGCGGCACCCGTTCGGGCCGGCCGGTCCGGGCCGTGCAGGTCGGCGGGCCGCTCGGGGCCTACTTCCCCGACCATCTCCTCGACACGCCCCTCGACTACGAGGCGATGGCGGCCAAGAAGGGCCTCGTCGGCCACGGCGGCATCGTGGTGTTCGACGACACCGTCGACATGGCCTCCCAGGCTCGCTTCGCCTTCGAGTTCTGCGCCACCGAGTCGTGCGGCAAGTGCACCCCCTGCCGCATCGGCGCGACCCGCGGCGTCGAGACCATGGACAAGGTGATCGCCGGCATCCGGCCGGACGCGAATCTCAAGCTGGTCGAGGACCTCTGCGAGGTCATGACCGACGGGTCGCTCTGCGCCATGGGCGGGCTGACGCCCATGCCGGTGATGAGCGCGATCACCCATTTCCCCGAGGATTTCAGGCGCGCCGGCGATCTGCCGGCCGCGGCCGAGTGAGGAGACGTCGATGGGCCTGATCAAGGAGATCGACTACGGCACGCCGATCCGCGTCAGCGAGCAGACGGTGACGCTGACGATCGACGGCATGTCGGTGACGGTGCCGGCCGGCACCTCGGTGATGGCGGCGGCGATGCAGGCCGGCACCCAGATCCCGAAGCTCTGCGCCACAGACTCGCTGGAGCCGTTCGGCTCCTGCCGCCTCTGTCTCGTGGAGATCGAGGGCCGGCGCGGCACCCCGGCCTCCTGCACGACCCCGGCCGAGAACGGCATGGTGGTGCACACGCAGAACGAGAAGCTCGCCAAGCTCCGCAAGGGCGTGATGGAGCTCTACATCTCCGACCACCCCCTCGACTGCCTGACCTGCGCGGCGAACGGCGACTGCGAGCTGCAGACCCAGGCGGGCGTCGTCGGCCTGCGCGACGTGCGCTACGGCTACGAGGGCGACAACCACGTCCGGCCGAGCTCCGAGAAGTACCTGCCGAAGGACGAGTCGAACCCGTACTTCACCTACGACCCGTCGAAGTGCATCGTCTGCAACCGCTGCGTCCGGGCGTGCGAAGAGGTGCAGGGCACCTTCGCGCTGACCATCGCGGGCCGCGGCTTCGACAGCCGCGTGGCCGCCGGCCCGACCAATTTCTTCGAGTCCGAGTGCGTTTCCTGCGGCGCCTGCGTCCAGGCCTGCCCGACCGCGACGCTCCAGGAAAAGTCGATCCACGAGTTCGGCCAGCCCGAGCACGCGGAGGTCACGACCTGCGCGTATTGCGGCGTCGGCTGCTCGTTCAAGGCCGAGATGCAGGGCGAGCGCGTCGTCCGCATGGTCCCCTACAAGGGCGGCAAGGCCAACGAGGGCCATAGCTGCGTGAAGGGCCGCTTCGCCTACGGCTACGCCACCCACAAGGACCGCATCACCAAGCCGATGATCCGCGAGAAGATCACGGATCCGTGGCGCGAAGTGTCCTGGGAGGAAGCGATCGACCGGGCGGCGAGCGAGTTCAAGCGCATCCAGGCGAAATACGGAAAAGATTCGGTCGGCGGCATCACCTCGTCGCGCTGCACCAACGAGGAAGCTTACCTCGTCCAGAAGCTGGTGCGCGCCGCCTTCGGCAACAACAACGTCGATACCTGCGCCCGCGTCTGCCACTCGCCGACCGGCTACGGCCTGATGTCGACGCTCGGCACCTCGGCCGGCACCCAGGACTTCAAGTCGGTCGAGAAGTCCGACGTGATCTTGGTGATCGGCGCCAACCCGACCGACGGCCACCCGGTCTTCGGCTCGCGCATGAAGAAGCGGCTGCGCGAGGGCGCCAAGCTGATCGTCGCCGATCCGCGCAAGATCGACCTCGTGAAGTCGCCCCACATCAAGGCGGACTTCCACCTGCCGCTGAAGCCCGGCTCCAACGTCGCCTTCATCAACTCGCTGGCGCACGTGATCGTCACCGAGGGGCTGATCGACGAGGCCTATGTCCGCGAGCGCTGCGACCTCGCCGAGTTCGAGTCCTGGGCCCGGTTCATCGCCGACGAGCGCCACTCCCCGGAGAACCAGCAGTCCTTCACCGGCCTCGACCCCGAGCAGGTCCGCGGGGCGGCCCGGCTCTACGCCAAGGGCGGCGCGGCCGGCATCTACTACGGGCTGGGCGTCACCGAGCACAGCCAGGGCTCGACGATGGTCATGGGCATGGCCAACATCGCCATGGCCACCGGCAACATCGGCAAGCTCGGCGCCGGCGTGAACCCGCTGCGCGGCCAGAACAACGTGCAGGGCTCCTGCGACATGGGCTCGTTCCCGCACGAGCTGACGGGCTACCGCCACGTCTCGGACGACGCCACCCGCGAGAGCTTCGAGGCCCTCTGGGGCGCCAAGCTCGACAACGCGCCGGGCCTGCGCATCACCAACATGCTGGACGAGGCCGTCGAAGGCACGTTCAAGGGCATGTACATCCAGGGTGAGGACATCGCCCAGTCGGATCCCGACACGCACCACGTGACCTCGGGCCTGATGGCGATGGAGTGCATCGTCGTCCAGGACCTGTTCCTGAACGAGACCGCCAAGTACGCCCACGTCTTCCTGCCGGGCGCCTCGTTCCTCGAGAAGGACGGGACCTTCACCAACGCCGAGCGCCGCATCTCGCGGGTCCGCAAGGTCATGGCCCCGATGGGCGGCTACGGCGACTGGGAGGGCACGGTGCTGCTCTCCAACGCGCTGGGCTACCCCATGAACTACAATCACCCGTCCGAGATCATGGACGAGATCGCCTCGCTCACCCCGAGCTTCACCGGCGTGTCCTACGCCAAGCTCGACGAGCTCGGCTCGGTGCAGTGGCCCTGCAACGAGAAGGCGCCGCTCGGCACGCCGATGATGCACGTGGACCGGTTCGTCCGCGGCAAGGGCCGGTTCATGATCACCGAGTTCGTGGCCACCGAGGAGCGGACGGGGGCGAAGTTCCCGCTGATCCTGACCACGGGCCGGATCCTGTCCCAGTACAATGTCGGCGCGCAGACCCGGCGCACCGAGAACTCGCGCTGGCACGAGGAGGACGTGCTGGAGATCCACCCGTTCGACGCGGAGCTGCGCGGCATCGTCGACGGCGACCTCGTCGCCCTGGAGAGCCGCTCGGGCGACATCGCGCTGAAGGCCAAGATCTCGGAGCGGATGCAGCCCGGCGTGGTCTACACGACCTTCCACCACGCCAAGACCGGCGCCAACGTCATCACCACCGACTACTCGGACTGGGCGACCAACTGCCCCGAGTACAAGGTGACGGCGGTGCAGGTCCGGCGGACCAATCGGCCCTCCGACTGGCAGGCGAAGTTCTACGAGGAGGACTTCTCCCTGACCCGGATCGCTCAGACCCTCGACGCGGCAGAGTAAGAGTTTCCGATGAGCGCCGTGACGCAGGCGGACAAGCTCGTCCGCATGGCCAACCAGATCGCCACCTTCTTCCGGTCCTACCCGGAGGAGGAGGCGGTCGCCGGGATCCAGAAGCACATCAAGGCGTTCTGGACGCCCAAGATGATCGCGCATCTCGAGGCCGCCCTGCCGGAGCAGGGCGACCGGGTCGACGGCTACGTGCGGCGGGCGCTGCAGGGCGAGGAACCGGCGGCCGACAGCCCGGTGCGACCCGCGACCCGGGATCCGCAACTCGCGGGCGCGGGCGCCAGCGACGCGGGCTGAGCCGCCCGAGGCCGGGCGGGACCCACAGCCCGCGCCACGCCTGGCCGGCACGCAGTCACGCGAAGCACCCCTGTCCCGACTGGGAGCGGGGGTGCTTCGCGTTCGATGCGGTTTCCGGGTCACCGACCGGTTCCGCCGTCCTCGCGAGCGGAGCGAAGCAATCCAGCAGCGCCCCGCTCTGCACGATGGCGCGACCCTGGGTCACTTCGCTGCGCTCGTGACGACGGAGCGCGCCGTCTGAACCGGAAACCGCCTGAGTCGATGTGGAAAGGCGGTGAGCGGCGGCACCGCGGGACAGTCGGGTGCCCGGCCGTCTCCCGCCCGGCGGACCCGGCGACGCCGGCCGCCGGGCCCCGAGACGTCAGTTCTTCAGGGCGACGGTGAAGTCGGCCTCGGTCTTGCCGCGGATCTCGTCCTCGGTGACGCCGTCGGCGAGCTCGATGAGTCTCATGCCGCCGTCGCCCTTCTTGTCGATCTCGAACACGCCGAGATCGGTGATCACCAGGTCGACCACCTGCGTGCCGGTGAGCGGCAGGTCGCAGGCCTTGAGCAGCTTCGGGCTCTCGGTGCCGTCCTTGTTCTTGGCGACGTGCTCCATCACCACGACCACGCGCTTCACGCCGGCCACGAGGTCCATGGCGCCGCCCATCCCCTTCACCATCTTGCCGGGAATCATCCAGTTGGCGAGGTCGCCGTTGCCGGCCACCTGCATGGCGCCGAGGATCGACAGGTTGATGTGCCCGCCGCGGATCATCCCGAAGGAATCCGCCGAGGAGAAGTAGCTCGTCGTCGGCAGAGCGGTGATCGTCTGCTTGCCGGCGTTGATCAGGTCCGGGTCCTCCTCACCCTCGTAGGGGAAGGGGCCCATGCCCAGCATGCCGTTCTCCGACTGGAGCTGCACCGACATGCCCTCGGGGATGTAGTTCGACACCAGCGTCGGGATGCCGATCCCGAGATTCACGTAGAAGCCGTCCTCCAGCTCCTTGGCGGCGCGCGCCGCCATCTGCTCGCGGGTCCAGGCCATCGTTCTCGCTCCCTTCCCGTCCGATCAGTGCGTGCCGCCGCCGGCCGCCGCGGCCGGGGTGCTGTCGCCGCGCTTGCGCGTGGTGCGCTGCTCGATGCGCTTGTCGCGCTGCCCGACGTCGATGATGCGCTTCACGAAGATGCCGGGCGTGTGGATCGTGTCCGGATCGATCTCGCCCGGCTTCACGAGGTGCTCGACCTGCGCCACGGTCATCTTGGCGGCGGTGGCCATCATCGGGTTGAAGTTGCGCGCGGTCATCCGGTAGCGCAGGTTCCCCTCGGTGTCGCCCGTGTGGGCGTGGACCAGGGCGAGGTCGGCGAACAGGCCGCGCTCCATGACGTATTGCTCGCCGTCGAACTCGCGGACTTCCTTGCCCTCGGCGACCTTGGTGCCGACGCCGGTCTTGGTGAAGAAGGCCGGAATGCCGGCGCCGCCGGCGCGGATCCGCTCGGCCAGCGTGCCCTGCGGGTTGAACTCGATCTCCAGCTCACCGCCGAGGTACTGCCGGGCGAACTCCTTGTTCTCGCCCACGTAGGACGAGATCATCTTGGCGACCTGGCGGGTGTCCAGGAGCTTGCCGAGACCGACCCCGTCGATGCCGGCATTGTTCGACACGACGGTGAGGCCCTTGACGCCGGAGAGGCGCACCGCCTCGATCAGCTCGTCGGGGATGCCGCAGAGGCCGAAGCCGCCGCACATCACCATCATGTCGTCGCGCAGGAGGCCGGCCAGGGCCGCGGCGGCATCCGTGTAGACCTTCTTCATCGAACCGTCCTTTTCCCGCCGGACCCGACCGGCCGAAACCTCGGGACGCGCGTGTCCTCGCGCCTGCTCTTCCCGATTCCGCGCGCGAAATCCAGTGGTGCACCGCACCGGCCGGCGCGGTCCCGGGCGATCCGTAACCGGCACTGCGCTGGGGAGGGCAGGGCGGCCCTGCGCGGGCGCGGCAGACAAAACCGGCCGGGGACGCTAAGTTGCCCACTCGACGTGCAGACCCTGCCGGGCCGTGGCAGCCCGAGGGGCCGGCGCGGCGCCCGGCTTCCGGCCACAGCCGCCGCCCTCTCGGAGCATGATGTCGCTGCGCCGCCCGATCTTCATCCTCGCTCTCGGGAGCCTGATCGCGGCCGGCCTCGGCCTGCGCGACTGGCCCCTGGAGGATGGCCGGGCCACGGCCTTCGCCCGCCGCGCCTTCGACGCCTACGGACTCGGGCTGACGCTGCAGGGGCCCGCGCGCCTCGCGGTGCTGCCCTGGCCGCGCCTGACCCTCGACCGCGTCCGGCTCGCTGCCGGTTCCGACGGCCCGGTCCTGGCGGATGAGGGCCGTCTGACCATCGATCTCGACCCGCTGAGCCTCCTCGGCGGCCGCGCCGCGGTGAGCGGCCTCCGCCTGGAGGGCGCGCGGCTGTCGGACGACCCCGCCGGCTGGGCCGCCCCCCTCGCGCGCCTCGCCGAGCAGGCCCGATCCGGCGAGACGGCCCGGCCGCGCCGGATCGTCGTGCGCGACGCGCGCCTCGCCGCCGGCGACACGGCCCGGGACATCGACCTCGACATCGCGTGGCCGCTCTGGGGCAAGGCCGCCGAGGGCCGCGCCAGCCTCATCTGGCGCGGCGTGCCGACCCGGATCGCCCTCAGCCACCTGCGTCCGGCCGAGATGGCCCAGCGCCGCGGGAGCCCGTTCACCGCGGAGATCACGTGGCCGGACGGCCGCCTCGCGGCGGACGGAACGGTGGCGCCGCCGGCGGAGGGGAGCGCGCTGCCCGTCATGTCCGGGCAGGTCCGGTTCGAGACGCGATCCCTGCCGGAGAGCTTGGCCTGGATCGGCCGCGATATGCCGCTGGCGCCGCTCGCCGGCGCCTTCTCGGTCGACGGCCGGTTCGAGACGGGCGAGCGGTCCGTCTCGTGGCCGAGCCTGCGCATCGGCCTGGGTCAGAACGTGCTCGAGGGGGCCGGCGCCGTCGCGTTCGGGCCCGGCAAGGCGCCGCGCCTCTCGGTGCAGGCGACCCTGGCGGCCGAGACGCTCGATCTCACGCCTCTCGTCGCGGATCTGTCGCGGCTCCTCGACCCCGCGCCCGCGTCGATCGCCCTGGCGCCCTTCACGCGCGGCGACCTCGACCTTCGCCTGTCGGCGGCCGAGGGGCGCGCCGGCGCCGTCCGGGTGCAGGATCTGGCGGCGAGTGTCCTGGTGCGGGAGGCCGCCCTGGAGGTCGCGGTGAACCGGGCCCGGATCCAGGACGGCACGTTCAAGGGGCGCGTCAATCTGACGAGCGGGTCCGATCCGGCCGCGACCGAACTGCGCACGCAGGGAAGCCTCGACCGCGTCGACCTCGGCGCGCTGCTCGGCGAGATCGGCGCGGCCCGCTGGGTGGTGGGGCCCGTGCAGGGGCATTTCGCCCTCGAATCCAGGGCCCGGGACACGGTCGGATTGCTGGCGCACCTGAATGGCCGGGCCACGCTCGCCATGGACGGTGGTGCCATCGCGGGCCTCGACCTCGCCGACGTCATCCACCGCAACGGCGCGGTGGCGTCCGGCGCCCTGGCGCGCCGCAATGGCCGGACGGCCTTCGAACGGGCCGTGGTGACGCTGCGCTTCGCCGACGGCGTGGGCGAGATCGCCGAGTCGGGTCTCCTGGGGCCGAGCGTCGGGGCGACCCTGCACGGCCAAGTCTCGCTGCCGGAGCGTCGGCTTGATGCCAAGGGCGACCTCGTCCTGCGTCCGCCCGGCGATTCCTCCCGCGGGATCCTGTTCGCGGTGACGGGCCCCTGGAGCGCCCTGACGGCTCAGACGGTCGCGCACAGCGAGATCCCCGACCCGGTCGGCCGGTACGGGGGCGCGATGCTCCCCGACCCGCTCAAACTGCCCGCCACGCTCGGCCTGCCCGGCAACGCCCGCGCGTACGCGCCGTGACCGCGGCGCCATGGCGCCGGCTCCGGCCAAGCTCTAAGATCGGGCCTCGAACGCCTTCATGATCCCCATGCGCCGCCTGCTCATCGAGGAACCCGTGACCCGTGCGGGGCCGCTGGCCCGGCGGCTCGCCGTGTTCTCCGTCATCGCCACCGGGATCGCGCTGGTCCTCGTCCGGGATCCGCGCTCCGACACGGACGCCGCCCTCGTGGCTCTCGTGGCCGGGCTCGGCGTCGCGCTGCTGGCGGCCGCGGCCGCGATCTTCGCCTTCGTGCGGGTCTGGCGCGATGGCGCCCGCGGTCTCGGGGCCGCCCTCGCCGGATTGATCCTGGCGCTGGCGGTTCTCGGCTACCCCGCCTTCCTGGGCCTGCGCGGCCTGCGTCTTCCCGCCCTGTCGGACATCACCACCGACATCGACAATCCGCCGGCCTTCTCGCGCTCGCGGGCGGCCTTCGCGGCCCGCGGCGGACGCTACCCGGCGGACCCGAGCGCGGCTGCGCGCGAGAGCCAGCGCGGCGCCTACCCGCAGATCGCGCCGCTGACCCTCGATATCGGCGCCGACGAGGCCTTCGAACTCGCCCGGCAGGCTGCCCTGAAGCGGCACTGGCAGATCGTCGAGGCGATCCGGCCGGGCGGCCGGACCGGCAACGGCCGGATCGAGGCCGTGGCGCGGGGGCTGATCCTCAACCTGCCGGACGATGTCACCGTGCGCATCCGCCCCCGCGCCGACGGGGCGCGGATCGACGTGCGCTCGGCCTCGCGGCTCGGCGGCCGCGATTTCGGCAGCAATGCCGACCGGATCCGGGCCTATCTCGACGACGTCGCCAACCTCGCCCTCGCGGTGAAGTGAGCCGCCGCGCCTCTCAGGCCGGCGCGTAGGTGCCGTCGAGGCGGGGGGCGCCGTCGCAGGACGCGAGCCCGCGTCCGACCAGATCCTCCAGGTGGGCGAAGACCGACAGCGCCGCCGCGCCGCGGAGCCGGGGATCGAGCCCCTGGTAGATCGCAGCGACGATGTCGGCGATTCGCCCGTCGCCGGCGGCCAGCCGCGCGCGGATCGCCGCCTCGCGCTGGCGGCGATGCCCGGCGAGCCCGCGGAGGAACCGGGCGGGCTCGGGCACCGGTCCGCCATGGCCCGGCCAGTAGACCGTCTCGTCGCGCCCGCGCAGCTTGTCGAGGGAGTCCATGTAGGCCCGCATCGCGCCGTCGGGCGGCGCCACGATCGTGGTCGACCACGCCATGACGTGGTCGCCCGAGAACAGCACCCGCGCCTCCGGCAGCGCGAAGGCGAGATGGTTCATCGTGTGCCCGGGGGTCTCGACGGCCACGAGGGTCCAGCCCGGGCCGGACACGGCGTCGCCCTCCACCATGATCCGTTCCGGCGCGTGCGCCCGGTCGGCGCTCGCGTCGAGCATCGGGGTCTCCGCTTCCGACAGGGCCCGCGCGGCCCTGTGCGGCGCGCATCCGACGATCGGCGCGCCGGTGCGCGCGGCGAGCAGCCTTGCTCCGGGCGAGTGATCCCGATGGGTGTGGGTGACCACGATGGCCTCGACCCGCTCGGTGCCGAGATCCCGAAGCAGCGCCTCGACATGGGCCGGATCGTCCGGGCCCGGATCGATCACCGCGACGCGATCCTGGCCCACCACGTAGGTGCAGGTGCCGCTCGCCGTGAACGGGCCTCCGTTCGGCGCGACCCGCCGGCGGATCAGTGGCGCGACCCGGTCCAGCCGGCCGGCCGGAGGCATCGACGGATCGAAGGTCAGAGTGGTCTCGTCGGTGTCCGCCATCGCGATCCCGTGCGATCGATACGGCGGTTCCTTGGACGGTTCGCGGCCGCGTGGCAATCGCCCTCAAGGCCTAGGGGATGCGAGGCCGCGGTGCGAGGCATTCTGGGGTGGCGGCAGGACCTGCCCGCTGTCCTGCCGGTGATCCTGACGCAGGGGTGATGCTGTCCGGCGCCTGTGAGGGACGCGGACGGGGTCGCGTCCGCTCCGGGGTCGCGCGCGTCCCGCGATCAGTCCTGCCGGCGCGGTCCGCGTGCGCGCACGCGGACCGGTACGGGCGCCGGTGCCGGCATGAGACCGAGCGCGGCCGCGCGCAGGGCGTCGCCGGCCCTGTCGACGATCTCGGTCACCCGCGCCGCCATCGCGGCGGCCTTCGATCGAACGGCACTCTTGGCAGATTGCAGCATCGCAAATCCCGGATCGAGCCTTAAGACCTATCTTCGAACGCTAGCGCCCCTGTCTCGTTCCGTCACCCCATGTCGCGGCCGGCGCTCGCGCCCGCGGGGACTCACAGGACTTCGCGATGGGGGGCGGAACCGGAGCGAAACCTTGGCGTTTTCGTGTTCAGAACGACGCGGCCCGCCCGCGTTGGTACTTTCTAAGGATACGAACCATGCTCGGTTGGGCCGTAACTTTTCTCGTCGTCGCTCTCGTGGCCGCTCTGCTTGGGTTCGGCGGCATCGCCGGCACCGCCATGGAGGCGGCCAAGCTGGTCTTCTTCGTAGCGATCGTCCTGTTCGCCATCTCGGCCGTCGTCGGCCTGATGCGGGGCCGTTCGCCGACACTTTGACCGAGGGCCGGAGCGGCCGGCCCCGTTCAGCGGGCCGGCGCACGGACCCACGGAAGAGCCGTCGCCGCAGGGCGGCGGCTTTTTCCATCGCGGCGCTGCCATCGCGCCGTTGCAGGGGTGGATTGTCCCGGTGACGGGACGAGCGGTTTCAGGCCTTGCGGTCGGCGCTGTCGAGCTTGGCGATCAGTTCGGCGAAGCGATCGGGTACGGGCTGCTGCGTGACCGTGTCGTACATCGCGCGCAGCTGCGCGGCGATGCGGTTCCGGGTCTGATCGCTGAGGCCGCCCTTGCTCCTGGAGCGGTCGGACGGGTCGGAAGCGGCCGTACCGCCGGAGCTGTTCTCGGACTCCGACAAGCGATCCGAAGCGGTCTCGACGTGCGGATCGCGCGCGCGAAGACCGGCCTCCTTTCCCTGGTCCACCATCAACACGCCCCTTGTTGCCGAAGTCGGCCCGGCCGCATTGTGCTGCGGCTCGACATACGCCATGGCTGCGCCGGCAACGCCTGCGCGCCGGCATCGGTTCCGCTGGGGGGTGGAACGGAGTGCGGGCCTCCGCGTTGGGCGGTAGGCTGCGCAGGACAGAAAGCCGGCCCCGGCAGGCCCTCGGTGACGGATCGAGGCGCTCGCGGCCGGGCAACACGGCGAGGCACAGGGGATCGAATGTCGACATCGCAACTCGTGGTACAGCACCTGCCGTACCTGCGCCGCTACGCGCGCGCGCTCACGGGTAGCCAAGTGGCGGGTGACGCGTACGTCGCCGCCACCCTGGAGACCCTCGTCAACGAGCCGGACACGCTCGGTCGCAGCACCAACATCAAGGCCGACCTGTTCCGCGTCTTCACGCGGATCTGGAACTCGCTCTCGGTCAACGGCCGCAGCGAGCAGGTCCAGCACGATCTGCCGGCGGAGGTCCGCCTCGGCCAGATCACCCCGCTGCCTCGCCAGGCCTTCCTGCTCTCCTGCCTCGAGGGCTTCTCCGAGGAGGACGCGGCGATCATTCTGGGCGTCGACGTGTCCGAGGTTCGCGACCTCGTGGACGAGGCTGGTCGCGAGCTCGCCGCCGACATGGCGACCGAGATCCTCATCATCGAGGACGAGCCCCTGATCGCGATGGATCTGGAGGCGCTGGTCGAGGGTCTCGGCCACAACGTCATCGGTGTCGCCCGCACCCGCACCGAAGCGATCAAGATCGCCGGCGAGGGCAAGCGCCCCGGCCTGATCCTGGCCGACATCCAGCTCGCCGACGGCTCCTCCGGCCTCGACGCCGTGAACGACCTCCTGAAATCCTTCGAGGTGCCGGTGATCTTCATCACCGCCTATCCCGAGCGCTTCCTCACCGGTGAGCGGCCCGAGCCGGCGTTCCTGATCGCCAAGCCGTTCCAGCCCGCCAACGTCTCGGCGGTGATCAGCCAGGCGCTGTTCTTCCAGCAGACCGCCCGTCGGCGGGAAGCCAAGACGGCCTGAGATCCGGCCTGAGGTCAGGCTTGGCGGTTCGCCCCCGGGAGTGACCCGGGGCGCCCGCGACCGAGAGTGACGACAACGAAAAAGCCCCGGCTCACGCCGGGGCTTTTTCGTTGTCGGTCCGCACGCCCTCGTCGGTCGCCGCGCACAAAAAAACGGGCCGGAGAGAGCTCCAGCCCGTCGCGAAGGTTCCGGCCGATGCACAAGGGGAATGCGGGGAGGACCAGGTGGCCGGGTGCACAGAGAACGGGTGCCGGCGCGGGAGGTTCCAGGAGGGGCGATTTTTCGTGGGGCGTGCCTTTTGTGCAACGAGCCGGGGCTGTGGATAGCGGGCGTGCGCCGCCGCACCAACAGCCGGGCTGCGTTCGAATACTCAGGCTTCGTAGACGCGAGACAGTCTAGGAACCTGCGATTGCAGGGCGCGTTGTACGAACATCCTGTCAAGCTCTCGCAATGAGGTCGGGGCGATGCTGCGGTCTGGTTTCATCCTGGGCGTGAGTGCTCCTGCGGCTCTTCTCACCGTTCTGGTCCAGCCGGTGGTTCGCGACACGGCGGATCGGTGGACGATGCCGGTCCCGACCGCGCAGACCATTTCGGCGCCGCTGCCCGGGATGCGACCCGTGTCGCTGTCGATCAGCCCGACGCGGGTGGCGGGGGTGCAGCGCCTCGACAGCCGGAACGCCCCGGTGGCCGGTGAGGCGCAGGATCTGGAGATCAAGCCGATCCTGCGGCAGCCGCCGCGGCGCATGCGCGAGGGGTGCGAGGCGGCGCTGAGCTCCCTGGTCGGTCCCGAGGCGCGTCGCATGACCCCTGGCCGCTGCATTTCCTGATCGGCGCCGACAAGGACTGGAAAGCAGAAGGCCCCGCCGTCTCGGCGGGGCCTTCTGCTGTGTGGATCGGCCCTAGATCGCGATCCGCGGCCTAAACTTGAAACGAAAACGGCGCCCGTCCCGAGGGACGCGGCGCCGCTACGCGGTACGGAACGGCAGCGGCCTCACTCGGCCCGGCCGGTCCCCGTGGACTGACCGCCCTTGCGGCCGGCGGACGAGGCGAGCTCACGATCCTGCGAGAAGGAGCGCTTCTCGGCCGGAACGCTGCGGCCGCCCTTGCTGGCGATCTCGCGCTGCCGCTCCAGGTCCATCGAGGCAAAGCCTCGCTTCGAGGTCGAATTTCCGGACGCCATCAGTTCCTCCTCAGGCTTCGCTTCACCCCGCAACAACCTTCAGCAATAACCAAGGTTCCTGTCCCGAGACCTGCTCAAGCTTCCGACAGCTAAGCTTGGCAGCAACCCCGACTTGTGTGCCGCGTTGGTCGACATTCGACCTTGGTTGAAGTCCGCGTCGGGTCCGACAGGCCCGGAGGCCCGGCGACTCGTCCCGGGCGGACGGCGCGGCCTCACGGCACGAGAGAAGGGTTTTCGCGCATGACGAACCGCAACATGGTCAAGGATGCCGCTCCGGGGGCACAGGCCACGCAGCCCAACACGCCGCCGCTGCCGCCGATGCCCGCGCCGGAAGATTCCGCCACCCCGACCACCCGCGAGGAGCCGACGGATTCGCCGCACCTGAATGCCAGTCTCAAGCGCGACGCGCCCCCTCCCGGGGGACAGGGGCTCTCGACGAAGCGCTGAGCCGGGCGAGGGCGTTCTCAGGTCCGGCGCCGGTGCGCGAGGCGCGTCAGGCCCGCGACGAGAAGGGCGATCGCCAGGATCGTGACGATCCCGGCCACCGTCAGGATCCGCTGGATGAGGGGCGTGTAGACGCCGCGCGCGGCATCGTAGCCGTAGCAGAGCAGGGTGAGCCGGTCGGCGATGCTGCCGACCCGGCCCTCGCCGGCTTCCGTCAGGGCGAGGCGCAGGTCGCGCCCGGTCAGCGCCAGGGGCGACAGCGCACGGGCTACCCGGCCGTCGGCGGTGAGGAGAAGCGCCGCCGCGGGATGCGCGAAGCTGTCGGTCCCGGCATCGTAGACAGCTTCATAGCCCAGCGCGCCGGTGAGGCGCGCGAGCGCGGCGTCCGACACGATGAGCGCCCGGGGCCGGACGGATCCCGCCCGATCCCCGAGCGTCTCCGCCAGCATGCGCCGGGCGGCCGCGGCGTCGTCGCGGGGATCGATCCCGACCAGCACGAGGGCGTAGTCGTCGATCGGCAGGCCGGTGGCCGCCAGCGCCTCCACCGACAGGGACAGCATGGGGTCGCAGACATTCCCGCAGGTGTAATCCACCGGCAGCAGAAGGGCCGCGCGGCCGCCCAGGGCCTGCCCGAGGGTGGTCGGCCGGTCGGTGCGCGCGTCGGTGGCGGCGAGGTCGAGCGGGGCCCGGGCACCCGGGGGCGGCGCGACCGCGACGCGGGCGAGGTCGGCCTTGACGAGGCGGGCCGCTGCCGGCTCTGGCGACAGGACGAGGCACAGTGCCAGGAGGGCGCCAAGACCACACCGACAGGTTGCGTAAGGCGCGGGGCTGGACAAGTGCCTGACGAACCGCATGGATAAGCGGGCCCGTCCGGCCCCGCCGTCCTGGGCGTGAGACCCGTCGCGGAGCCCCCGAATGACCCTCGACACCGAGGTTTCCTCCCTGAAGCAGGTGCCGCTGTTCCGCGAGGTGGAACCGGCGCGCCTGAAGCTCCTGGCCTTCACCAGCGAGCGGGTGCATTTCGAGCCGGGGCAACGCTTCTTCGCCCGCGGCGACGTCGCGGATGCGGCCTACGTGATCCTCTCGGGTACGGCGGACGTCAGCATCGACGGTCCCGCCGGCCCGGTGCGGCTGGCGCTCCTCGGCCAGGACGCCCTCGTCGGTGAGATGGGCATCCTGGCCGAGCAGCCCCGCTCCGCCACCGTGACGGCGCAATCCGCGGTGACCGCCCTGCGTATCGACCGCGGGGTGTTCCTGGAACTGCTGGCCCAGTTTCCACAGATCAGCATCGCCCTGATGCGCGTGCTGGCGCTGCGGCTGGAGCAGACCAACCAGGCGCTGGCCGAGAGCCGGGGCTGATCATCCCGCGTAGGTGATGAATTCCAGGAGCGAGCCGTCGGGATCCCGGAAGTAGACGCTGATCCCAGCGCCCGCGGCGCCGTGCCGCTCCACCGGGCCGAGTTCCACCGGGACCCCGGCGGCCTCGAGATGCGCGATGGCGGTCTCGATCGCGCCCGACCAGCGGAAGCACAGGTCGCTGTTGCCCGGCTGGACGGGTTTCGCCGCGACCGGTACCGACTCGACGCCCGGCCCGTGGCAATTGAGCTGGACGCCGCCGAACCGGTAGGCGAAGCCGGGACCGCGCGCGAGGATCTCGGCACCCACCACGTCGCGGTAGAAGGCGTTCGAGCGTGCCCAGTCGCTCACGTGGATCACGCAGTGATCGAGGTGTATCGCCGGGCTGAGCGGGACATCGGGAGTGACCGTCGCCTCGGTGGGAAGAGTTTCGGTCTCGGCCATCGTTCACCTCCGCTCCGGGCGCAGTAGAGCACCGCTGCGATTCAGAATTAGGGCACAACCGTGGCCGTGGGAGCGGCCCGCGCACGGCCGGCTGCGGCGCAAAAGCTACATCGTCACAGGCGCAGAGGCGGTAGGCATGGCGCGACGACCGTATCCCGCACGACAGGACCTATGATCGCCACGCTTCCCTCGGCCTGGAGCCGCCTGCGCCGGATCGTTCTCTCGCGAATCCTCCTCGCCGTCGTGGCGATCGCGCCCCTCGCGGCCTGCCAGACCCGTCCGGTCCAGGTCGCCCAGGATGACGAGGCGGCGTGGTACGTCGGCAGCAAGCCCGACAAGCCCTTCGACATTCCGCTGGTCGACACCCAGCGCCTCGATCCGAAGTACCGCCGCCAGCAGGTGAGCTACAACGGCCCCGAGCAGCCGGGGACGATCGTGGTCGACATCGACAAGCGGCAGCTCGTCCTGGTCCAGGCCGACGGCACGGCGATGCAGTACGGTGTCGGCGTCGGCAAGGCCGGCTTCTCCTGGAAGGGCGAGGCGCGGGTCGGGCGCAAGGGCGTCTGGCCGGACTGGAGCCCGACCGTCACGATGGTCTCGCTGCATCCCGACCTGCCGCGCACCCGCAAGGGCGGCCTCGACAATCCCCTCGGCGCGCGCGCCCTCTACCTCTACCAGGGCAACCGCGACATCCTGTTCCGCATTCACGGCACCAACGAGCCCTGGAGCATCGGCGAGCAGATGTCGTCGGGCTGCGTTCGGATGCTGAACGAGGATATCGCCGACCTGTATGAGCGCGTGCCGGTGGGCACCCGCGTGCTCATCAAGCGCAACGGCAAGTACCGGACCTGAGCGGGCGAGGCGCGGATTCCTGACCGGTCAGCCGGCCGGCGTCCCCGCGGCGGACGCGTCGCGGACCTCGCCGGAGACCCGCTTTGCGAGCCGGTCCAGAGCCGCTCGATCCAGATCACCCCGATCCGGGCCGCCGGGGGCCGCGGCCGGCTCGCCCGGTCGACCGTCCGGCCCCATGCCGTCGCTGGCCAGCACCGCGGCGGTGGTCAGGCCCGGACTGGTCCGGTCCGTCGGCCGCTCCGGGCCGATCGAGAGGCCGGCCCAGACGAGGAGAGCCGCGCACAGGGCCAGGCTGGCCAGCAGGGTCTTGAGAAAGGTCATGTTTCATAACGAGCGGCTCCGGGCCGTCGTTCCGTTGCCAAGCTTCGCTCCGACGGGCGGAACGCTTTGGCAACCACGGCGGTCGAAACTCGGCATCGCGCTCGCGAGGCCGATTCGGTCACCCGGCAAATTCGCCACATTGGCCGGGCACCGTCGCGGCCTCGACGCCCCCGTCACCAGCTGACTCGCCACGCGCGTGGACATTCCCGCTATGATCAGACCGATGCTCGCCCTGCTCCTCCTCTGCGGCCCCGCGGCCGCGGCCGGGACGGTCAGCGGCCCCGCGACCGTGATCGACGGTGACACGATCGAGGTGCAGGGCACGCGTATCAACCTCTACGGTATCGACGCCCCCGAGACCGCGCAGCGCTGCGAGACCGCCAATGGCCAGGAGTATCGCTGCGGCAGCAAGGCCGCGCAGGCCCTGCGCGCGCGGATCGGCGGCGGCGCGGTCACGTGCGAGCGGCGGGAGGGCGGCGTGCCCGGTCGCGTCACCGGGATCTGCCACGTCCACGGTGAGGACCTGTCCGCCTGGATGGTCGGGCAGGGCCTGGCGCTGGCCAACCGTCAAGTGACGGCTCCCTATATCCGCCAGGAGGGCCACGCCTGGGCGACCCGCCGCGGCATCTGGGCCGGCACCTTCGAGAAGCCGGCCGACTGGCGCCAGGACCGGCGCCGAGTCGAGGCCGCGGCCGGCACGAGCGCGGCCGACTAGCCGCTCCGGCGGCTCAGGCCGTCGCGTCCTGTCCCTCGGTGAATTCCCGCCAGAGGAGGACCAGGGCGGCCATCACGGCCGGCCCTAGGAACAGGCCGAGGAGCCCGAAGGTCTCGACGCCGCCGAGGATGCCGAGGAGCACCCACAGGAAGGGCAGCTTGGTCGTGCCGCCGATCAGCGCCGGGCGAATGAAGTGGTCGGCCACGAAAGTCACGACGAGGCCCGCCGCCGCCACCACGAGAGCCGCCGTCACCGACCCGGCCGCCACCAGGAGGAGCGCCGCGATCGCGATGGCCACGGCGGCGCCGAACGGGATCATCGCCGCCACCGCCGTGAAGGCGCCGAGCAGGACCGGGTGGGGCACGCCCGCGAAGTGGTAGACGATCCCGAGCACGAAGCCCTCGCCGAGGCCGACCAGCACCAGCCCGTCGACCGTGCCGTGCACGGAGGCCACCATCTGGCGGGCGACGCGCTCGCCGCGCGGCCCGAACAGCCGGTGGCAGGCGGTGAGCGACTGGTCCCGCACCGTCCGCCAGTCGCGGAACAGGAAGAACAGCGCCACGAGGCTGAAGCCGAACAGGACGATGCGGTGCAGCACCTCGCGGCCGACATTGCGGGAGGCCCCGAGCACCGAGTGGTTCTCGAACCGGCGCAGCAGGTCGGAGCCCGCCTGCGCGTGGCCGAGATTGTCGTTCCACCACGCGGTCGCCTGCGCGGCGCCGTAGGGCAGGTGCTGCAGGAATTCCGGCGCCGGCACCCCGTTCGCCTCGGCGTTCCGAACGAACTCGGCCACGTCGTGGGCCTCGCGGGCGGCCTGGATGCCGAGGATCGCGAGCGGCGCCAGGAAGACCAGCGCCACGGCCGCGGTCATCAGCGTGGGCAGGAGGATGTTGTGCTTGCCCGGCGGGAAACGGTGCTCGAGCCGCTGGTAGACAGGCCAGAGGGCGATCGCCAGGACCACCGCCCAGGCGAGCGCCGGCAGGAACTCGTGCAGGATCCAGAGGCCGAGCGCCGTCAGGGTCAGGACCAGCAGGACCCGGGCCGCTCCCTGGGAGCGCGCGCGCTCCTGCGGCGGCAGGGGCGGCGTCTCGACGCGCGCCGGCGGGGCGGCGGGCTTGGTGATCGGTGGCATCCGTCTGGTCTCCTGAGGACGCGCCTCGTCTCGCCGTCAAGCTAGGGCCGGCGCGGCCGGAGCGTACGCGCGTCCCCGCACCCGGCGGCGCACGCCTGTGGACAGGCGCTGAAACGCCGGGGAAGCGCCGCGGTTGCCGCTTCTGACACCCTCGTGTAGAGGTCGCCGCCATTCGACCGGGCCGCGTTCCAGGCCCCGTCCACGCGTCGGGCGGCCGCCCGGGCGGCGAGGGGGCTCCCGCACGACCGATCCGGAACTCGAACAGCCCGCGAGAAGACATGTCCGACGAGCCCGCCCACGGCAGCGCCACCTTCGAGCGCGTGGCCGACATCATTGCCGAGACCGCCGACATCCCGCGGGACAAGATCACGCCCGAGAGTCACGCCATCGACGACCTCGGCATCGACAGCCTCGCCTTCCTCGACATCGCCTTCGCGGTCGACAAGGCCTTCGGGATCAAGCTGCCACTCGAGCGGTGGACCCAGGAGGTCAACGAGGGCAAGGTCCCGGCCGAGGAGTACTTCGTCCTCAAGAACCTGTGCGCGCGCATCGACGGCCTCGTGGCCGAGAAGGCCGCCAAGGTCTGAACCGAGGCCGATCCGACCCGTCATGCGCCTCGAATACTTCGAGATGATCGACTCCGTGCGGCTCCTCGACAGGGCCGCCGGCCGCATCGAGGCGCTCGCCCGGGTGCCGATGGCGAGCCCGGTCTTCGAGGGCCACTTCCCCGGCCACCCCCTCGTGCCGGGTGTGCTCCTGACCGAGACGATGGCCCAGGCCTCCGGGTACCTCGTGCTCGCCCATCTCGACTTCGCCCGGATGCCGTTCCTCACCGGGGTCGACAAGGCGCGCTTCCGGTCCTTCGTCGGGCCCGGCGCGGACCTCCTCGTCACGGCCACCCTCGAGCACGACGGCTCGGGCTACGCGGTGACCAAGGCGGCGATCAGCCACGACGGCAAGGCGCTGTGCGACGCGGAACTCCGCTTCCGCACCATGCCGTTCCCGGACGGACTCGACGCGCCGATGCGCGAGCGCGCGCGGACCATCGGCCTGTTCCCCGATCCGGCTCCGGCCGAACGCGAGCCCTGAGCCAGCCATGAGCCAGCCATGAGCCGCCCCGTCGTCGTCACCGGCCTCGGCCTCGTCTCCTGCGCGGGCGAGGGCATTGACGCCCACCTGGCCGCCCTCGCCGATGAGGCGGCCCCGCGCACCGACAGCGAGACCTTCGCGCCCTATCCGGTCCATCCGGCCCCGGCGATCGTCTGGGACGGCCAGATCCCCAAGCGCAGCGACCAGCGCCAGATGGAGGCGTGGCAGCGGCTCGGCGTCTACGCCGCCGGCCTCGCCCTCGACGCGGCGGGCGTGAAGGACGACGCCGCCTTCAAGCAGGCGCTCCACCTCGTCGTGGCCGCGGGCGGCGGCGAGCGCGACTACGCGGCGGACGGAGCGATCCTGACCGGCCTGCGCGACGCCGCCGATCCGGGCGCCTACCTGAACGAGCGGCTCCAGAACGATCTCCGCCCGACCCTGTTCCTCGCCCAGCTCTCGAACCTGCTCGCCGGCAACATCGCCATCGTGCACGGGGTGACGGGCGCCTCGCGCACGTTCATGGGCGAGGAATCCGCCGGGGTCGACGCCCTGCGGATCGCCCAGGCACGGGTGGCGTCGGGCCAGATCGACGCGATCCTGGTCGGCGGCTCCTACAGCGCCGAGCGGCCGGACGTTCTGGTGATCCACGAGATGGGCGGCTACCTCGCCCGCGACGCCTACCGCCCGGTCTTCGCGCGGGGCGAGTCCGGTGGCGGGGCGGGCGGGTTCATCCTCGGGAGTTGCGCGGCCTTCCTGATGCTCGAATCCGCCGCCCACGCCGCGGCGCGCGGCGCCCGCGCCCTGGCCCGGCTGGAGCCGGTGGCGAGCGATCGGACCCGGCGCGCGCCGGGCAGTGTCGCCGGCAGCCTCGAGACGCTCTGGCGACAGGCCGGCCTCTCGGCTCCCGACACCGTCCTCTCCGGCGCTACCGGGGTGGCCCCGATCACCGCGGAGGAGCGGGACGCGCTGGCGCGGCTCGCACCGGGCGCGCGCCGGCGCGCCCTCGGGGACGTGATCGGGCACGGACTCGAAGTGGCGGCGCCGTTCGGGGCGGCCCTCGCCGCCGCCCTCGTCGCCGCCGGCGGTGCGCGCGAGGTCGCCGTGACGGCCGTCGGCCACCGGCGCGGCGAAGGGATCCTGCGCCTCGTCCCGGCCTGAGCGAACCCGCGTCACGGGGCCCATGTCGGCCGCGTCCGATCGTCCGGTCGGCAGCACAGCTTTCGCGCGGACGCGCCGTATTGAAATCCCTTATCCCGTTGTTCAAGCGACCGTTCCGGCGCCGCTCAACCGGAATTTCCGGAAAGAGTTTCCCGCATCGCTCCGGCGCTGGCCGAGGGAAATATTTCTCTGCGCTTGCCAAAGAACCGCCGGCGGTCTACTTCTACCGCATCGGCACGTGTCCGGATATCTTGGACCGTTACGCCTTCGCAGGGCGGTTCTGACTTTCCTATCGCTATCGGTCGATGCCGGCGCCCCCTCGTTCGGGCGGGTGCCATCTCTCACTATGCCTGCGAAGATCAAGGACTTCCATGAGCACCGGAACCGTCAAGTGGTTCAACGAGACCAAGGGCTACGGCTTCATCCAGCCGGATGACGGCGGCAAGGACGTGTTCGTCCACATCTCGGCCGTCGAGCGCGCCGGCCTGCGCGGCCTGAACGAGGGCCAGAAGGTCACGTACGAGCTGGAGACCGACCGTCGCAGCGGCAAGCAGTCCGCCGGTCAGCTCCAGACGGCCTGATCGTCGTCCTCAGCGTTTCTCCGGAAGCCGCTCCTCTGGGAGCGGCTTCTTCGTATCTGCCATCGTGTTTCTAACCCCCCCCCCTCTGCGGGTGACGGCCTTCGCCGCATCCGATCCAGGAGTGTCTGTGAGCTTTTTGAACAAGCAGGGTGTCGCCGATCGCCTCGAGACTGCCGCCAAGGCGCGCTCCGAGATGCTGGCCCGGTTCCGGGCCCGCCCGTCCGCCGACGACCCGGCCGTCCTCGCCCGCCAATCCGCCCGCCGCGCTGTGGTCGATGCCCGCGAAGTCCGCGCTGCCGAGCGCGCCGCCCAGCGTCAGGCCGAGATCGAGCGCGCCGCCGCCCTCGCCGAGGCGGAACGCCTCGCCGAGATCGAGCGCAAGCACGCCGAGCAGCTGGCCGCCCAGGAGCGCGCCAAGGCCCTGCAGGCCGAGCAGAAGGCCCAGCGCGACGCGCGCTATCTCGCCCGCAAGGCGAAGGCTCAGAAGAAGCGCTGAGGCGCGTTCCGCAGCGATGCCCGTCCAGGAGCTCGGCATGTCCCACAAGTTCAAGGTCGGCGAGCGCGTCTGCCGGTCCCGCCTGGGCATCCCGGGCGAGACGGGCGAGGCCGAGGTGTTCGAGATCCTGCGGCTGATGCCGGCGGATCAGACCGGCGAGCCGAGCTATCGGATCCGGACGAAGACCGGCGAGCGGGCGATCCGCGAGGGTGATCTCGTCGCCGCCCCGCAGGCCTGATCCGGACGCCTCAGAGCGTCCGGAACATCACCAGCGCGTCGACCGGCCCGAGCGTCGGGTGCCGGAAGGCGCCCGGCAGCCGGCCGACCACGTCGAAGCCGAAGCTCTCCCAGAGCCGGACGGCCCGGGCGTTGGTGCTCACCACGAAGTTGAACTGCATCGCCGCGAAGCCCCGCGCCCGCGCCCGATCGAGGGCGTGCGCGCACATGGCCCGCGCGACCCCGCGGCCGAGGGTGGCCGCTCCCGTCATGAAGCCGCAATTGGCGACATGGGCGCCCCCGCCAGCCTGGTTCGCGCGCAGGTAGTACGTGCCGAGCACCGTCCCTGCCTGCTCGGCCACGAAGGTCTCGCGGTCGGGGCCGGTCCAGTACGCGAGGGCCTCGGCCTCGCCGAGGTCGCGGTCCAGCGCGTAGGTCTCACCGGCCCGGATGGTCGGCACGATGATGCCGGTGATGGCCGCGTGGTCGGCCGCCTGCGCGGCCCGGATATGCAGACTCACCCGAATTGCTCCCGCAGGATGCGCTCGTCGAGGCTGTGGCCGGGATCGTGCAGCAGCACGAGCTCGGTGGCGCGGTCGAGGGACGTCTCCACCGTGCAGACCCGGCGGAACTCCGTGTGGTCGGCCACCGCCGCGACCGGGCGGTGCGGGGCGTCGAGGACGTCGATCCGGATCCGGGCGTAGTCCGGCAGAAGTGCGCCGCGCCAGCGCCGGGGGCGGAAGGCCGAGATCGGTGTCAGCGCCAGAAGCTTGGCGTCGAGCGGTAGGATCGGTCCCCCGACCGACAGGTTGTAGGCCGTGGAGCCCGCCGCGGTGGCGACGAGCACGCCGTCGGCGATCAGCAGGTCGAGCCGGACATTGCCGTCGACGGCGATCTTCAGCTTGGCGGTCTGGTGGGTCTGGCGCAGCAGGTAGACCTCGTTGATCGCCCGCGCCCGGTGGGATCGGCCCTCCGTGTCGAGCACGTCCATCACGAGCGGGTGGATGACGCTGCGCTGGGCGTTCTCCAGATGCTCCAGGAGGTCGTCGTCGCGGAACTCGTTCATCAGGAAGCCGACCGTGCCGCGGTTCATCCCGTAGATCGGCTTCGGGTGGTCCATGAAGCGGTGCAGCACCTGGAGCATCAGGCCGTCACCGCCCAGGGCCACGACGACGTCGGCCTCCTCGGGCGGGACGTGGTCGTAGCGCCGCATCAGGGCGGCCGCGGCCTCGCGGGCGTAGCCGGTCGGGCTCGCCACGAAGGCGATCTTCTGGAAACGCGGCATGGATCAGGCGCAGCCGCGCAGGCGCGTCGGGATCGCCTCAGGGTTCACGTCACGGCTCCAGTCTGACGAGCGAACCGCCCGGTTGACGTCCTTGCCCGGCATGCGCCTCACTCCGCGAGCACACGCGCAATTGGAGGCATAGCATGGAGCGTCCGCTCCTCGTCTACACCACCTTTCCCGACCTCGCCTCGGCGCTGAACATCGGCGAGGCGCTGGTCCGCGAGCGACTCATCGCCTGCATCAACGTGCTGCCGGGCATGCAGTCCGTCTACAGCTGGAAGGGTGCGGTGGAGCGCGGTGCCGAGGTCGCAGCCATCCTCAAGAGCCGCGAAGGTCTGGCCGACGCGCTGGCGGTCGCGCTGAAGGCCCGCCACCCCTACGACACGCCGATCATCCTGCATCTGCCGGTCGCCGGGGCGGACGCCGACACGGCCGCCTGGATCCTGGCGGAGACGCAGCCCGGTGAGCCGTATCAAGCGACATCCGGAACTGACCTCTTCGCGTCATGAGGATCTGACCCCCATGCTAATTTCCCACGCCTAGACGGGTGTGGGTTGGGGGACCGCAGCCGCCTTTTGCAGGAGGCCGCTGCGACGCTTCTCACGAAGCCGGTAGCTGTCGCCGCGGATGGTGACGACGTGGCTGTGGTGCAGCAGCCGATCGAGGATCGCGGTGGCCACCACCGCATCGCCGAACACGCTCCCCCACTCGCCTACCGCTCGGTTCGACGTCACCAGCATCGCGCCCCGCTCGTAGCGGCGGCTGACGAGCTGGAAGAACAGATGCGCGGCATCCGGCTCGAACGGCAGATAGCCGAGCTCGTCGATGATCAGCAGTTTCGGCTTGGCGTAGTGCGTCAGCCGCTCCTCCAACCGACCCTCAGCATGCGCCTTGGCCAGCTGCGCCACGAGCGTCGTGGCCGGGGTGAACAGCACGCCATAGCCGGCCACAATCGCCGCGCGCCCGATCGCCACCGCCAAGTGCGTCTTGCCCACGCCGGGCGGCCCGAGGAACAGCACCGCCTCGCCATTGGCGATGAAGCGGCCGGTGGCGAGTTCACGGATCTGCGCCTTGTCCAGCGAGGGTTGGGCGCCGAAGTCGAAGCCGGTCAGGTCCCGCACGAAGGGGAAGCGAGCCAGACCAAAGGCCATGTCGATGCGGCGCTGGTCACGCCGAGCGACCTCACGCTCGCAGAACAGGGTCAGCGCCTCACGGATCGTCAGCTCGCCCCGGCCGGCCTCGTCGATCAGGCTATCGAGCTGATCGCGCATGGCCGTCAGCTTCAGGCGGTCGAGCAGCAGGGTGAGGTGGTCATGGTCCATCAGAAGCCTCCCCCGGCGACCGCCTCGTACTCGGCCAGCGGCCGCAACAGCGCCGGCGGCATGATGGGCGACGGGTCGAGCCGGTGAGCCGGTCGCTCTCGGCTACCCACAAGCCCGGCCAGATGGGCATCGTCGACGACACGGCCGTGGCGCCCCTTCAACGCGGCGTGCACGGCGACCTCACGTCCGCCGTGGTGGACGCGCACCACCGCTCCGCTCACGGTGACGCGAACCCGCTCGCCGATCAGCCGCCACGGCACCGAGTAGGCGTTGCCGTCGACGCTGACCGCGCAGTCTGCCCCGACCCGGCGCACGAGATCGCGTGCGGCGGAGAACGGCGGCACGCCCGCCAGGGGCTGCAGCGCCCGGGCCTCGTCCCGGGCGAACCGCGCGCCCGGCGCCTCACCGGTCGTGCCGTGCGCGCGCCGGTCGGCCACATCCCGCGTCCAGGCATCGAGATGCGCCTCCAGGGCGGCAAAGCTCGCGAAGCGGTGGCCGGCTACAGCGTTCCTTTTGACGTAGCCAACGCCGCGCTCGTCCTTGCCCTTCGTGCGCGCCCGGTACGGGGCGCAGGCCCGCACCCGGAAGCCCCAATGCCGGGAGAAGGCGTGCAACCGCGGATGCAGGATGACCTCGCGGCTGATCGGGTCATGGTGCAGGACCAGGGCGCGGGCATTGTCGAGCAGCACCTCACGCGGCACACCGCCGAAGGCCTGGAAGGCGCTCTCCAATCCGGCGAACCAGTCCTCCTGCCGCTCGTGGCCGAAGGCGCGCACGTGCAGTCGACGCGAGTAACCGAGCGTCGCAACGAACAGCGAGACCCGGGTTGGCACACCGCCGATCTCGATCCGCCGCTCGCCGAAGTCGATCTGCATCTGCTCGCCTGGCCGCGTCTCGAACCGCACGCTCGCCCGCGCGGCGATCACCAGGTCCCGCCGCAACGGCGCCACAGCCCGTTCCACGGTGCGCAGGCTGACGTGGATGTCCTTCTCGTTGGCGAGGTCCTGGCGCACGACGTCGGCGTTGCCGGCATGCTGCCGGAACCGTTCGGCCAACCAGTCCGTCAAGCCGTCGAGCCGCTTCGATCGTGAAGGCGTTTTAGAGGGGCGCCAATCACCCTGACGGAGCCAGTGCTTGACCGTGTTCTTCGAACAGCCGAGCTCGGTCGCGATCCGCTTGGCACCCCAGCCCAGCGCCTTCAGCCGCACCATCGCCGATACGTCGTCCGGCGTCTTCATCTCGGCCCTCCGCGGATCGTCTGTCCGCTCAAGAGCCTGATCTTCGTTCCTGATCATCTCGACCTCCTCGCTCATCGAGGGGGTCAGGTCCTCATGGCGTCAGGGGGTCAGTTTGCCGTGTCGCCTGACAAGCCGTTCGAGAACGGGACCCAGGCGGACTGATCCGGCAGACTGCGCCGCGCTGCTTCCCACCCTGACCCTTCCGGCCGGTTCCGGCAGTGTGCCGGACAGGGTCCAGACGGCTGTGGACAAGCGCGCTTTGCCGTCGGTGCGGGCGCCACAATGGCTCGTCAGACACTGGTGCCATTGGCGTAGTCGTGGAGTCGAATTAAAAAGACATAAATATACGAATCTATACGAAAGATATCCGATGTTGAATTATGGAACGAGAATTTATACTGAGCGATTGGAGTAGAAGATTGAATTCATCTGGTGTGCTTGGCTAGAAAACCTCCGTGCGTACACCGCACGCGATGCGACGCGGAGGAAAATCATGGGACGTTTCAGGAATGCAGGACGGTTGGGGTTGGTCCTGCTCGCCGCAGTCGCGGGCGCCGTGCATGCGCAAGCGGCCGGGGCGCCGAAGAGCGAGCCGCTGATGACCGTCGCGCCGGCGCCGTCCGGTCCCGCCGGCCTCGCATCGGCCGATCCGCCCGCCTTGCGGTACGGTGTCCTCTATGCCGACGACAAGGGCCACAGCCATGTCCAGTATTGCGACCTGAAGAACTTCATCTTCAAGAGCTACGCGCCTCCGGCAGCGCCGCAATATGTCGGCTTCCCGCCGGGTGAGGTGACGTCGATCAAGTACGCGGTCCTGCCGGTCGGCTATGTCGGTACGTGGCACACGGCGCCGGGTCTCCAATGGGTGATCACCCTGTCGGGCCGCTGGTCCGTGGAGGCTACGGACGGGTCGGTGCTGGAGCAGGGCCCCGGCGAGGTGGAATTCAACGCCGATATGGGATCGACACCGCAGGGGCCTGAGGGCCATGTCGGACACCTGACCCGGCAGGTCGGCGACGTGCCGAACGTGCAACTCATCGTCTCGCTGAAGCCGCAGGTCGGAAAGGCCCGCTCCACCGATCCGTGCCAGCCGTCCCAGCCGTGAAGCACGGCGCGGGCCGGCGACGCTCGTTCCGCCGGCCCGTGCGGGTCAGCCGCCGCTCACCGGATAGCTGCGGCCCTTCCAGGTCGCTGCGCCGGCCCGTTCACGGCGCAGGAGCACGTTCCACTGAATCGCCAGGGCCACCGCGACCGCCGCGGGATGGAGCGGGATCGTCGCCCACGGGGCCCGGACCGCGACGGTGACGGCCGTTCGGGTCGCCAGGGACAGGCCGAGTGCCAGGGCGGCCGGGGTCAGGGCGGAGGCCGGCAGCAGCCCGAGCAGACCGGCCAGGACGAGGAGCGGCGGCAGAATCTGACCGCAGCCGAGGAGCAAGGTCCAGATCGGAAGGGCGCGGGGCGTGGCCATGCCCTCGTGGGCGTTCTTGGAGAAGCCGGCCCAGGCCTGGGCGAAGCCGTCGTACATCCGGCAGGTGGCCAGCGCGGCGGCGGCCACGAGATCCGTCCGGTAGCCCGCGGCCCGGAACAAGCGGGGCAGGCGGACTCCGTCGTGCAGGGAGGTGCGGATCGCGCCGTGGCCACCGGTGGCCGCGTAGGCCCCCCGATCCATCAGGATCAGTTGACCGCAGGCCGCGCCGAGCGACGGGTCGGACAGGCGGCGCATCAGCGGCACGGGCAGGAAGCCGAGGAGCAGGAAGTCGATCATCGGCACCGTCAGCATCTCGCCGACCGTGTCGGTCCGCTGCCGGGGCACACCGCTGACGAGGGCCGCGCCGGTGCGGCGAGCCTGCGCCGCGAGGGCGGCGGCTGCCCCGGCCTCGAGGCGCACATCGGCGTCGATGAACAGCAGGTGGTCGCCGTGGGCGAGCCCGGCCATGTGGCTGCAGGCGTGGTTCTTGCCCGTCCATCCGTCGGGCAGGGCCGGCACCGGGACGAGACGCAGGCGCGGGTCGCCGACGGCGCGCACGATCTCGGCGGTCGCGTCGGTGGAATGGTCGTCGCCGACGATCACCTCCACCGGGACCGCGGCGCTGGCGAGCGCCGCCCGCACGGTGGCGTCGATGTTGCCGGCCTCATTGCGCGCCGGGATCAGGATCGAGACGAGACCGGCCCCAGTCTCCACCACGGGCCGGCGCAGGACCGCGAGATTCACCGCCGCCAGGATGGCCGGCAGGAGGGCGGTGGCGAGGCAGAGGTACGCCAGGGCCGTGAGGATCGAGTCGGTCATCGTCTGCGCCGGCAGGGGGGCGCGCCACGATAGGGGATCGGGCGGGATCTGGCGCGCGCGGGCGGTCTCATCCGGCGCGATCCTGACCGCCCGCGGCGCGGTGCGCCGGATCGAACCGGCGGCCGGAGAGGCGGGCCGACAGGCGCCGCCACAGGTCGTAGAGGCCGCCGACGCCCTTCCGGCCGGAAAGCAGGGTGCGGAAGCGTCCGGGCTCCCGGCTGATCACGTCGGCGCTCAGGCGGTCGAGGGTTCGGGTCAGTTCGGATTCCAGGCGCGCGAGGCGCTGATCGCGCGGGAGCGCGGCGAGTTCGGATCCGGCGATCCCCGGCCCGAAGGCCGCGAAGGCTCCCGCGCCGCGCTCGTCCCAGAAGGTGTACTCGACGGCGAGCGGGACGAAGAGCGCGTCGGGGGCGATCTCGGCGAGCCGCGCGACGCCGGGACGCAGGGCCAGCGGCCGCGCGCGGGCGTCGGCGAAGCGGCCCTGCGCGGTGATCCAGAGCATGCCGTCGCGGGCTCCGAGGATCGACCGAGCGGCTGCCAGGAACTGCGCCGCCCCGCGCGGGCTGTCGAGGTCGACGCCGAAGGCCCCGATCCGCTCGAAGATGCGGTAGCGCGCCAGCATCGCGGCGTCGAACGGCGCGCGGCTCGCCCGCTCCGGATAGAGCCGGCCGCCCAGCACGATGATCAGCGCGGCGTCCCACCAAGCCGGATGGTTGCAGTAGACCACGATCGCGCCGGGATGGTTCGCGTCAGGTGGCGTGCTCCAGAGGGGCAGCCGCAGGGCGTCGAGGTGGCGGTGCAGGTATCGCTCGAACCACGCCACCATAAAGGCGCGGATCCGGGGCGAGACCGAGGGCAGGGGGGCGCCGTGCGCGCCTCTCGCGCCCCCCGCACCGGGGGGCGGAGATGGCGGCGTCGCGGTCACGCCGAGGCGCGCAGGGCGCCGCGCGCGTCCTGGTCATGCGCGTCGGCGGCGATCCAGCCCGACATCATCACCATCGGCATGCCGGGCCCCGGATGGGCGGCGCCGCCCGCGAGGTAGAGGCCGCGCACCTGCCGCGACCGGTTGCCGGGCTTGAACGCCCCCATCACGCGCCCGTGGGAGGCTAGGCCGTAGATCGCGCCGTTCAGGACCTTGTAGCGCTCGTGGATGTCCTGCGGCGTGAGGTGGCGCTCGACGACGATACGCTCTTCGAGGTCCGGCATGCCGGCGGTGCGCTTGAGCTTGTCGAGGATCGTGCGGCGGTAGTTCTGGAACAGCGGCCCGTCCGGACGCCAGTCGTGGTGCGGCCGCAGATACGGCGTGTGCACGAGGACGTAGAGCGCCTCGCCGCCCTCGGGCGCCACGCTCGGATCGGTGGAGGAGGGAGCTGCCAGATAGGCGGTGGGGTCCGGGGCAGGCTCGCCCTTGTTGTAGATGTAGTCGAACTCCTCCTCCGGGTCGCGGGAGAAGACGAAGTCGTGGTGGTTGAGGTGCTCGTAGCGCTTGTTCAGGCCGAGATAGAGCACCACGCCCGAGCAGGCCGGTTCGGGGTTCTTCTTGGCGTAGGCCTTGGCGGCCTCGCCGCCCACGAGCTCGCGGTAGGTGCGGACCGAGTCCATGTTGGAGATCACGGCGTCGTAGGGCGTGACCCCCGCGGCCGTCCGCACGCCCCGGACCGCGCCGTTGGCGGTCTCGATCCCGGTCACCTCGGTGTCGGTCTTGCACGTGGCGCCGAGTTCCTGGGCAAGCTTCGCCAGCCCCTCGGCGACGGCGCGGGTGCCGCCCATCGGGTACCAGACGCCGTCGGCCGTCTGCATGTGGGCGATGGCGCAGAGCACCGCCGGCGCGCCGTAGGGCGAGGAGCCGACATACTGCACGAAGTGGTCGAGCATCTGCGCGAGCCGCGCGTCCTTGACCTTGCCGCGGATCGTCGAGGCCACCGAGGCGTGCATGCGGAGTGACAGTACGTCGCGCAGCGTGCCCGGGTTCATGTTGGCGCGGATGTTGATCGTGTCGAACAGGTCCTCGACCGGCTTCCAGAAGAAGAATTTCTCGGACACGCCGTGAAGATGCTCGGAGATGGTGATGAACTTCTTGTAGCCCTCGCCGGTGCCGGGGGCGAAGCGCTCCATGTCGCCGGCCATCCGCTCGACGTCCTGCATCAGGTCGATATGCGTGCCGTCGTCGAAGAAGCAGCGCCACTGCGGGTCCAGGCGGCGCAGGTCCATGTAGTCGTGGACCGAGCGGCCGGACTCCGCGAAGATCCGCTCCAGCACCCGGGGCACGGTCAGGATCGTCGGCCCCATGTCGAAGCGGAAGCCGCCCTCGTGGAGCACCGCCGCCTTTCCGCCGAGCCAGCCGTTCTTGTCGTAGACCGTCACGCGGTGGCCCCGCGCGGCGGCGACGCACGCGGCGGCGAGTCCGCCGAGCCCGCTGCCGATGACGGCGACCGTGGAATCCTGGCTCATCCTGCTGGCTGGCTCCCCGGGCCGAGGAAGGCGTGGCCCGCAGAGCGAAGCTAGACCTGGGGCCGGGCGGGTCAACGCGCCACCCGGTCGCGGTCGCCTAGTGGCGGCGCTCGCCTGTGGACAGGCGCGCCAGGAAGTTCCCGATCTCCCGCCGGCGGAGCCCGGCCTCCAGCACTTCGGGCCCGACGCCGTGACGCCAGGCCAGGCGGCGCGCGGTCTCCGGGTCGTGGCCCTGGAGCGTCGCGACTTCGTCGGCATAGGCGGCCACGGCCCGCGAGTTCTCGGCGAGTCCCGCCTCGACAATGGCGGTGTCGCAGAGGCGCAGCATCGCGGCCAGCTCGTCGAGGTCGAGCTCGGGATGATACTGCGTTCCCCAGAACCAGCCGCGATCCCGGCGGATCTCGAGGGCCTGGATGCCGAGAACGCGGTTGCCGGCGAGTACGCGGGCGCCCAGGGGCGGCTCTAGGACGGCGTCGGAGTGGATCGCCGGGGCATCCCAGGTCGCCGGACGGCCGGCCAGCAGAGCGTGAGTCCGGCCCTCCTCGGTCGGGGTGATCGCCCGGGCGAAGCCGTATTCCGGCCCGCGGGGATTCTCGGCGGCGCGCCCGCCCGCCACCGTGGCGGCGACCTGCACTCCCCAGCACGAGCCGAAGACCGCGCGCCCGGCCTCGAAGGCCGCGCGCATCAGGTCGAGCTGCCGGTTCACGGCCGGCGTGCCCTCCGAGACCTTGAGGGTCGAGCCGGTGAAGATCAGGCCATCGAACTCCGCGAGACCCGCCGGCAGGGCCGCGTCGGCGTCGGCGGCGTTGACGTGCCGGCAGACGGAGCCCGGCGCGAGGTCCCGCACCACCGCCGCGTAGGACTCGGCCGAGGTTCGTCCGGTGGCCGCGACGTGGCGGTCGCGGGCAGCGCGATCGTTGCCGTCGGCGATGAGCAGGCGGAGCATGCGGGATACCGGGGAGCGCGGCCGTAGCGGAGGCGCCTCTATGTCGGTGCACACCGCGTCGCAGGAACGGCGCGGATCGTCGCGGGAGGCGGCCGCTGAAATCTGGCCCGACTCCTCCAAACGGGTGATGCGCCCCGCGAAGCCGGGTTTACCCCTGCCGTCTCGGACTCCGAGGAACGATCAGCGCGGAGGACAGGATGCCAGATCTCGCCGAGGTGGAGCTCTACTGCGCGGAAGCCCGGGATATCCTCGCTCACGCGGAGAACATCGTTGCCGACCTGGACCGGAGAGGTGCCTGCGAGGGGCACTGCCTGATGGCGAACCAGGGCCTCGCGGCGCTGCGGAACCTCGACCGCATCATCGAGCGGCACCGCAGGCGGCTGGCGTTCCTGGCCCTGCCCAACGCGGTCGGCCCGTCCCCACCTCCGTCCCCTCCGCGGAAGCGGAACTGGCTGCTCTTCCTCCGGCGGCGCGGCGGGTACGCGGGCCATGGCATCGAGGCGCATTCCTAAGGCTTCCCAGGAGGATCGGGCGAGCCACGCGAGGCGCGCAGATCCCCGCCTGCCGGTGACGCGGCGGTGCGACGGCCTGTCGAGAACCCTGCTGGTCGGGATCGTGCTGCTCGTCCTGGGGTTGGCCATCCCGGCCACCGCCCGGCGAGCACCCCCGCCGTTGCACCAGGCGGCCGAGATCGAGGCCCTGGTCAACAGGGCGGCCGACATGCTGGAGGCCGAGGGCGCGCGGGCGTTCGACGCGTTCCGGCGCAAGGGGAGCACCTGGCGATACGGGGACGTCTACCTGTTCGTCGTCGACCTGCGGGGGATCGTCCTCTTCAACGCCGCCCATCCGAATCGCGAGGGCCACGACCTGCTCCACGAGCGCGACGCCGACGGGAAGCAGTTCCACCACGATTTCATCGACGCCGTCACGCGGTTCGGGGCCGGATGGGTCGACTACATGTTCCCGAAGCCCGGCCAGTCGGCGCCGAGCGTGAAATGGAGCTACGTCTGCGCGACGCGCGTGGCCGGCGTGGAGGCGCTGGTCGGTGCCGGCGTCTACGTGGAGTAGCGCCGTCCGGGTCGGGACGCCGGGACCTAGGCCGTCCGCCGCGCCGCCAACGCGAGGGCGAACGCGAGACCGGCCAGGGTCAGCGCCGCCAGGACGCCCAGGGCCGGGGCCGCGGCGGAGAAGCCCTCGCCCAGGGCGCTCTGGTAGGCCTCGATCGCCCAGGCGTTCGGGGTGAGCCATCCGGCCTGCTGCAGCCAGGGCGGCATCAGGAACCGCGGGACCATCGAGCCTCCGACCGCCGAGAGCAGCAGCACCCCGAAGGTCGAGGCGAGATGCGCCTGCTGGCGCGAGGCCGCGAGCGCGCAGGCCGCGAGCGCCAGACCGGCCGCCATCGCGGAGACCAGCAGGCAGGCGGCCAGGAAGGCCGGCCAGTGCGGACCGATCTCGACGCCGTAGAGAAGCGCAGCGGCCAGGAAGATCAGTCCGGCCTGGACGAGCCCCTGCAGCGTCAGGAAGGCGAACTTTCCGAGCACCACGACGGGCAATCCACCCGGCCCGGCCATCAGCCGCTCGGTGAGGCCCGTCTCGCGCTCCTCGACCAGGGACATGGCGCCCTGCATGGCGGCGAAGAGCAGGAACACCGCGGTGATCGCGCCGGCGTAGTAGCTCACCCGGGCATTGGCGGTCCCGGACGCGGTGCTGCGGCGCTCCACCAGGGAGGCGAAGCTGAACGGTTCCTTCTTGGCACGCTGCTCGGCGAAGGCCTCGTCGAGGAACCGGCGCTCGTCTGGACCGATCTTGCCCGTGCGCTCGACGTCGGCGACGACCCGCGACAGGACCACGTCGGGCAGCGCCTCGTTCAGGACCCGCTGGAGCTGGCCGAGGGCGATCGGTGTCGCCAGCGCCTTGGCGGGGTTCTCGACCAGCACCACCGGCTGGTCCGCGGAACCGGGCGCGGCCTCAGCAGGGGCGGCGATCAGGTCTCCACGCAGGACCAGCGCCACGTCGACCTCGCCGGCCCGCACCGCCTGCGCCACGGCGTCGATGTCGGGCGCGGGCAGCCGCGTCACCCGGAGCGAGGGATCGGCCGCGAGCGCGTCGGCGAGGCGCTGTGTTGCCGCGGTGTGGACGAGGTCGGCCAAGCCGAGATGGATGCGGATCCGGTCGCCGATCGCACCGGAGAAGATCGCCGCGAAGATCGAGAAGATCACGGTCGGCAGCACGAAAGCCATCACCAGCGCGGCCCGGTCGCGCAGGAGGGTCAGGAGCATCACCCGGAAGGCGGCAGCGATCATCCGGCGGCCCCGACCCGGAGCGGGGTGGCTTCGGGATCCGTCAGTTCCCGCGGGCGGAGGGCGTCGAGATAGAGCGTCTCCAGCCGCGGCGCCCGCACCCGGATCTCGGCCACCGGCACGTTCTGGGCGCGCAGGGCGCCGAGCAGCGCCGCGCCGTCGAGGCCGGCCCGTTCGACCGACCGCCAGACGAGGCCGCCAGCCTCGGCGGGCACGAAGCCGGCCCGGCGCAGCACGCCCTCGGCCTGTCCCGTCACCGGGCCGGTGAGGCTCAGCTCCCGCTCGGGCGCGCCCGTCCGCAACTGCGCGAGCAGGTCGGCGAGACGGCCGGCACGCACGACCCGGCCCTGGGCCAGGAACGCGACCCGGGAGGCGAGGCGTTCCGCCTCGGCGAAATCGTGGGTGGCAATCAGGATCGCGGTGCCGGCGGCCTTCAGGCGATCGAGCACCGCGTGGATCGCGGCCCGCGCGGCGAGGTCGACGCCGCTGGTCGGCTCGTCGAGGAGCACCAGCCGGGGCCGGTTCATCAGGCTCGCGGCGATGTTCACCCGGCGCCGGTACCCGCCCGACAGGACGCCGACCGGGCGCCGAGCCACGTCGCCGATGTCGGCCATGGCCAGGGCGGCCTCCACGGCCGCCTTCCGGTCGCGGCGGGAAACCCCCGCCAGCTGCCCGAACACGCCGAGATTCTCCGATACGGTCAGCCGCGGATAGAGGGCGATCTCCTGCGGCACCCATCCGATGGCGCGGCGGGCCTGTCCCGCGCGGTACGGGTCCGCTCCGGCCACGCGCACCGAGCCCGCACTGGGCGCGAGCCGCCCCGCCACGAGGCGCATCAGCGAGGACTTACCGGCCCCGTTCGGTCCAAGCAGCGCCAAGGTGTCGCCAGTGCCGAGGTCGAGATCGACCTGATCCAGCACCCGTCGGCCGCGGAGGTCGAGGCCGACGCCCGCGAGCCGGACGAGGGGGGCGTCCATCGGTTCACCGACCCGGCAGGGCACGGCCGAGGCGCACCCGTACGGCGGCGCCGGGCTCCCGGAGGGCGAAGGCCGCCTCGGCGAAGTCGGGTCGCGCTCGCCGCCCGACGGCCCCCGAGAAGCCGTAGGGCTCGAGCGGCAGGCCGAGGCCGGTGCGGTCGAGGCGCCCGTTGCCGTTGGCGTCCTGGTAGGCTGCCACCGCGTAGGTTCCCGGCGGGACATCCCGGAAGGTGAACCGCGCCCGGTCAGTGGTGGCCGGCGCGTCGTCCCCCCTGAGACACGACGTCTCCGAGAGACCGCCCTGACAGAGCGCGACGCGCACCTGGCCGCCCCCGGGCTCGATGCCGTCGACCTCGACCTGGACGGCGGCGGCCCATGCCGGCACGGCCGCGGCGCAGAACCAGGCCGCCACGGCAACCGTCACGCGTCCTCTCGGCCTCCGGAGAAGGCTCCGGTCGGTCGCCGCGCTCACGAGGCCTCGCTGGAGGTGGCCAGCGGGGCGGTGTCGGGGATGCCGGCCGCGGCGGCGGCGCGGGCACCGGCAAGCTCCTCGATCAGCAGCCGGGCCGATATGCGGGCTCCTTCGTAGATCACCGGCAGGCCCGAGCCCGGATGGGTGCCGCCACCGACGATGTAGAGCCCCGGTCCGAAACGATTGTGCGGCCGGAAATACAGCATCTGCATCAGGTCGTGGGCGAGGTTGAAGGTGGCGCCCTCGTGGACGGCGAAATCCTCCTCCCACTGGGTCGGGTCGATGATCCGCTCGTAGCGGATGCGGGACTCGAGATCGTCGATTCCGAGGAGCTTCAGCCGTTCCAGGACCAGGGCGCGGTAGGTCTCCCGCATCGCCGCCCAGTCGATCCCCGCCTTCAGGTTGGGCACCGGCACCAGCACGTAGAGGGCTGTGTGTCCGGGCGGCGCCATGCCGCCATCCGTGTAGCCCGCGTGCTGCACGTACAGGGACGGCTGCATCGGCAGCGTGCCCTCCGTGATCTCGCGGATGTTCTTCTCGTAGCCGTCGGCCAAGAGGATCGTGTGATGCCCGAGGCTGTCGGGCATTTTCCCCTCGAGGCCGAGATATAGCATGAAGGTCGAGCAGGAGAGCCGAGCCTTCCGGATCTTGGCGTCGCGCCAGCGCGGCCGGTGCCGCTCCGGGACGAGGGCGCGCACGACCTTCGCGAAGTCACCGTTGATCAGCACCGCGTCGGCGTTGAAAGTCTCGCCGTCCGCCACCAATCCAGTGGCGCGCTTGCCGTCGAACAGCACCTCCTCGACGTTGCTGTTGAGCCGGAGGTCCACGCCCATGCGGCCGGCCAAGCCCGCCATCGCCTCGGAGACGGCGCCGCAGCCGCCCACCGGGTGATAGACCCCGTGCTCGTATTCGAGGAACGACAGGATGGTGAACAGGCTCGGGCACCGGAACGGCGACATGCCGAGGTACTTGGTCTGAAACGAGAAGGCGAGGCGCACCCGCGGGTCGGCGAAGTGGCGCTTGAGGTCTCGGTCCACGCTCCGGCCCGGATGCAGGTAGGGCAGGGCGGCCAGCATGGCCGGGCTCGCCATGCTGCGCAGGGTGTGGAAGGCCTGTTCCAGGACCGGCTTGAAGTAGTTCAGCTTGGTCCGGTTCTCGGAGAAGAAGGCCTTGACGTTCTTGGCGTCGTCCGGCGCGAGGCGGGCGACCTCGCGCTCCAGGCGCTCGACGTCGCCGGTCGCGCGGATCGTTCCCGAGATCCCCTCCGCGCCCTCGAACACGAGGTGGTACTGCGGGTCGAGCCGCTCGAGCTTGACGTGGTCTTCCAGCCGTTCGCCGCAGCTCGCGAAAATATCCGCAAGAATCTGTGGATAGAGGAAGAACGTCGGGCCGATATCGAACCGGTAACCGCCGGGAGCCTCGACGGTCTTCGTCCGACCCCCGACCTGCGGGTCCTTCTCGAAGATGGTGACGTGGATCCCGGCCCGCGCGAGCAGTAGGGCGGCGGCCAGTCCGCCCGGTCCGGCCCCGACCACGGCCACCCGGCGTCCGGTCAGCGCCCGCAACCCATCCCCAGACTGAAGCAACGTCCCCGACTCCTCACAGAATCCCGATACCCCGTCCAGCCAAGCTAGCTTCGCATCATCGCGCGGCAATTGCAGCCGTTTGTCGCGCGCACAACGCTGTATACGATCATACGGTGGATACACATCCGCAAGGTTTCTCGACGCGAGCCGCGTCGCGGACCGCCCGTGGCCTCACCGGCGGCCTCGCCAGCGCCGGATCGCGTGTCGGGCCGTCCTCGGTGGAGCGGGCGCGTCAGCGCTGGCCCAGACGCTCGTACCAGGCGTGGGCCTGGGCGGGCGTCCGCTCGAACGTCCGGGTGCCGTGGGGCCTCCGCGTCTGGCGCCATTCCCGCGGCGTCACCCCGAATCGAGCGCGGAAGGCGCGGCTCAGGTGGGCGGGATCCTTGAAGCCGTGCTCGCTCGCCAGGCGCACGAGCGCCCGCGTCTCGAGCGGATCCTCCAGGGCGATCCGGATCGCCTCCAACCGCTTCTCCCAGACGCGGTGCATGACGCCGCCGACGTTCTGGAAGGCGCGGTACAGCACGGTCCGCGAGACGCCCACCCCGTCGGCGAGGCGGTCCGGCGATAGGTCGGGCGAGGCCAGGTGGAGATCCATCAGGCGCTCGACGAGGGCGACGAAGCCGGCATCCAATTCCGGGCCCTGCAGCACGTCCGAGGCCGCGGACGGATCAAACAGGCGGCGGACGAAACCGGTCAACTCACCCGCGATCGCCGGCTCGTCGTCGGCGGTGGCCGTCGGCAGCCGGCGGTACAGGGCGTGCAGCCGGGCGACGAGCAGACGGTTCCGCTCCCTGTCGAGGAAGATCGGGATCCGCTCGACCGCGCAGTCGGCCAGCAGGCGTCGCGGGATGGTCAGCCCGATCGCGCTGGAGCTCACCCCGCGGGCATCGAGTTCCCGGCCCATATTGGCGGCCATAATCCGGTTGCGCTGCTGCACCACCGGGCTGCCCGCGACGTCCCCGGACAGGCCACCCGACACGTAGAGCATGAACGTGAAGTGATCCGGCGTCGCCGCGGCGTGGCGGCGATCGCGGACCATGTGCTGGGCCGAGAAGACCATCCGGCTGGCGAGGATGTCCCCCAGGACCGTGCAGGACGGGTTCCCGCGCGGCACCGGAGCCCCTTTGATCTGCTCGATCCGAACGATGGGTGCCATCAGATCGCGCCAGGCGGCGAAGGCCTGCGCGGGTTCGAGGGGATCGGTGTTGAAGTGAAGCGTCGGGAGACTCGACATGCGATCCGGCGCGGCGTCGTGACGGTCTTGAGATCTCAGCTTGCGCACACCCGCGCGCGGCGTCGAGATGTCCATGTGTTGCAGGCGGACGATTGTGTGCCGGCCCTATTTGGCGGCGTCCGCGCGGAGAATACTGAGTTCAGGAAACGGCCGGCCTGGGCGAAGGGAGCTGTCGTCGCGGCGCGTTCACGTCCTGCCGAGGCGCCCCTGGCCGTGCGCGATGGTGTAGAGGGCGACGCCCGCCGCGGTGGCGACGTTGAGCGAGTCGAAGCCGGCGGCCATCGGGATCCGGATCGGACGCGACCGGGCCAGCGTCGCCGCATCGAGGCCGGGTCCCTCGGTGCCGAGGATCAGGAGCGCGCGCGCCGGGACGTCGAGCGTGTCCAGAGTTTCGGTCGCCCCCGGGCTGAAGGCCAGCGGCTGGAGATCGAGGGTTTCGGCGAGCCGCAGCCAGTCCTGCCCTTCCGGCAGCCGCGCGAAAGGCTGGATCAGGGCGGCCCCTGCGGAGACGCGGATGCTCTTGCGGTAGAGCGGGTCGCAGCTCGCCCGGTCGAGGAGCACGGCGTCGGCCCCGAAGGCCGCCGCGTTGCGGAAGGCGGCGCCGACATTGTCGTGATTGGTCAGGCCCGCGAGGCCGACCACGAGGGCGGGGGCGGGCGGCGGCGGTACGAGGTCGGCCGCGCCGGGCTCCGGCCCGCGCAGGCCGACCGCGAGGACCCCGCGGTGGATCGGGAAGCCCGTCACGGCGCTCATCACCGCCTTCGAGGCGCCGAACACGGGCGGCGGCTCCGCGGCGGCGGCGACGTCGGCGGCGAGTCCGGGCCAGCGCTCAGGCGCGAGGAGGATCGATTCGGCGCGGAAGCGGCTGCGGCGCCCGAGGAGCAGCCGCAGGGTCACCTCGCCCTCGACGATGAAGCGCCCGGCGCGGCCCACGAGGTCGCGCTCGCGCATCCGGGTGTAGGGCTCGAGGCGGGGATCGTCCGGGTCGGCGAGGAGCTCCGGGACCGGAGTCACCTCAGCCCTGGGACCGGTCGGAGCGGTTCGCCAGCGGGTCGGCCTCGGCCTTGGTCGGCACCTTCACCAGGGCCTCGCCGTCGAGGACTGTCTCACCGCCCACCGAGCACTTGCAGGCGAGGCGCGCGCGCCGCCGCTCAGGCATGAGTTCGGCCACCGTCACGGTGACGTCGACGACGTCGCCGATCCGCACCGGGGCGCGGAAGTTCAGGGTCTGGGAGATGTAGACGGCGCCGGGCCCCGGCAGGCGGGTGCCGAGCACCGCCGAGATCAGCCCGGCCGTGTAGAGGCCGTGGGCGATGCGTGTGCCGAACGGCGTGCGCGCGGCGAAGTGCTCGGACAGGTGGATCGGGTTGCGGTCGCCGGTGATCTCGGCGAAGCCCACCACGTCCGAGGAGGCGATGGTCTTCGAGAGGGTCTCCGACAGGCCGACCTCGAGATCCTCGAAATAGAGCACGCGCAGTTCGGGCAGCATGACGCGGCAGACCTCCGGTTCCGGCCGGTCATTCGTCTCGTGCAGCCGGCTCCGGCAACGGCGTCGCACGATCCCGGCGGCGAATCCACCCGGACAAAGGCGTAACGGCGTCGAACTTTCTTGAGCCGCGGACAGGCTTTTCTCAACGGCCGCTCGACAGCGCCGCGCGCGTCGGCGAAGAGGCGTCCCGTGATCGCCGATGATGCGCCCCGGCCCGCGCCGCCCGCCCTCCGCCCGATCGTCGCCCGCGTGGCGGCGCTCAACCTCGGCTATTTCGGCATCGAGATCGCGGTGGCGCTCGCCATCGGCTCGGTGGCGCTGATCGCCGACAGCCTCGATTTCCTCGAGGACGCGGCGATCAACCTGCTGATCTTCGCGGGTCTCGGCTGGAGCGCGCGCAACCGCGCCCGCCTCGGGACCGCCATGGCGGGGATCCTGCTCCTGCCGGCGCTGGCGGGGGCCTGGGCGGCCTACGGCAAGATCGCTGACTTCACCGCCCCCGCGGCACTGCCCCTGACCCTCGCGGGGCTCGGGGCGCTCGCCGTGAACCTCACCTGCGCGCTCATGCTCGCCCGGCACCGCTCCGGCTCGGGCAGCCTGACCCGGGCGGCCTACCTCTCGGCGCGCAACGACGCCGTCGCCAACCTGGCGATCATCGCCGCCGGTCTGGTGACGGCCCTCCACCCGTCCCCCTGGCCCGACCTCGTGGTGGCGGCCGGGATCGTGATCCTCAACGCCGACTCGGCCGCCGACATCCTCAAGGCAGCCGCGGCCGAGCGCAGAGCCGCGCGGTAGCGGTCCCGAGCGGCGACACGGCAGCGACCATCATGCGCATCTTCCCCATCTCGGACCTGCACCTGGAGCGGCGTCCCCTCGACCGGATCGCGCCGCCCGCGGAGCCGTTCGACCTGCTCGCCTGCCCAGGCGACCTCCACGAGGGACATCCCGAGCGGGGGCTCGCGGCGCTGCTGCACCTCGCGCAGGGACGGCCGATCGTGCTGGTGCCGGGCAACCATGAGCGCTACGCGCCGACCGGGGACCGGCGGACCGCGCCGGAGCTGATCGCCGCCCTCGAGGCCGAGGTCGGCCGCCTCAACGGGCTCGGCGCGCGGATCCATCTGCTCCAGCACGCGCGGAGCTGCGTCATCGACGGTGTCCGCTTCGTCGGCACCACCCTGTGGAGCGACTGGACCCTCGCGGGGCGCTGGCTCGCACCGGACGCGCCGAACCGGCCCGACGATCCGGTGGCCTACGCGGCGTCGCGCATGACCGACCCAGTGACGGGCTCGCGGGAGTATCTCGGATCGATCCGCAAGGCCGACGGCAGCCCCTGGCAGCCGGCGGACGCGATGGCGGAACACCGGATCGAGCGGGCGGCCCTGCACGCGGCGCTCCGGACCCCGCACGACGGACCGACCGTGGTGGTGACCCATCACCCGGCGAGCCCGCTCGCGGCCGACCGCTTCCAGGACGCGCCCGGCGTCCCCTGGTGGGTGCCGGCCTTCTACGCCAGCACGGCCCTCGACGACCTCGCGGAGGCCGAGCGGCCGGAGCTGTGGATCTCCGGGCATTTCCACGCCGGCCACGACCTGCGGATCGGCCGTTGCCGCTGGATCTCGAACCCGGTGGAGGGCACGACCTACCGCGGCGACTTCGTCGTCGAAGTCGAGGGGCGGTGATTTAGTCCCCTCGCCAAGAGAACGGTCTGTCGACGCCGTGCGATCGCGCACAGCTTGGCCGTAACGGCGGGATGCTGTCGGAGTGAACGCCCGTCAAACCCTGATCGGCCCCGAATGACGGGGCTCAGGTTCGGGGTTTTCATGGCCGGATTTAGCCTGACGTCACGTTGGGTCGCGGCGGCGGCTCTTGCCGTCTCGGCCCCGATCGCCGCCGCGTCGACGGCCACGACCGCGCGGGCGGCGTCCGCGGCGCAGCCGGGACAGACGGTCGGCCTGCCGGTGGGCGACCAGCTGCCGGTCGGCCTGTATTTCGTGAACCTGTCGAGCTTCGGCGTGCGCGGCACGCTCCCGCGCGACTCGTCGACCAACGTCAACCTGCCGACCTTCGCGTGGGCGACGCCCTGGGATGTTGCCGGTGCGCGCCTGCAGTTCTTCTTCACCCAGCCGGTCGCGGCGGCGAGCAGCCAGGGCGCGCCCTATCAGAGCGGCGTCGGGCAGCAGCTGCTGGCGGCCCAGCTCGCCTGGGACCTCGGCGGCGACGTCGGCTTCAGCTACCTGTTCGGCGGCTACCTGCCGATCCAGACGCGGTTCCTGACGCAGTCGGCCTCGCTGACCCACCGCTTCGCGCTGAGCTACACCGGCCAGGGCTGGAACCTCACGGCGAACCTGCTCTACGGCGTCTTCCTCGACACGCGCTCGCCCAGCGGCACCCTCTACCCGGACTACATGAACCTCGACCTGACCATGACGAAGAAATTCGGCTCCTGGCAGATCGGCGCGGTGGCCTTCGGGTCGACGGACCTTCCTACCGGCGTGGCGAGCTACCGTCCGCAGGGCCAGATCGCGGTGGGCGGTCTCGTCGGCTACAATTTCGGGCCCGTGAACCTGCAGGCCTACCTCACGCACGACGTGGTCGAGCGCAATTACGGCGGCCGCGAGGTCCGCGGCTGGCTGCGCGCGATCGTGCCGCTGTATCAGGACAAGAACGAGGTCGAGCCGGGCCGCACTCTCGTGACGCGGCGGCAGGCCGAGTAGCCGAGCCGGCTGAAACTGTCCGGGCCGGTGTCATCCCTGGCATAGGCCGCGGGGCCGGGCGGGGGGCCGTACGAACGGGGCCTCCGAGATCGTCGCATCTCGGAGGCCCCTTCGTGCGTCCAGGACGGCGCCGCCGATCCGGCGCGGATTCGCGCCCCGACTGACGGGGCGCGGCGGAAGCCTCAGCCGTGCACCAGCACGTTGCGGAACTGCCAGGGATCGCTGGTGTCGATGTCCTCCGGGAACAGGCCCGGGCGGTCGGTGAGCGGCGTCCAGTCCGTGTACACGCCCACGACTGGGCCGAGATACGGGGTCTGGACCTCCAGGCAGCGGCGGAAGTCCATCTCGTCGGCCTCGACGATGCCGGCCTCCGGATTCTCCAGGGCCCAGACCATGCCGGCGAGCACCGCCGAGGTCACCTGCAGGCCGGTGGCGTTCTGGTACGGGGCAACCCGGCGGGTCTCCTCGATGGAGAGCTGCGAGCCGTACCAGTAGGCGTTCTTCGCGTGGCCGTAGACGAGCACGCCGAGCTCGTCGATGCCGTCGACGATCTCGGTCTCGTCGAGGATGTGGTGCTGCTCCTGCACCTGCGCCGCCTTGCCGAACATCTCGTGGAGCGACAGCACGGCGTCGTCGGCCGGGTGGTAGGCGTAGTGGCAGGTCGGCCGGAAGACCGGCTTATCGCCCTCGCGCACCGTGTAGTAGTCGGAGATGGAGATCGCCTCGTTGTGGGTGACGAGGAAGCCGAACTGCGACCCGGCGGTCGGCACCCAGGTGCGCACCCGCGTGTCGGCGCCCGGCTGCAGCAGGTAGATCGCGCAGCGCGACCCCTTCTCCTGCTCGCGGGCGTTGGCGGGCTTCCAGGTCTCGTGCGTCCCCCAGCCCAGCTCGGCCGGCTGGTTGCCCTCGGAGACGAAGCCCTCGACCGACCACGTGTTCACGAAGACGCCCCGCGGCTTCGGATTCTTGGCGCGCTGCGTGTCCCGCTCGGCGATGTGGACGCCCTTCACGCCCAGATCCTTCATCAGGGCGGCCCACTCGGCCTTGGTCTTCGGCTCGGGCCGCTGCAGGCCGGTATCCTGGGCGATGTTCAGGAGCGCCTGCTTGACGAACCACGAGACCATGCCGGGATTGGCGCCGCAGCACGACACGGCCGTGGTGCCACCGGGCTTCTGCGCGCGGGCGTCGAGGATGTTCTCGCGGAGCGCGTAGTTGGTGCGGTCGCCCTGGCTCTTGGTCTTGTCGAAGTAGAAGCCCGGCCAGGGCTCGGCCACGGTGTCGATGTAGAGGGCGCCGAGTTCGCGGCAGAGCTCCATGATGGCGCGCGAGGAGGTGTCGACCGACAGGTTGACGCAGAAGCCCTGGCCGCCGCCCTCGGTGAGGAGCGGGGTGAGCACGTCGCGGTAGTTCTCCGGCGTCAGGGCCACCTTCTCGAAGCGCAGTCCGTGCTTCTCGGCGAGCGGCCGGTGCGTGTCGACCGGGTCGATCACGGTGAAGCGGGCGCGGTCGTACTCGAAATGGCGCTCGATGAGCGGCAGGGTGCCCCGGCCGATCGAGCCGAAGCCGATCATCACGATGGGGCCGGTGATGCGGCCATGGATCGGGTGACGCGTCGGCTGGTCGGTCATGCGGGATATCCTCGTCTGGCGGACGCCGGGCGCGTCCGCTCATCTGGCTCGCGGGCGGGTTATGGCGCGCGTGTGACAGTGCGGCGACAGGCCCGCGCCGCCGGAGCGGTGCCGGAGCGGTCCAGGGTCCGAGTCGCCGGAAACGCGCTCAATGGCGGCTTGCCCGTCGCCGGTCAACCGCGCCCGCGGAACCCTTCGTTAACGTCCCCTTACCCGAAAGTCGCGCGGAGTATGAACTCAGCGCATGCGTCCCCCATCATCTGTCCAGTGGCAAGCTCGGGACGCGGGCCTCATATTGCGATGCAGCAAGGTCGCGCAGAGGGCCGCAGAAACTTGGGGAGCTTGGAAACGCCCGGGACCTCGCACCTGGAGTCCGTCATGCTCGCGCTCATCACCGCCCGGATCCCCGGCCCTGCCGTCGAGACCGCCGATCGCGATCCCGGCTTCCTGACCCTCGTCTTCGCGGTCGCCCGCACGCTGCGCGTCGGCGCGGAGAGTGCCTTCGCCCGCCGCTGCGCGCTCGCGCGCTCGATCGGTGGCCCGAATCCTCTCTGAGACGCGCGCAACCCACCGGCGCCGCCTCCGGCGATTGCGTCGCCCCGGCTTGGGCATTAGGCGGCACTGCCGCCCAATGGCTCTCCGGGGGATCGTGATTCCATGTCGACATTTCGTGCGCTTCTGCGTCTCAGCCTGATCGCGACGTCGCTTGCGGCGGTCCCGAACCTGGCGGCGCGCGCGCAGGATGCCGAACCCGACGCCGCTCCGGCCGCCGAGGCGCCCGCGAAGCCGAAGCCCAAGCCGCGGCCGAAGCCGGCTCCCCACAAGGCGGCCAAGCCTGCCGAGGCGGCGAAGCCCGAGGAGGCCGCCACGCCGGCGGCCGCTGCGGCGCACGCCGTGTGGCCCGCCGGCGCCAGCACCGTCAGCGAGAGCTACGGCGACTGGACGATGACCTGCACGCGCCCGAGCGACAAGGTCACCTGCATCGTGGCCCAGTCCCAGGGCGATTCGCGGACCGGCCGGCGCAAGTTCGGCTTCGAACTGCAGACGCCCGCGAACGGCCGGGCCGAGGGGATCGTGCTGATGCCCTTCGGGCTCGCCATCGAGCCGGGCGTGACCTTCAAGCTCGACGAGCAGACCCTCGGCAAGGGCGCCCCCTACACGACCTGCAGCGCCGAGGGCTGCATCGTGGCGATCAGCTTCCCGACGCTCGCCCTCGACGGCATGCGCACCGCCAAGGCCCTCACCGTGACCGGCGAGAAGGCGGGCGGGACCGAGCCGGCCACCGTCACGGTGCCCCTGACGGGCTTCTCGCAGGCCTTCGATCGCGCCGTCGCCCTCGGCGGCTGAGCCGCGCGGCGGCCCGCGGCCTTTTCCGGTTACGGTTAAGCCAGCGTTAGCCGCGGTCGAGCAGGATCCCGCCGAGAAGTGGCGCCGCGCGCCGCGGTCCCTCGGGTGCCGCGCGCCGGGTTCGGATCGGCGAGGCGATGGGATCGGTGGGCGGGCGACCCCGGAACGGTCGAGGACGCGGCGCGCGGGTGCTGACCGCGGCGCTGGCGCTGCTCGCCCTTCTGGCAGGGATCGCGCCCGCGCTGGCCGCGCGGCTCGTCAGCACCAAGGGCAGCGAGGTCGGCACCGGGGCCGGCGGCTACGGCCGGATCGTGCTCACCTTCGACAAGCCGGTCGCGGTCAAGGCGAAGCTCGCCGGCGGCGTCCTGCTCCTGAGCTACGGCGAGCGGGTGGCGCCCGGGCCCGAGCACCTCACGGACGAGATGCCGGCCTTCATCGCTAGCGTCCGCCGCGATCCCGACGGCACGGGGCTCCGCCTCGCCCTGCAGCGCCCTTACCGGGCCAACGTCCAGTCGGCCGGCGAGCGCGTGTTCGTGGACCTGCTTCCGGAGGGGTGGTCCGGCCTCATGCCGCCGCTGCCGGCCGAGGTGATTGCCGACCTCGCCCGCCGGGCCCGGGCGGCCGAGGAGGCGCTCAGGGCGCGCACGCCGGAGCCGGTGCGCCGGGCGCTGTCGCTCGAGCTCGCGCTGCTTCCGACCCTGACGCGGCTGTCGCTGCGCCTCCCCGCGGAGGCCGTCTCCACGGTGACCGCCGAGGGATCCGTGACGCGCGTGCGGGTGATCGGCGCCTGGACGATCGATCCGAGCGGCACCCGCGGCCGTCCGCGCCCCGGAATCGCCAAGCTGGCGACGGAGACCGACACGAACTCGGCGAGTCTGCTGATCACGCCCGAGGACGGGTTCAGGATCGGCACCGAGCGCGAGGACGGCGCCATGTACGTGGACGTGGTCCGCCCCAAGCCTCCGGAGCCGGCCGCGACCGCCGTCGACGTGCCGGGTCCCGCCGCCGCGAAGCAGGCGCCGCCGCTGCCGGTCGCGCCGCGCCCGGCCCAGGTCAGTGCGCCAGTCACTGCGCCAGTCACGGCGCCCGTCGCTGCGCCAGTCACTGCGCCGGCGGTCGCGCCGCGCCCCCCCGAGCCGCCGCCGACGCGCCGGGCCGGCGGCGGCTTGCTCTTCCCGTTTCAAACCCTCCCGCCGGCGGTCCTGTTCGAGCGCGGCGGGATCGCGACGCTGGTCTTCGAGACCGCCGAGCCGGTGGTCGTCCCGCCGGCGAGCCAGGGCCTCGCGCCGATGGGCGCACCCGCCCGGACGGGGCCGCTCACGGTCGTGCGGTTCCCGGTTCCGCCGGGTCGGCTCGTCGATCTCAACGCCGTCACCACCGGGACCGGCGTGGCCTGGGAACTCTCGGCGGGCAGTGCGCTGAGTCCGAGCGACACGATCGATCCCGTCCGCAAGCCCGATCCGTCCGGCCGCATCGCCGTCACCCTGACGCTGCCGCATCCCGGATCGGCGACGTGGCTCGCCCTCGACGATGAGCGGATCGCGGTGGTCACGTCGGCCGCGCAGCGCCCCGTCGGCAATCCGAAGAACCGTCGCTTCGTCGATTTCGAGATCCTGCCGAGCCGGCACGGCCTCGCGGTGCTCGCCGGCGCCGACGATCTGGCGGTGCGGCCCGAACTCGACGGCGTCTCGATCGGCCGCGAGGGCGGACTCGCCGCGTCCATGGCGGCGCGCAAGCCGGACGTGGCGCTCGTCGACGCGGGGGCCCTCGCGATCGCGAAGGAGCCCTGGGAGCGCGCCAGGATGGGGAATGTCCGCGCGACCCTGCGCGGCCTCTTCGACGCGGCCGTCGCGGCGACGCCGACCGAGCGCGGTCCGGCCCGCTTGGCGCTGGCCCGCGCGGATCTCGCCAACGGCCTCGATTACGAGGGCCTCACCGCACTGGAGATCGCGGCCGCCGACGATCCGCTCCTGGCCATCCAGCGCGACACCGCCGTCCTGCGGGGCATCGCCCTGGTCCGGATCGGCCGGAGCGCGGAGGCGCTGAAGGCCCTCAGCGTCCCGCTCCTGAGCGACGATCGCGAGGCCGCCCTGTGGCGCGCGATGGCCTCGGCCGGGGCGGGCGACTGGAAGACGGCGGAAACGGGCTTCCTCAAGGTGCTGCCGCTGGCCGACGGCTATCCCGCGGACGTCGCGCAGACGATCCGGGCCCGGGCCGCCGAATCGGCGATCGAGAACGGCGATGCCGAGACCGCTGCCGCGCGCGCCGAGGCCGAGCGCGACCTGCCGCCCTGGATCCGCGACCGGCTGGCGATGGTCCGCGCCCGCGTGGCCGAGGCGACCGGCCAGACCGAGGCGGCCCTGGACGCCTACGCGCGCCTCGACAACTCGGCCGTCCGCCCGGTCTCGGTCGAGGCCGCGCTGAGGGGCGCGCTCCTGGCGCAGGCCTCCGGCAAGCTCGCGCCCGACGCCGCCATCGAGCGGCTGGAGCGGCTCGCCCTGACCTGGCACGGGGGCCCGGTCGAGGACGGCATCACCGCCGGTCTCGCCCGCCTCTATCTCGCCGCCGGCCGGTGGCGCGACGCTTTCACGGTGGTGCGCCGGGCCAACGTCTTCGCGCCGAACGCCCCAGCGACCGCGGCGCTGGCGCGGGACGCGCAGACGGCCTTCGAGAACCTCTACCTCACCGACAAGGGCGACAAGCTCTCCGGGATCGAGGCCGTGTCGCTTTTCTTCGATTTCCGTGAGCTGAGCCCGATCGGGCGGCGCGGCGACGAGGTGGTGCGCCGTCTGGCCGACCGCCTCGTGACCCTCGACCTCCTCGATTCGGCCGCCGATCTGCTGCAGTACCAGATCGACAACCGCCTCACCGGCCCGGCGCGATCCGCGGTGGCGGCGCGCCTCGCGACGGTCCGGCTGATGGACGACAAGCCGATGGAGGCCCTGAAGATCCTCGACGCCACCGAGCTGCCCGAGCTTCCGGGCGAACTCAAGCGCGCCCGCGGGCTGGTCCGCGCCAGGGCCCTGTCGGACCTGACCCGCACCGACCTCGCGCTGGAAACGATCGAGGACGAGAGCGGTCCGGATATCGAGCGTCTTCGCGCCGACATTTACTGGGGCGCGCGCCGCTGGCGCGAGGCCGGGGAGGCCCACGAGGCCCTGCTGGGCGATACGTGGCAGTCCGGCCAGCCGCTGGACGATCAGGCGCGCGCCGACATCGTGCGCGCCGCGATCGCCTACGATCTCGCGCACGAGGCCGTGGGCCTGGAGCGGCTGAAGGCGAAATTCTCTGAGGGGATGGCGGCGAGCCCGGACGCCCGCACCTTCGCGCTCCTGACCGGCACCGACCCGACCCGGGCACCGGGCTTCCGGGACATCGCGGCGCGCGCCACGAAGGTCCAGACGCTGTCGGCCTTCCTCGCCGAGTATCGCAAGCGCTATCCGGATGCCGCCGCGCCCGCGCGCGGTCGACCCGAGGCGCCGGGTGCAGGCGGCGAGGCGCCCGCCGCCGGTGCCCAGGGCGGACAGCAGCAGAGCAGCGCCGGGACACCCGGCGCGCCGCCCGGGTGAGCGCGGCGGTCGTCGTCGACCCGGACGCCTTCCTCGAGACCGAGCGCGGCCGCGTCTGGACGCCCGAACGGAACGCCGAGGCGTGGCGGCTGGCCCTCGCGGCGCTGCGCGCGGCGCTCGCCGCGGACTCGGTCGAGCGGCTCGTGGTCGTGTGCGGGCTGCAGGGGGCCGGCAAATCGACCTGGATCGCCCGGCAGCGGCCCCGGCTCGGCCGCGTCTACTTCGACGCCGCCTTGCCCGGCCGGCGGCACCGTGCGCCGATCCTCGCCATCGCGCGAGCCTGCGGCGTTGCCGCGGAGGCGGTTTGGATCCGCGCGCCGCTCGCGGTCGCCCTCGAGGGGAATCGGCGGCGCGCCGCCGACCGACAGGTTCCCGAAGAGAGCATCCGCTCCGTCGACCGTCTGTTCGAGCCGCCGTCGCGCGCGGAGGGCTTCGCGGCGGTCCGGATCGTCGACGCGACGTCCCGCGCCGGCTGACGGCCCGGCACGGCCGCCGTCAGCCGCCGTAGCTCTGGACCAGGGAGCCGGCCACCAGGGTCCAGCCGTCGACCAGCACGAAGAAGATCAGCTTGAACGGCAGCGCGACCGTGGCCGGCGGGACCATCATCATGCCGACCGCCATCAGCACCGAGGCGACCACGAGGTCGATGATCAGGAACGGGATGAACAGAAGGAAGCCGATCTCGAAGGCGCGGCGCAGCTCCGAGATCATGAAGGCCGGCGTGACGATCTCCAGGCCGACATCCTCGGGGCCCTTCGGTGTCGGCACCTTGGCGAGGTCGAGGAACAGCTTCAGGTCCTTCTCGCGGACGTTGCGCAGCATGAAGGTCTTGAACGGCGCCGAGGCGCGCTCGAACGCCTGCGCCTGCGTGATCCGGCCGGCGATCAGCGGCTCGATACCGGCGCTGTAGGCGGCGCGGCCGGTCGGGGCCATCACGAAGGCGGTCAGGAACAGCGCGAGGCTGACGAGCACCGCTGTCGGCGGCGCCGTCTGGGTGCCCAGCGCCGACCGCAGGATCGACAGCACGACGACGATGCGGGTGAAGGCCGTGGCCATCACCAGCACCGAGGGGGCCACCGCCAGGACGGTGATCAGCGCCACGAGCTGGAGGGCGCGCTCGGTGGTGCCGCCGGCACCGAGATCGAGGGTGACGCTCTGCGCGAGGGCCGGACCGGCGGCGAGCACTCCGCCGGCCAGCGCGACCAGTGCGGCGAGCGCGACCGGCGGCAGGCGCAGATTCGGGACCTGGCGCATCGGGCGTGTCGGCACGGGAAGGTCTCGAGTCACGGACGGTCGCAGGTGGGTGTGGCCGGGCGAACGCCGGCGCGGCGGGCCTCGAGATTCTGCCAGACGAGGAGGGCCGGCAGGCCGAGCACCACGTCGGGCACGCGGCGGGCGAGCGACAGGGCGAGGGCGGTCCCCGCGTCGATGCCGAACAGGCCGCAGACCAGCACCAGCCCGCCCTCCTGGACGCCGAGCCCGCTCGGGACCACGAAGGCGGCGGCCTTGATCGCCTGGCTCAGCGCCTCGATCACCAGAATGTCGGCCCAGCCGACATGGTCCACGCCGATGCAGGCGAGGACGACCCCGACCTCGACCGTGCCGAGCAGCCAGGCCAGGGCGTGGAGCGCGAGCGACTGGGCGAGGTGGCCCCGGCGGCCCGGAGCCCAGACCGTGTCCAGGGCGCCCTGGATCCGGCGGTTCGGCTCGGGGCGCGCCTCGGCGTCGCGCACGAAGCGCCGGCCGAGGGCGGCGAGGCGATCCTCGAGCACCCGCACGATGCCGGTCCGCTGGAGGGCGAAGAAGGCCGCCACCGCCAGCCCGGCCACGACGAGCGTCCGCAGCGTCCAGCTGGCCAGGGCGGCCGCTTCGGCGCCCTCGACCCGGCTCAGGAGGCCGGCGCCGAGGCCGGCGAACAGGGCGAGCGTTCCCACCTGAAACAGCATGTCGGCCAGCACGGAGGCGGCCGCCAGGGAGCCGGCGACGCCCCAGAAGGTGAGGAGGCGGGCGCCCAGCACGTCGCCGCCCACCGAGGCCACGGGCAGCAGCACGTTGATGCCTTCGCGGACGAAGCGCAGGATCATGCAGGCCGAAGCCGTCGCGGGCGCCAGCCCGTCGAGAATGCGCGCCCAGGCGAGGCCGCAGAGCAGGATCACCACGATCCGCACCAGCGTGACGCCGGCGAAGCCCGCCACGCCGATCCGTCCGAAGGCCGCGGCCACCGCGGCGAGATCGTTGGTCGCCACGAGCCAGACGGCGAGGCCGAGGCCGATCAGGGTGCCGAACAGCGGCAGGCGACGCAGCACGGCGTGGGCCGCCCGCCGCTTCCGGGAAACAGGGTCGCCGGTCACGGTGTGCGGGCCTCGCGTCGAGAGGCGGGCAAGAGCGCGCTCCAGGTTGTGCCGGTCAGCGGACCGGCGGCGATTCGTCGGGTGGTATCGCCGCTAGAGCGGTATTGGGGCCGAATTCGGGGACCCTGCGACGCGGCAGGACGGGATTGAGCACCGCGGCGAGCGCCTCGGCGGGCCCGGCGGCGGGATCGAGCAGGACGACCCGGCCCTCGGCCAGGCTCGCGCCGGTCGCGACCGCCACGGCGCGCTTCGGACAGGGGCCGAGGCAGCCCGATTCCACGATGCGCAACTTCCGCCGGCGTCCGCCGCCGCCGTCGCGGGCGGCCCGCTTCCCGGCCTTCTTCAGCAGCGCGCAGACGTCCCGCCCGCGCAGGCCCTGCCGCTTCGCGCATTTCGAGCAGACGACGACGATCTCGGAGAGTTTGGTCTTGGCCGTGCGGCCGGTCGGGCAGCCATCAGGGGAGCCATCCGGGGCCGCGGCACGCGGTTCTGTCATCATTCAGAGACTGTAGGACGCGATACCGACCCCGGGCTACGGCGCCCGTCGCCGCGGTGCAGCAGCCGGGCGGCGGGCGGGCTGGGCGCCATAAAAAGGGCCTAAAAGAACGGGATTCCGGTAACCGCGCACGGGCCGCCCCTCGGCCGGCGCCGCGGCAGCGGAACCGGCGCAGACCCAGGAACAAAGAGCGGATGAGCTTCGACGACGTCAAGGACGACACGCGCGAAGGCGAGATCGTGACGTTCGCCGCTCCGACCATGACGGAGCTGCGGCGCAGCGCGGAGACGATCCGGCCGGTGCCGGAGAAGCGGACTGCCCGGGCCCTCGTGGCGACCGTGCGGCAGCGCCTCGACTGGAGCCGTCTGCCGGGCCTGCGTCCCCGCGAGGAGGACACCTCGACCTACGGCGCGCGGATCATCCGCCGCGTCGGCCTGTTCGTGCTCCTGCCGACCCTGGTGGTCGGCCTGTACCTGTTCGCGTTCGCGTCCAATCAGTACGTCGCGGAAGCCCAGTTCGCGGTCCGCGGCAACGTCGAGCCGATGGAGAACATCTCGCTCGGCCAGTACACGAACCTCATCCAGAAGCACAACAGCCAGGACAGCTTCATCGTCCGCGACTACATCAACAGCCAGACGCTCGTCGAGGCGCTGGAGAAGAGTATCGGCATCTCCAAGATGTTCTCGCGGTCCGAGGCGGATTTCTGGGCCCGCTTCGACCCCAGTGATCCGATCGAGGACCTGACCAAATACTGGCGCAAGCACGTCGAGGCGCATATCGACTCGATCTCGGGCGTGATCCGCCTGTCCGTGCGCGCCTTCACGCCGGAGGACGCCCTGACCATCGCCCAGGCGGTGGTGTCGCGCTCCGAGGCGCTGATCAACGACATCTCCAAGCGCGCCCAGGCCGACATGGTCGCCCAGGCCGAGGCCGACGCGAAGGTCGCCCAGGACCGGCTGCGCAAGGCGCACGTGGCGCTGCAGGCATTCCGCAATCAGTGGGGTGTGATCGATCCGATCAAGACCGCCGAGGGCACGCTGACCACGCTGACCCTGCTGCGGAAGGACAAGCTCAAGGCCGAGAACGACCTGCAGGTCCTGCGCGGCTCCAGCCTCGACGAGCGCTCGCGCTCGATCCAGACGCTGGTGGCCAACATCGCGGCCATCGACCAGCAGATGAAGTCGCTTCAGGACGAGCTGACGAGCGCCAACGCCGCCGCCGGCGGCCAGAACATGACCGAGGCGCTGCTCCAGTACGAGGGCCTGCTGGTCGAGCGGACCATCGCCGAGAAGCTGGAGGAATCGGCCCACAGCCTGCTCGACCGGGCGCGCATCTCGGCGAGCAAGCAGCACATCTTCCTGGCCACGTTCGTGCCGCCGGTCCTGCCGACCGACAGCCTCTATCCCGAGCGGGGCCACTCCCTCCTGGTGTCGTTCTTCTGCTTCCTGGTGATCTGGAGCTCGTCCGCGCTGCTGATCGCCGGCATCCGCGACCAGAGGATGTAGCGGCATCCGCGGCTCCCGGGATCTGGATCCCGGGCCGCGCGATCTGTAGAGGGAGGCGGCCCGGCCAACCGGGCGCACCTGGATGAGCGAAGTCTAACGGTCCATGTCGGATTTCTCCGATCTCGTCGCGAAGGCGATCCAGCCGTCGATGACCCGTGAGGAGCGCGAGGCGGTCTACACGGTCGTGCGGCAGGCCGTGCTCCGGCTGCAGGAGCGGGAGGCGTTCCCGCCGGACGACCCGCGGGTCGCCCTCCAGCGCCACCTCGTCGAGGAGACGATCCGCGACGTCGAGGGCGACGTCGCCCGCTACGAATCCCTGCGCAAGCTCGACGCGGCTTTCGCGGCCCAGGCCGAGGCCCACAAGGCGGCCCAGAGCGGGCGGCGCTAGGGCGTCACCGCCGGTCCGCCCCCGTCACGGCACGGGTAAGCCCGGCCCTTCACATCCGTGACGTTCGCCGTCGTCCGGCGCGTCCGCGCCGGGGCCGCTCCGTGGATGCGCGTCAGCCGCAGGCGACGCTCGCCCGGACGCTGCCGGGCTCGGCCACGTCGAGGCCCGCCGACACGTACTCGTTGAGCTTGTTGCGCAGGGTCCGGATCGAGATGCCGAGGATCTTGGCCGCGTGGGTCCGGTTACCGAGGCAGTGGTCCAGCGTGTCGAGGATCAGGTCGCACTCGACCTGCGCCACGGTCCGGCCCACCAGCCCGCGGGTGGCGGCCTCGGCGACCTGGGCGGCGCGCGCGGCCGGCCCCTCGACCGCGAAGGTCTCGCCCTCGGGCGACAGGATCGCCTCCGGGCCGATCGCGTCGCCCGAGGCGAGCAGCACCGCCCGGTGCAGGGTGTTCTCCAACTCGCGCACGTTGCCGCGCCACGGGTTCCGCAGCACGAGCGCCCGGGCCTCCGCGGAGAGCGGGCGGACCGGCATCCCGTTCACCGCGGCGTATTTGCGGGCGAAGTGGGTGGCGAGTTCGAGGATGTCGGCCGGGCGCTCGCGCAGCGGCGGGAGCCGCAGGCCGACGACGTTGAGCCGGTAGAGCAGGTCCTCCCGGAACGTGCCCTTGCGGACCTCCTCGGCGAGGTTGCGGTTCGAGGTGGCGAGCACGCGGATGTCGACCCGCACCGGGGCGGTCCCGCCGACCCGGTCAATGACCCGCTCCTGCAGGGCGCGCAGCAGCTTCGCCTGCAGGCGCACGTCCATCTCGGAGATCTCGTCGAGGAGCAGCGTGCCGCCGTTGGCCTCCTCGAACCGGCCGATGCGCCGGGCGACCGCGCCGGTGAACGCGCCCTTCTCGTGGCCGAACAGCTCGGATTCGAGCAGGGCCTCGGGGATCGCCGCGCAGTTCACCGAGACGAAGGGCTTGCCCGCCCGGTTGGACTTCTGGTGGACGTGCCGGGCCAGCACCTCCTTGCCGGTGCCGCTCTCGCCGGTGATCAGCACCGAGGCCTCGGAGCGGGCGACCTGCTCGGCGAGCTTGACCACCCGCTCCATGGACGGGTCGCGCCAGACGAAGGCGGCGCGGTCGGTGGCGACCGCCTCCAGCACCGCCGCGATCATCTCGGGATCGGGCGGGAGCGGGATGTACTCCTTGGCGCCCGCCCGGATCGCCGCCACGGCGGCCGAGGCGTCCGCCGAGACGCCGCAGGCGACCACCGGCGTGCGGATCCGCTCTCCCTCCAGCGCGGTGACGAGGTCGCGGATCGGTAGACCCACGTCGATCATGATGAGATCGGCGCCCCGCGCGCGCAGGACGGTGAGGCCCTGCGGCACGGCGTCGGCCTGCGTGACGGCGGCGCCGCGCTGCATCGCGATCTTCGAGGCGGTGATCAGCTCGCCGTTGAGCCGCCCGATCATCAGGAGCCGCATGGTTCGTCCCTCTCAAAACCCGCGCGCGGACAGCACACCGGCGTCCGCGGCTGAAAATCACTCACCCTTGACGATCTCGGTCATCGTCACGCCGAGCCGGTCCTCGACGAGGACGACCTCGCCGCGGGCCACCAGCCGGTTGTTGACGAACACGTCGATCGCCTCGCCGACCTTCCGGTCGAGTTCGAGCACCGCGCCGGGCGCGAGCCGGAGCAGGTCGCCGATCGGCATCCGGGCGGAGCCGAGCACCGCCGAGACCATCACGGGCACGTCGAAGAGCTGCTCCAGGTCGGCCGCGGTCTTCGGGGTGGTGGGCGCGTCGCGGATCGAGCCCGCGGCGTAGTCGGTGTCGTGCTCGCCGAGCTGGGGCAGGCTGAAATCGTCGGACATCAGGATCTCCTCACGGGCCCGTCGGCAGGCCGAGGGCGTCGAGCACCGCCGCCTCGATGCGGGCGCGCTCCCGAACGATGCCGCCGTCCGCCCACTCGATGCGGGCGTCGCCCGCCGCCATGTCGGGGTCGCCCAGCACCACGAGCCGGCCCTCGTAGCCGCGCTCGCGCGCGAGGCGCTTCACCAGGGTCTCGGCCTCCTCGACCAAGCCGTCGTGCACCCGCACCACCAAGTGCGGCACGCCGCGCAGGTGCTGGAGCGCCGTCCGGGCCGCCTCGCCGATGCCGGCGAGCGGGGCGGCGTCGAGGGCGTCGCCCGCGACCTTGCGGGCGATCAGCATCGCCACCTCGACCGCCTGCGCCTCGCGCTCGGCGTCGCGCGCGTCGGCCTGGGCGATCAGGCCCGCGGCGGCGAGCGCCAAGCGGGTCATGGCGTCGGCGAGCCGGCCCTGGACCTGCGCCTCGGCCTGGACCCGGCCCTCCTGCATGCCGCGGGCATGGGCCTCGGCCTCGGAGCGGGCCGCGGTCTCGGCGGCGCGCAGGGCCTCGGCGCTGGGGCGGCCGCTGCGGAAGTCGGTCTCGAACAGGAACGGCTTCGCGCTCCGGGCGGATTGGGCGCTCAATAGACCAGCTCCTCCTCGGCGCTATTCTTGGCGATCATGATCTCGCCCTTCTCGGCGAGGTCCTTGGCGATCTCGGTCATCTTGGCCTGCGCCTCATCCACTTCCTTGAGGCGGACCGGCCCGAGCGAGGCCATCTCGTCCGTGAGGTTCTTGGCCGCGCGGGTCGACATCTGCCTCAGGAAGAAGCCGCGGGTCGGCTCGTTGGCGCCCTTGAGCGCGCGGCACAGGGTCTCGTTGTCGATGCTGCGCAGCAGGGTCTGGACGCTGCCCGGATCGAGTTTCAGCAGGTCCTCGAAGGTGAACATCAGCTCGCGGATCCGCTTGGCCGAGCCGCGGTTCGCCTGGTCGAGCGCGGCGAGGAAGCGGCCCTCCGTCTGCCGGTCGAAGGCGTTGAACACGTCGGCCATCATCTCGTGGGCGTCGCGGCGCTGGGTCTGGGCGATGGTCGACACGAACTCGACCCGCAGCGTCTCCTCGATGTGGCGCAGCGCCTCCTTCTGCACCGTCTCCATGCGCAGCATCCGGTTGAGGACGTCGATGGCGAAGTCCTCCGGCAGGATGGTGAGCACCTTCGCCGCGTAGTCGGCGCGCACCCGCGACAGCACCACCGCCACGGTCTGCGGGTACTCGTTGCGCAGGAACGACGCGAGGATCTCCGGGTCGACCTGGGCGATCGAGGCCCAGACGCGCTTGCCCGACGCGCCCTTGATCTCCGCCATGATCAGCGAGACCTGATCGCTGGGGAAGATCTTGAGGAGCAGCGCCTCGGTCCGCTCGAAGTTCGACGAGATGCCGCCGCTGTTGCCGAGCTTGGTCACGAACTCGATGATCAGCTTCTCAACGGTCTGCGCCTCCAGCGTGCCGAGCTGGACCATGGCGGCGCTGACCTTCTTGATCTCCTCCTCCTCGAGCATCTGCCAGATCGGGGCGCCTTCCTCTTCCCCGAGCATCAGCAGGAGCGCGGCGGCGCGCTGCGGCCCGGGCATCGACGCGAACGAATCGCCGCCCGCCGTCGCCAGCGTGTTGGCCAGACCCAGTGCCGCACCTGCCGCCATCGTGTTGCCCTCGACGCCCTACGCTTCACTCTTCCTGGATCCAGGTGCGCAGCACCTCGACGGTCTCGGACGGGCTCGCCCGGACCATGTCGACCACGCGCTGGACCGTCTCGGCCTGGACCTGGCCGTTGATCTTGGCGAACTCCATCAGCCGCGCGGTCGGGTTGTCGCGGTCGATGACCGTCACGGTCTGGCCCGGACCCGCGACCGCGGCGGCGTCGCCGGGGAGCGCGATTCCGGACGCCGTCAGGACCGGGGCCTCTGGGACCGGCGCGAGCACCTGGCGCACCAGGGGGCGGACCACCGTGAGCAGGACGATGAGCGTCAGCAGCGCCAGGACGGCGAGCTCGGCCATGCGCAGCACGTCCTCCTTGGTGGGGGCGAGCAGCGACTGGATCAGCGTGGGCTCGGTGAATTGCGGCACGCTCGGCGCCTCCGCGAAGCGCAGGTTCACCACCTCGATCTGGTCGCCGCGGGCCTTGTCGAAGCCGACGGCGCCGCGCACCAGCGCGGTGATCCTCTCGATCTCGGCGGGCGTGCGCGGGCTGTAAGTCTGCTTGCCGTCGGGGGCGGTGGCGTAGACGCCGTCGAGCACCACGGCGACCGACAGGCGCTTGATCCGGCCGCTCTCGGCGATCTCGGTCTTGGTGACCCGCGAGATCTCGTAGTTGGTGGTTTCCTCGTTCTTGTTGGTCGCGTCCTTGGGCGTCGGCGTCTTGTCGCCGCCATTGGCGCCGGGCAACTCGTTGCCGACGCTGACCTGTCCCTCAGCATTGCCGGTGACCGCCGATTCGGTGCGGGTCTGGGCGGAGCGCACGACCCGGCTCTCGGGATCGAAGGTCTCGGAGCGGCTCTCGACCCGGTTGAGGTCGAGTTCCGCGTTGACCTGGACGCGGGCCCGGCCCGGGCCGACGATGCCGGCGACGACGTCCTCGATCTGGCCGCGCAGGCGCCGTTCGAGGCCGACCTGCCGGTCCTCGAACCCGCCGGCGACGTCGGCCGCGGCGTCCCGGGCGCCGTCGGCCAGAAGCCGGCCGCGCTCATCGACGATCGAGATCCGTTCGGGCTTGAGGCCCTCCACCGCGGAGGCCACGAGATGGCGGATCGCCCGGACCTGCCCGGAATCGAGATCGCCCATCAGCTTCAGCACGATCGCCGCGCTCGGGCTCTCCCGGTCCCGCTCGAACAGGCGGCGCTCCGGCAGCACGAGATGGACGCGGGCCGCCTGGACCCGCCCGATCGCCCGGATCGAGCGCGCCAGTTCGCCCTCCAGGGCGCGCAGGTGGTTCACGTTCTGAACGAAGTTGGTGGACGAGAACGCGTCGCCCTTGTCGAAGATCTCGTAGCCGACGCCGCCCTGGGTCGGCAGGCCCTTGCCGGCGAGGTCCATGCGCAGCTTGGCGAGGTCCGGGCGGGGGGCCAGGATCGTCTGCCCGGCATCGCCCCGCGTCTCGTAGCGGATGCCGCGGCTGTCCAGCTCCCGGACCACGGAGGCCGAGTCCTGCATCGACAGGTCGGAGAACAGCACGCCCATGTCGGGGCGCGAGACCCGCAGGATGATGAAGGCGAAGAAGCCGATGAGCGTCAGCGTCACCGCCGCCATGGCGGCGATTCGGGCCGGTCCGAACTTCGTGACGAGATCGAGAACCGGCTTCACGGGAGGATTCGCTGCCCTCTAACGCTGGCGGACCCCGGCGGCCCGCTCGGCAGAAATTGCCCAGGTCGTGGTTAGCGGGTCGTTAATGCGGGGGCGTCCCGCGGGCTCGGATGCGGGCGCCGGAACGACCGAAGCCGCGCCCGGGGTCCGGACGCGGCTTCGTGAGTCCTCGGATTCGACCGGGCCAGCCCCTCGGCGCCGTCTGAGGTCGTCGCTGCGGGCGGGTGGCCTTCGCGTCGGTCCGGGGCCGCGAAGCGGGTCCCTCGACCAGAGTCGCCGACGCGCCGGGTCCGGCACCCGCGGCCTCGATGAGACCCGGAAGCGCCGGCGGCGTCCCGGGATAGGGGCGCCCGGCACAGGCGCCGCGGATCAGTGACGGTAGTGCTGGATCCGGGTCGTCCGCAGGCCGGCGAGGCCGTGCTGGTCGATGGAGAACTGCCAGCTGAGGAATTCCTCTGTGGTCAGCGTGTAGCGCTTGCACGCCTCCTCCAGGCTGAGGAGACCGCCGCGCACCGCGGCCACGACCTCGGCCTTGCGCCGGATCACCCAGCGACGGGTGCTCGGGGGCGGAAGGTCCGCGATCGTCAGGGGGCTGCCGTCGGGCCCGATCACGTACTTCACTCTCGGGCGGCTCGGTTCGGTCATGATACGCTCTACACTCGACTGACCTGTCGAGCATTGAAGGTACTTGTGCCCGCTTAAGAGATGTTGAAGCGAGTCACTCGGATGTGATTCGTTAAGTGCCACTTGTGGACAACCCGATGGTCTGCACGCTGGACAGCGGCACGCGCTGCGAACCGATCACCAGCACCGGCGACGTTCCGCTGAGATCGACCTCGTCGACCGTGCCCGTGAGGCTCGTATCGACCGAAACGCTCGAGCCGGTGGCATCCGTGGCCGCCACCTTGATCGAGTAGTTCCCGTCGGGCGCGGTCAGGCCGGCCGAGGTCTTGCCGTTCCACGTGTAGGTCTGGCTGCCGGCATTGAGCGCGGTGGTCTGCGTGGCCACGACGTTGCTCTTCGAGTCTAGGACCGTGATCACCGCCTTCGAGGCGGCCCGGGCCGGGTTCAGCGTCCAGGAGGCGGAGCCGCCGGACAGCTGCGAGGCGCTGCCGTCGGCCGACACGGTCTTCCCGATGTAGCTCGTGGCCGAGGCCGAGCTCGCCGATTGCGAGGCGCTCAGGATGCTGTCGAGGCGGTCGTTGGTCTTGAGCTGCTGCTCGACGCCGGCGAACTGCACCAGCTGCTGCGTGAACTGGTTGGTGTCCATCGGGTCGAGAGGGTTCTGGTTCTTGAGCTGCGTGGTCAGCAGCGTCAGGAACTGCGTGAAGTTGCTGGCGATCTCGGTGGCGTTGCCGCTGCTGCTCGTGGAAGAGCCCGTCGTGTTCGTCGTGCTCGTCAGGCTCGATATGCCGCTCGTCATGCTGATCTCTCCCGTGCCGCGTCCTGGCGCAGGGGCCGGATGCGCGTCGTGTCTGTGTGGGTCCGCGATGCGGGCACCGCGCGCACCGCCTAGATCCTCATGTCGAGGCCGCCGTAGCCACGCAGGACGCGGATCGGGGCGACCTCCTGGTGGACTTCCGCCTGATCGCGCGACCAGCCCGTGCCGCCCCCGCGCGGGGAATCGCCCGGCTGACCGCCGCTGCCGCCGCTCTGGGCGCTTCCGTCGCCCCGCAGCGACAGGTTGATGCCGCCGGCCGAGGGATCGAAGCCGGCCTGGGACAGCGCCTGCTGCAGCTGGCCGGCGTCGCGCTGGAGCAGCGCGAGCGTCTCAGGCCGGTCGACCACCAAGTGGGTCATGACGCGGCCGTGCGCCTTGTCGATCTCCAGCTTGACGTCGATGCGCCCGAGCTCGGCCGGGTCGAGCCGGATCTGGAACTCGTTGGATCCGCGCAGCGACCTCAGGCCGATGGTCATCGGCACTTGGCCGATCGGGATGGGTGGGTCGGTCTGGAGCGACGCGGTCTGCGTCGGCGCGGCGGTCTCCTGGGCGGCGCGCGTCGTGTCCACGGCCTGGCCGGATGTCGCGGGCGGCGCCGGACCACCCTGCGCCGCCGCGGGCAGCGTCTGAAGCGGACCTGCGCCCTGGCCAACGTCGGTCAGGACGGTGAGGAAATCCTGGGCCGCCGCATCGGACGTCGCGGCCGCCGCGCCGCCGGCCGTCAGGCCGTCGACCGGGACGCTGCCCGGTCCGACTTTGCCGGGTTCGTGACCGGCGCCCGCCGATGCCGGAGTGGTCCCGGCGATGCTGGGGACGGTTCCGGCCGCGCGGCCGCCGCCCTGAGCGTTCGTGCCGGAAGGGCCCGCGGTTGCGCCGGTTCCGGAGAGAGCCGCCGAGCCGTCCTGCGCTGGCGCCGTGCCGCTACCCGCATCCGTCTCAGCCTCGGCCTCGGTCTTGACCGTCCCGGTCGCGCCGCCCCCCTCGGACAGCGCGGCGATGAGGGCCAGAAGGGAGGCGGACGGCCCCGAGGCCGCGGGTTGCGCGGGGGCCTCGGCCTTCTGCGGCGGCACCGCCGCGTCGGCCTCGGGGCCTGCGGTGCCGGCCGCCTCGGCGGCCGGATCCTGCCCGGCCGCGACGGCCTCGGAATCCTGCTGCCCGGCGGCTCCCGTCCGGCCGGTCTCGGCGGTGCGCGCCGCGCCCGCCTTCGGAGCCTCTGCGCGCGCGCCCGCGGCGGAGGGCGGTCCCTCGGCCTGCGCGGCCGAGGCCGGCGCATCCGCCGGCTTGGCGAGGCTGACCCTCTTGTCCGCGACCCGGGCCTCGGTCTGAAGCGCCGCATCCCGGGCGCGGTCGCCGGCCAGCCGCGCGGCGTCGGCCTGATCGCGCAGGTCGGCCTGACGGGCGCGGGCCGAGGCGGCGACGTCGCGCTGATCGGCGGCGCGGGCCCGCGCCGTCGCGGCGTCGTCGCGGGCCTGGGCCGCGCTCAGGGCGGCGCCGAAGCGGTCCTGCGCGGAATTGCCGGCGCGGGCCGCCACGCCCGCGGCCTCCCAGCCCGAACGCTGCGCCTGCGCGTTCCGCGCGGACGGAATCCACGTGGTGACATCCAAACGATCCGCCGCGCCGCTCGCCATTCCGGACTCCTCTGAGCCGCACAGCAGCAAGGCGCGCGCCACCGTGCCGGACGGATAAGTCTCTGAAAAATATCGTTCTCTGCTTGCAGCACGCGGGTCGGACCTGATCGAAGCTGCCGCCCGCCCGGCAGGATCTGCCGAGTGTCCGATCCCGCTGCCCTGGAAAGCCGGGCGAAGTCCCGCTATAGACGGCCCGTGCAGCCAGGGAGCTTCCGGGCCGGCGGCTGCGGACCCTCGCGATGAACGCCCTCGATCTTCCCAAAGCCCCCCACGAGACGCGCGTCGTCGTCGCCATGTCGGGCGGCGTCGATTCCTCCGTGGTCGCGGGCCTGCTGAAGCGGCAGGGCTTCGACGTGGTCGGCGTCACGCTCCAGCTCTACGACCACGGCGCGGCGAGCCACCGCAAGGGCGCGTGCTGCGCCGGCCAGGACATCCACGACGCCCGGGCGGCGGCGGAGCATCTCGGCATCCCGCACTACGTCCTCGATTACGAGGATCGCTTCCGCGACGAAGTCATCGAGAAGTTCGCCGAGAGCTACCTCGCGGGCGAGACGCCGATCCCCTGTGTCGAGTGCAACCGCACGGTGAAGTTCCGCGACCTGCTGGGCCTCGCCCGCGACCTCGACGCCGACGCGCTCGCCACCGGCCACTACGTGGCCAGCCGGGCGCTCCCGGGCGGCGGCCGCGCGCTCCACCGCGCCCTCGATCCCGCCCGTGACCAGAGCTACTTCCTCTACGCGACCACGGCGGAGCAGCTGGACTTCCTGCGCTTCCCCCTGGGCGAGATGGAGAAGACCGAGACCCGCGCGCTCGCGAAGGATCTCGGCCTGTCCCTCGCCGAGAAGCCGGACAGCCAGGACATCTGCTTCGTGCCGCAGGGCCGCTACAGCGACGTGATCGCGCGTCTGCGCCCCGACGCGGCGCGGCCCGGCGAGATCGTCGACCTCGCCGGCCACGTCCTCGGCCGGCACGACGGGATCGTGCATTACACGGTGGGCCAGCGGAAGGGCCTCGGCCTGTCCGGGCCCGAGCCGCTCTACGTCGTGCGGCTGGAGCCGGACTCGGCCCGCGTTGTGGTCGGGCCGCGCACGGCGCTGGCCACGACCCGGATCCGCCTCTCGGACCTCAACTGGCTCGGCGAGGGGCCGGTGGCGGCCGTGCGCGACCTGCCGGTGGCGGTCCGCGTGCGCTCGACCCGTCCGCCGCGCCCGGCGACGCTGACGGTCGGGCCGGACGGCGCGGCCGAGGTCGTGCTCGCCGAGCCCGAGGACGGCGTGTCGCCGGGGCAGGCCTGCGCGATCTACGCGGATGACGGCCCTCGGGCCCGGGTCCTGGGCGGCGGCACCATCCGGCGTGTCGACGCGTTGTCGGCCCGGCCCCGCGAGGCCGCCTGATCTCAACCTCTGGAACCTTCGAACGATGCTGAGCGAGCCGCAGATGGCCGGGCCGAGCACGGCCCTGATGCGCAAGGCCTATGCCCGCTGGGCCCCCGTCTACGACGTGGTCTACGACAAGCTCACCGAGCCCGCGGCCCGCGCCGCCGTCGAGGCGGCGGCCGAGCATGGGCCGCGGATCCTGGAGGCCGGCGTCGGCACCGGGCTGGCGCTGGGCTACTATCCGAAGGCCAGCTTCGTCTGCGGCGTCGACCTCTCCGAGGACATGCTCAAGCGCGCCCGCGCCAAGGTCCGGCGCCGGAACCTGTCCCACGTGAAGGGCCTCCAAGTGATGGACGTCTGCCACTTGGGCTACGCCGACGCGAGCTTCGACGCCGTCGTGGCCCAGTTCCTGATCACCCTGGTGCCCGACCCCGAGGCCGCGATGTCGGAGTTCCTGCGGGTGGTGCGCCCGGGCGGCGGCATCGTCCTCGCCAACCATTTCGGCCAGAGCGACGGCCCTCTGGCCCGGGTCGAGGAAGTCGTGGCGCCGCTCTGCACGAAGATCGGTTGGTCGTCGGACTTCAAGGCGACGCGGATCGAGGCCTGGGCGCGGCGCAACGGCGTCGAGGTCCTGGGATTGAAGCCGACCTTCCCGGGCGGGTTCTTCAAGATCCTGCGGATGCGCAAGCCCGGGTGAGCGAGACCGGCAACGCCCCCGTCGCCGAAGGCCGCGTCGAGAACCGCGAGGGGCGCTGGAAGCGCCTGCGGCGCTGGCTCCCGCTGGCGCTGCTCCTGACGGTGTCGGCGGTGGTCCTGGTCTCGGGAGCCGCGCAACTCCTCAGCCTCGACCGCCTGCTCGCGTCCCGCCTCTGGCTGCGCGGCTTCGTCGAGGCCGGGTATCTCCGCGCGCTGGTCGCGGCCTACTGCCTCTATGTCGGGGCCGTCGTCGTGTCGGTACCGGCCACGCTGATCCTCACGATGGTCTGCGGCTTCCTGTTCGGCATCGTGCCGGGGGCGCTCACCGCGGTCTGTGCGGCCACGACCGGGGCGGCCATCGTTTTCGCGATCGGCCGCGGGCCCGGCGCCGACCTGCTGCGGCGCATGGGCGGCACGCGCCTCGCCGGGCTGGCCGAGGGCTTCCGGCGCGACGCCTTCGGCTACATCGCGGTGCTCCGCCTCCTGCCGCTGTTCCCGTTCTGGGTGACCAACCTCGCGCCCGCCGCCTTCGGGGTGAAGATGCGGGTCTTCGTGCTCGCGACGTTCCTGGGGCTGCTGCCGGGCGCGGTCGTGTACGCCACCACGGGCGCGGGCATCGAGGACGTCGTCGCCGCCCACGAGGCCGCCAGGGCCGCCTGCCTCGCGACGGGGGCGGGCGGCTGCGACCAGGCCCTGACCCTGCGCGCCCTGGTCACGCCCAAGATGGTTGCAGGTCTCGCGATGCTGGCGGTCTTCGCCCTGGTCAGCATGCTGCTGAGCCGCCGCGCCCGACGCGGCTGAGATGCGCCGCCGAGACGCGCGATCCGCCGCCGGCTGTGTTTTTCGGTGTCTGAGGGCGCGTGCAACCGCTTGGAGGGGGATATCGTATAGTGCTCGCCGCCGGGAGCCTGTATTCCCGCCTGCGAATCTGTGGCTTGCGAACATGTATCCCGCGAAGGCCGAACCCGGCTCGAGCTTTCTCAATCCTCTCTCCGCCGATCCTCATCCGCGATGCCGGCGCGGAGCGTGACCGGCGTGTCCCTCGAGTCCCATCAGGCCGCGGCACCGGCGACGCCGGCGCCCGCACCGGCCCGCGACGTCCCCGAGCGGCGCACCGCGCGCCTCGGCCTGTCCGGGCGCCTGTTCCTCGTCACCGTCGCGTTCGTGGTGGTAGCCGAGGTGCTGACCTACGTGCCGGCGGTGGCCAATTACCGGATCGAATGGATGTCCGACCGCCTGGCGGCCGCGCAAGTCGCCGCTCTGGTGCTCGACGGGCGGACCGGCGAGCCGGTCTCCGAGCCGCTCGAGAGCCGGCTCCTGGCCGGCGTGAACGCCCGCGCCATCGCCGTCCGCGGCGGCGGCGCCCAGCGTCTGCTCGCCATCGAGCCCATGCCCGAGCAGGTCGCCGACACCGTCGACCTGCGCGACGTCACCGCCCTGTCGGCGATCCGGGGCGCGTGGCGCACCCTCGTGGCGCCGGTCCACGAGCCGATCCGCGTGGTCGGGGAGGGCGGCATCGGCTTCGACCGGGTCGAGATCCTGCTCGACGAGGCGCCGCTGCGCACCGCCATGATCGACTACGCGCTGCGCCTGCTGGTCTCCTCGCTGATCATCGCGGCGGCCGCCGCCGGTCTCGTCTTCGTGGTGCTGCAGGTGCTGATCGTGCGCCCCGTGCGGCGGCTCGCCACCAGCATCACGGCCTTCGCGGATGATCCGGAGGATGCCGGGCGGATCATCGCGCCGTCCCGCCGCAGCGACGAGATCGGCCAGGCCGAGCGGGCGCTCGGGCGGATGCAGCGCAGCCTCGCCGACCAGCTCCGGCAGAAGCGGCGACTCGCCGAACTGGGCTTGGCGGTCAGCAAGATCAGCCACGAACTGCGCAACCTGCTGACCGGCGCGCAGCTCCTGGGCGACCGCCTGGAGGGGACCGAGGATCCGACCGTGCAGCGCGTGGCCCCCCGCCTCGTCGGGACGCTGGCCCGCGCTATCCGCTTCTGCGAGGCGACCCTCGCCTACGGGCGCGTCTCCGAGCGCGCGCCGCTCCTCACCAGCACGCCGCTGGCACCGGTCTTCGCGGAACTTCCGGATCTCGCCGCGCTGGCGGCGCATCCGGTCAGCGTCCAGGTCGCGGCGGGCGATCTCTCCGTGCAGGCCGATCCGGAGCAGCTCGGGCGGGCGCTGGCCAACCTCGTGCGCAATGCCGTGCAGGCGCTGGACGGGGCGGCCGTGCCGGAGGCCGCCGTGAGCGTGGTCGCTGCCCGCGCGGCACCGGGCCGGGTCACGATCCTGGTCGCCGATAACGGTCCCGGTCTCCCGGCGCGCGCGCGGGAGAACCTGTTCGCGCCGTTCCAGGGATCCATGCGGTCCGGTGGCACGGGCCTCGGGCTGCCGATCGCCGCCGAGCTGATCGGGATCAACGGCGGCACCCTCACCCTCGACGATTGCGAGGCCGAGGGGCTGAGCGGCGCGCGCTTCCGGATCGTGCTGCCGGAAGGCTGACGGGACCGGACCCGCGGGACGTCGCCCCGCTGCCGCTACTCTGCCGCGGCCCGGACGGGCTCCCCGACCCGGATGCCGAGATCGGCCAGCAGCGCCGCGTCGTCGTCCTGCCCGTTATTGGCGGTGGTGAGCAGCCGCTCGCCGTAGAAGATCGAGTTGGCGCCGGCGAGGAAGCACAGCACCTGGGCCTCGCGGGTGAGGCTCTTGCGGCCGGCGCTGAGCCGCACGCGGGAGCGCGGCATCACGATCCGCGCCGTGGCGCACATGCGCACGAGATCGAACGGATCGACCGCCGGCTGGTCCTCCAGCGGGGTGCCGGGCACCGCCACGAGGGCGTTGATCGGCACGCTCTCCGGGTGGGGAGCGTGGTTGGACAGAACCTGAAGCATCGCGGCGCGGTCGGTGACACCTTCGCCCATCCCGACGATACCGCCGCAGCACACGCCGATCCCGGCCTCGCGGACGTTCGCGAGGGTCTGCAGGCGCTCGTCGTAGGTGCGGGTGGAGATGATGTCCTCGTAGAAATCCGGCCCGGTATCGAGGTTGTGGTTGTAGGAGGTCAGCCCGGCCTCGGCGAGGCGTCCGGCCTGCGAGGGCGTGAGCATGCCGAGCGTCACGCAGGCCTCCATGCCGAGGCCGCGCACGCCGCGCACCATGGCGAGCACCGCGTCGAATTCCGGGCCGTCCTTCGGCTGGCGCCACGCGGCGCCCATGCAGAAGCGCTGGGCGCCGGCGGCCTTGGCGGCGGCCGCCTCGGCCAGCACCGTCTCCACGGGCATCAGCCGCTCGCGCGCGACGCCCGCGCCCTTGTGATGGGCCGATTGCGGGCAGTAGGCGCAATCCTCCGGGCAGCCGCCGGTCTTGATCGACAGGAGAGACGCCCGCTGGATGTCGGCGGGGTCGTTGTGCCGGCGGTGCACCTGCGCGGCCCGGAACACGAGGTCCATCAGCGGCAGGTCGTGGATCGCGCGGATCTCCGCCACGCTCCAGTCGTGGCGGATGTCGCCGAGGTCGGGCTGCTGGGAACCGGGGAGGGAAGTCGCGCTCATGCGGTGTTTGAGCCGGATCGGCGGACAGAAATCAAGCGGGCCTCGCGCCCGAACCTCCGACCGAGGGGTCGGTCTGGACGATCATGCCGTACCAGCCCAGCCCGCGATAGGTCTCGTATCCCGGTGTCCGATGGTACGCCGTGACCGTGCCCGACCGCGGATCCCGCACGACTCCGCTCGTCTCGCCGTCCATCCGGCAGGAGACCCGCTCGGTCAGGAGACCGACCTGATCCGAGGCGGCCAGCACCCGGCCGCCGGCATCGACCAGCAGGGCGCGGGTGCGCCCTCGATCTTCCGGCGCGACCCGGATCCCCGAAACGATGGCGTGGGCCTGCGGTGCCCAGTCGAAGTGGATCGCCAGGACGCCGAGCGGTGCGCCGGTCGCCTGACCGCCCGCCCGCACGCTCGCCGCGTAGGTGGCGACCTGCGCGCCGCCCAGCGCATCCTCCTGCCGCACGTCGGCGCAGACGAAGGCGTCGCCGCTCTCCAGGGCGAGCGCCTCCCGGAACCACGCTTCCCCCGCGACGCTCCGGCCCTGCAGTCCCGGGTAGCGATCGGCGCGGCCGGTCGCGAGGATGCGGCCGTCCAGGCCGCAGATCCAGAGATCGAGATAGACCGTGTAGGCCGAGAGGATGATGCCGAGGCGGTCGCCCGCGAAGGCCGCCGCGGCCGGGCCGGGATCGGCCGCGCAGGCGACGACGGCGGCGTCGGTCGCCCACCAGCGCACGTCGCAGGTCCGCTCGTAGAGGTTGCGATCGATCAGCTCGACCGCGTTGAGCGCGAGATCGACCAGGCGTTCTCCCTGGACGCGGCCCGCCATCGTCTCGACGGTGCGCTGCAGCTCGACGATGCGGCCGGACAGGTGAAGCTCCAGCTCGCCGGCGATGACGTCCACGGATTCGCCGAGGGCGCGCACTTCCTGGGCGACGACCGCGAAGCCGCGTCCCTCATCTCCGGCCCGCGCGGCCTCGATGAGCGCGTTGAGGGCGAGGATCTTGGTCTGCGCCGTGATCCGCCGGATCCGGCCGGTCTTCTCCTGCGCCGCCTGCTTGACGGCATCGGCCAGGATCTCGATCGACCTGAGCGTCGGCGGCTCGGACTCCGATCCGGAGGTCCGGCCATTGGGGAAATCAGTTTTCGCACTCATGCCGGGCCCGATCGACGAGGCGGGCATTTTACAGCTATAATATAATACAGTCTTAACCGATCAAGGCCGGCGATATAACTTACAATACTAAAATCAATCCATAATTCAATCGAGAGTATATAGGTCCCGTCGGTCGCGGGTGCCGGGCGCTCGCCATTATCGGTGACGTTGCCCGGGCGCGGGGCCGCCGCCCGGGCTCGGGCGGCGGCCCCGTCTGTCAGTGCGTCGGCTCGCCGGCCGAGACCTTGGCGGTCCAGTCGTCGAAGGCGATGACCTTCTGCCGCTGCTCGCCGAGCCGGTCGATGCGCAGGACCATCTCGTCCCCGGCCTTGAGGTAGCGCGGCGGCTTCATGCCGAGGCCGACGCCAGGCGGCGTGCCGGTGGTGATCACGTCGCCCGGCTCCAGCAGCATGAAGTGCGACGCGTAGGCGACGAGTTGGGGAACGTCGAAGATCATCGTTGCGGTCGAGCCGGTCTGACGGCGCTCGCCGTTCACGTCGAGGCTCATGGCGAGGTTCTTCAGGTCGGGAATCTCGTCGAGGGTCACCAGCCATGGGCCGAGGGGGCCGAAGGTCGGCGCGCTCTTGCCCTTGGTCCAGGTCGGACCGCGGTTCATCTGCCACTCGCGCTCGGAGACGTCGTTGCAGATGCAGGCGCCCGCAACGTAGCTCAGCGCCTCGTTGGCGTGGACGTAGCTGGCGCGCCGCCCGATCACCACGGCGAGCTCCACCTCCCAGTCGGTGCTGTGCGACCCCTTGGGAATGATGACCGTGTCGTTCGGCCCGCACAGGCTGGACGGGGCCTTGTTGAAGATGATCGGCTCCGCGGGGATCGGCGAGCCGGTCTCGGCGGCGTGGTCGGCGAAGTTCAGGCCGATGGCGACGACGTTCCGGGTGCCGCCGACGCAGGGGCCGAGCCGCACGTCCGGGGGCAGCTTCGGCAGGGTCTCGGGATCCAGGGCGCGCAGCCGCACCAGCGAGTCGGGCGCGAGGGCCGGCCCGGCGATGTCGCGCACGATGCCCGACAGGTCGCGCAGCCCCCCGCTGGCATCCACGAGGCCGGGCTTCTCGTCGCCGCTCGGGCCGTGCCGGAAGAGCTTCATGGCCGCACTCCTCATCCTTCCCTGAACCGGTCTGCGCCGGACGCCGGGACCATGGCCGGGCCTCGACCCGGGTGCAAGGCCGGCCGCGTCGGCGTGTCGGTCCGCCGGGTGTCGCCGCAGGGCAACAGGACGGCGGAAAAGTGCAGGGTCGGCGACGTTCGGATATATTGTTCCTGTCGCCATCTCGGTGTGACAGCTCGGATCAAGACTGAAAAATCTCGATCATCACGGGCTTTCGCTCGTGAAGGTGCCGTTTACCGCTCCTTATCTACTACTATTCCTCTCGGTGCCGAAAATGGTCGGGGTCATTGCGGTTCCGCACCCGAAACCGGCACCATGCATGGAAGGTCGCCGCATAACGGGTCTCGAACAATCGACGGCGCCCAGCAGAACGAAGGCTTGGGGGAAGAGATGGGCGGGACGGTTCGCGCTGCGATGCTGGCGGCGACGGCGGTGGTCCTCGGCGCCGGGCAGGTGCAGGCGGGGGCGTTCGGGATCCGGGAGCAGAGCACCGAGGCCCAGGGGCTGGCCTTCGCGGGCGCGGCGTCGGGATCGGGCGGCGTCTCGTCGATGTTCTGGAATCCCGCGACGATCACGATGAACCCGGGCTTCGTCGCGGAGCAGAACTTCACCTATATCGGCCTGTCCTCGGAGATCCGGCCCGCGCCGGGCACCAATCCGGGCTTCGCGCGGCTGGGCGGCTCGGGTGAGCTGGGCCAGGGCGCCGTCGTGCCGGCGGGCGCGACCTCGTACCAGCTGAACGACCGCCTGTGGCTCGGCCTCTCGACCGGCGCCCCCTTCGGCCTCGTCACCAAGCCGCGGGACGTGTGGGCCGGCGAGGTCTACGGACGCTCGTCGCGGATCTTCTCGCTGGCGATCAACCCGGTCATCGGCTTCAAGGTCAACGAGTGGCTCTCGATCGCGGCCGGCCCGAACATCGAGTATTTCCGCCTGACCCTGCGGCAGGCGCTGCCGATCCCCGGCATCCTGCCGACCTCGTATCCGAGCTCCTTCCTCAAGGGTGAGTCCTGGGGCGCGGGCTTCACCGCCGGCGCCACGCTCACGCCCCGCGACGGGACCGTGCTGGGCATCGGCTACCGTTCCTCGGTGCACCACGACATCGACGGCTCGATCGGCGTCCCGCTCGTCGCCCTGGCGCCGCTGGCCGGACAGGTCCGCGCCAAGCTGAACACGCCCGAGAAGCTGAGCGTCGGCCTGACCCAGGCGGTCTCGCCGGTGGCGCGGGTGAATCTCGGCTTCGAGTGGGACAACTGGTCGAGGCTCGGCACCATCGGCATCGTATCGAAGACGATCGGCCTGCCGGTGAACAACCTGCCGCTCAACTACAAAGACGGGTTCACCTACGCGATCGGCGCCGAGTACGACGCGTCGCCGAACCTGACGCTGCGGACCGGCTTCGCCTACGAGACCTCGCCCATCGACTTCCGGAACCGCTCGGTGCGCCTGCCGGACGGCGACCGGTACAACGTCTCGGTCGGCGCCAGCTACCGCTGGAGCCAGCAGCTGACGCTGAACCTCGCCTACTCGCACTTCTTCCTGGACCGCTCGCGGATCCTCGCGGGCATCGGCCGCGACTACAACATCAGCAACATCGCCTTCGCGGGCGTGGTGGATTCCAGCGCCGACATCGTCTCGGTGGGCTTCCGCTACGTCTTCGGCGCGCCGCCGGCCCCGGCCCCGGCGCCGCTCGTGCGGAAGTACTGACGGGCAGCTCCGGTCGTGTCCTTCGCTGCCGCCGTCTTCGCGAGCGGAATGAAGCGATCCAGGGCAGCGCCACGCCGACAGGTGTCGCGCTGCCCCGGGTCACTTCGCTCCACTCGTGATGTCGGGGCGGCTCCGTGACCATCGGGGCCGATCACCCATCGATCCGAGCGCGTCGCGCGCCTCAGGCGCGCATCCGCACGTATGTGCCGGGCGCCGGCCCTAAGGATTGCAGCGCGTCGCCGCCCGGCTGCCGGGCCGGCACCCGCTCCGGGGCCTGCGCCTCAATCCACTGGAACCAGTAGGGCCACCACGAGCCCTTGGTCTCGACCGCGGCCCTGATCCACTCCTCGAGCGTCCCCTTCACGGGGCCGCCGGTCCAGTAGCCGTATTTCGGCTTGGACGGCGGGTTGATCACGCCGGCGATGTGGCCGGAGCCGGCGAGGACGAAATCGACCTTCCCGCCGAAGACCTTCGAACCCTCGAAGACCGACAGCGCCGGCGCGATGTGGTCCTCGCGGGTCGCGAGGTTGAAGATCGGCACCTGGACCTTCCTGAGGTCGAGGCGGACGTTGCCGAGCACCATCCGCCCCTGCGCCAGCGTGTTGTCGAGGTAGCAGTTGCGCAGGTAGAACGAGTGGTTGGCCGCCGGCATCCGGGTGGCATCGGAGTTCCAGTACAGCAGGTCGAAGGCCGAGGGTGCCTTGCCCTTGATGTAGTTGTTCACGACGTAGGGCCAGATCAGGTCGTTCGGCCGGAGCATGTTGAAGGCGTTCGCCATGCGGGCGCCCTCCAGGTAGCCCTGCTCGGCCATGCGCGCCTCGACCTGGCGGATCTGCTCCTCGTCGGCGAAGACCTTCAAGTCGCCCGCGTGGGTGAAGTCGACCTGTGTGGTGAGCAGCGTCGCGCTCTTGATCCGCCGGTTGCCGGTGGCCGCCTGCATGGCGAGCGTCACCGCGAGCAGCGTGCCGCCGACGCAGTAGCCCGCCGCCGTGACCTCGCTCTCACCGGTGGCGACGCCGATCGCGTCGATGGCCGCCTCGATCCCCTCGCGCATGTAGGACTCGAAGTCCTTGTCGGCGTGGCGGGAATCGGGATTGACCCAGGAGATGCAGAAGACCGTCAGGCCCTGGTCGACCATCCACTTCAGGAAGCTCTTCTGCGGATTGAGGTCGAGGATGTAGAACTTGTTGATCCAGGGCGGGACCATCAGGAACGGGCGCCGCAGCACGGTCTCGGTGGTGGGCGCGTACTGGATCAGCTCGATCAGGTCGTTGCGGAACACCACCTCGCCGGGGGTGACCGCCATGTTGCGCCCGACCTCGAACCCGCTCGTGTCGGTCTGGCGCACGCGCAGCTGCCCGCCGCCGGCCGCCAGATCCTCCTCGTACATCTTGAGGCCGCGGACGAGATTGGCGCCGTTCTCCTGCAGGGTGTGGCGGATCAGCTCCGGGTTGGTCGGCAGGAAGTTCGAGGGCGACAGCATGCTGGTCACTTGGCGCAGGTAGAACTGCGCCTTGTGACGCGTGTGCGCGTCGAGCCCCTCGGCCTCGTCGACGAGGCTCTCCGCCCAGCGGGTGGCGAGCAGGTAGGCCTGCTTGAGGAAGTCGAAATACGGGTTGGTCGTCCACTCGGCGTGGGCGAAGCGCGCGTCCCGGGGCTCGGGCAGCGCCACCGGATCGGCGGGCTGGCCCTGCAGGCGCAGGTAGGTCGAGCCCCAGAGCGACAGGAAAGCCTGCGACAGGCGCGCCTGAGCCTCGGCGCTGCGGTTCGGATCGGCGAGCCAGGTCTCGGCCACCTGACCGAGCACCTTGGCCGCCTCGTTCATCTCGCTGCCGGGTGCGGCCGCCTGGCCCTCGGGCCCGAGGAGGCGGGCGACGTTGCGCCCCATCGCCTCGACGAACTGACCGGCATTGCGGGAAATCGCCTCGAAATCCGGCATCGGGGCGACCGTGCCGTCCGGCATCGCGCCGTTCGAGACCGACTTCGGAGGGGCGGTCCGATCCGGCGCCTGCGGGCTCGTCAAACGTGCCTCCCTGTGCTTCATCTGTTGACCCGATGGCGCGGGCCTCGTTTCCGACAAAATAAGGAGCGAGCCAGAGTTTTCGCCAGCCCGGCTCAGGACGTCGCCGAAACATCCGGCCGATCTTTTCATACGCATGTGACGATGGATCGTGCCATTTTGAACCCCGCTATCCGCCCGCATCGCGCCGGTCCGCTGCGCCGCCTGACGCGCGCGGCCGGCCTGGGCGTGCTGGTCGGCGCGCTCGGGGCCTGCTCGGGCGACGTCGTCCGCTCGCTGGCCTCCGATGCAGGCTACGGGCCGCGGGTCGTCGCGGCCCCGGATTTCGTCACGGACACCCGCAGCAAGGCGCAGCCCGACTTCATGCCGGTTGGCGTCGACGCGCCGAAGCGGCCGGTCCGGGCCAAGTCGGTCACGGGCCAGAAGGCCCTGGAGGCGGAGCTGGAGGGTGCCCGCGGCCGCAACGAGGCCCGGGGGCGGGCCGCCGAGAGCGCCGGGCGGGGCGCGGCCGCCACCGTCAAGCCGGCTCCGGCGGCGCAGTAGCCGGCCCTTTTTCAGGGTCGGCGGCGGCCCGCAACTCTGGTAGAGCACGTGGTTCGCCCGACCGGCCCAAACGAGAGACGCCGGATCCGGGACGCGCCGATGGACACGCCCATGACCGACTTCCACCGCATCAAGCGACTGCCGCCCTACGTCTTCGAGCAGGTCAACCGGATCAAGGCTGCCGCCCGCGCGCAGGGCGCCGACATCATCGATCTCGGCATGGGCAACCCCGATCTGGACGCCCCGAAGCACGTCATCGCCAAGCTGTGCGAGACGGCCGGGCGGCCGCGCACGGATCGCTACTCGGCCTCCAAGGGCATCGCGGGCCTGCGCAAGGCCCAGGCGGGCTATTACCAGCGGCGCTTCGGCGTGACCCTGAACCCCGACACCCAGGTGGTGGCGACTCTCGGGTCCAAGGAAGGGTTCGCCAACATGGCCCAGGCGATCACCGCGCCGGGCGACGTCGTGCTGGTGCCGAACCCGAGCTACCCGATCCACGCCTTCGGCTTCCTGATGGCCGGCGGCGTCATCCGCTCCGTGCCGGCCGAGCCGACCCCGGCGATGTTCCCCGCCCTGGAGCGGGCCATGCGCCACTCGATCCCGAAGCCGGTGGCGCTGGTCGTCTGCTACCCGTCGAACCCGACCGCCTACGTGGCGAGCCTCGACTTCTACCGCGACCTCGTGGCCTTCGCGAAGCAGCACGAGCTGATCCTGCTGTCGGACCTCGCCTACGCGGAAGTCTATTTCGACAACAACCCGCCGCCCTCGGTGCTGCAGGTGCCCGGCGCCATTGACTGCACGGTGGAGTTCACCTCGCTGTCGAAGACCTACTCGATGGCCGGCTGGCGGATGGGCTTCGCGGTGGGCAACGAGCGCCTGCTCGCGGCGCTCACCCGGGTGAAATCCTACCTCGATTACGGCGCCTTCACGCCGATCCAGGTCGCCGCGACGGCCGCCCTCAACGGCCCGGACGATTGCATCCACGAGATGCGCAGCATCTACAGGAAGCGTCGCGACGCGCTGGTGGAGTCCTTCGGCAAGGCCGGCTGGACCATCCCGTCGCCCGCCTCGTCGATGTTTGCCTGGGTGCCGATCCCCGAGCGGTACCGGGAACTCGGCAGCCTCGAATTCTCCAAGCTGCTCCTGGAGAAGTCCGACGTGGCGGTCGCGCCCGGCATCGGCTTCGGCGAGTTCGGTGACGAGTACGTCCGCATCGCGCTCGTGGAGAACGAGCAGCGCATCCGGCAGGCGGCGCGCAATATCCGCCGGTTCTTCGACGGCACCGACAAGACGCTGCACAACGTCCTGCCGATGGCCCGGACCGGCTAGACCGGCCCGCGCAAATTGTTGCCGCGGGGCGACAGACGCCGTCAAAGGTGTCGGCGCCCCGCGCCGGCGCTTGTCAGCGCGGGGCGCGATGGCCAGGGTCAGGTGCGGGGGTCTTCCCGCGTCCCGAGTCTCGCATGCGCCGCCTGAACCTCATCGCCGCCCTGCTGCTCGCCGCCGCGGCCTCGGCCTGCGCGCCGAACCCGATCATCGCCCGGGACCCGATCCCTGCGCCAGGGCCGGCGGACGTGTACGCGTGCGACTCGAAGCCGTTGCCGGTCAACGCCTTCACGACCGATTGCCGCCCCGTCCCGGCGAGCCCGCAGGTCGTGCTGCGCGCGCGGGGCTGAACCCGCCCGGAATTTCGGTAACCGGTCGATTCGGACGGGCCGGACAAGCCGCCCGCGATCAGCTAGACTGTAGGCCAGATGCCGGCCCGCCCGGCCCCCTGACGGAGCATCGCGTGAGCACCAAGACCCTGATCGCCGCCGGATTGCTCGCCCTCCTGGCGGGGCAGGGCGCCTCGGCCTCCGACGCCGCCTACCCGCCGGCGCCCTACCAGCCCCGCGCCTTCGTGTTCACCGCCCCGAACGGCCCGACGGTCCTGCAGACCGAGGGCTGCTGCCAGGTGGTGGTGCCGCCGGGCCGGCCCGATCTCGCCCAGCCCGCCGTGCCGGTGGCCGAGGTGATGAACGGCGGCGGCTTCGGCTACACTGGGTTCGACTACTACAACGACCAGATCACCGAGGGGCGGTTCGGCGCGCGCAAGCGGCCGCGGGAGTACGTGATCGCTCCGTCCTACATCGTGCCGCCGCGCTACTGAGCCGCCGGGCGTTCCGGGGCCTCAATCCTTCTGCGGATCGTGGCCCCAGTTCATCAGCGACATCCGCCATGGGGAGTCGGGGTCCTTCCGGGCCTCGCCGCCCTGCTTGAGATGGCGGTGGACGTAGCCCACGACCTTGCGCATGGCGGCGTAGTCGTCGTCCGTCAGGTCGGCCTTCTTGGTGTCCTTGATCGCCAGGATCCGCCGGCCCATCTCGTGCCCGGTCGACTCGCCGCCGTCTTTCTTCTGGCCGACCCCCCGGCTCGCCGCGCTGTCGAGGTGCTTCCTCAGCGCCGCCGGCGTCATGTTGACGGCCTCGTTGAAGTCCTTCCACGTCTCCGCGTGATCGTCCGCCATCCGCCTGCCTCCCGGGCCGTGTCGCTCGTCCCCGACAACGCGCCCGAGGCTCGCCGGCTCGCCGCCATCCCTGCGGTCGGGCGCCGCACGGGCGACGGGCGACGCGGCGGGCGACGTGGCGGGCGACGTGGCGGGGAAGCGTTTACAGGCCGGGTCCCGGGGGGTATCACCCCGACCCGACGAGCTTCCATTCTCTCCCCACACCCCATTCCCGAAAAGCCAGATGCGCGCCGAGATCGAGCAAGCCTCGGATGCCGCCAAGCAGTCTATAGGGCTGCTGAGGAGGCATCTTTGACTGGGATACAGTCGATAAACGCCTCGCGGAGCTGAACGCGGCTTCCGAGGACCCCGACCTCTGGAACGACGCCGAGGCCGCCCAGAAGGTCATGCGCGAGCGGCAGCAGCTCGACGAGGCCGTCACGGCGATCAAGAAGCTGGAGCGCGACCTCGAGGACGGCGCCACGCTGATCGAGCTCGGCGAGATGGAGGGTGACGAATCCTCGATCCGCGAGGGCGAGGCGGCGATCCTAGCCGTCGAGAAGGAGGCCGCGAGCCGGCAGGTCGAGACGCTTCTGTCGGGCGAGGCCGACGGCTTCGACACCTATCTCGAGGTCCATGCCGGGGCCGGCGGCACCGAGAGCCAGGACTGGGCAAACATGCTCCAGCGCATGTATGCCCGCTGGGCCGAGCGCCGGAAGTACAAGGTCGAGGTCGTCGAGATGACCGACGGCGAGGAGGCCGGGATCAAGGGCGCCACGCTCCTGATCAAGGGCCACAACGCCTACGGCTGGCTCAAGACCGAGTCCGGCGTGCACCGTCTGGTCCGGATCTCGCCCTACGATTCCAGCGCCCGGCGGCACACCAGCTTCGCCAGCGTCTGGGTCTATCCGGTGATCGATGACCGGATCGAGATCGAGATCAAGGAATCCGACTGCCGGATCGACACCTACCGGTCGTCCGGCGCCGGCGGCCAGCACGTCAACACCACCGACTCGGCGGTGCGCATCACCCACAACCCCACCGGGATCGTGGTCGCGTGCCAGCAGGAGCGCTCCCAGCACAAGAACCGGGCGACCGCCTGGAACATGCTGCGCGCCCGGCTCTACGAGGCGGAGCTGAAGAAGCGCGAGGAGAAGGCCAACGCCGAGGCCGCCTCCAAGACCGATATCGGCTGGGGCCACCAGATCCGGTCCTACGTGCTGCAGCCGTACCAGCTGGTGAAGGACCTGCGCACCGGCACCCAGTCCACCGATCCGGACGAGGTGCTCGACGGCGACCTCGACCCGTTCATGGAGGCCTCGCTCGCGCAGCGGGTCTACGGCGGCGGCGAGGCGGTCGAGGATATCGACTGAGGCGGCGTGAGCTGCCTCCCCGTCATCACGAGCGCAGCGAAGTGACCCAGGGCGGCGCGCGATCGATCGGCGTGGCGCGACCCTGGATCGCTTCGCTCCGCTCGCAATGACGGCGGTGCTGACAGAGAGCGCCGTTGAGGCCGCCAAAGGATGAGCGCCGGCGGCGCCCATCCTCCCACGCCTCTCAATACCCCAGCGCCGCCCCGTCCTTGCGCGGGTCGGATCCGGCCGCCAGCGTGCCGGCCTTGCGGTCGATCCAGATGACCTGCCCCCCGCCGAGCGGCAGCGGCGCGCGGATCGCCGGGTGGCCGCGCTCGACCAGCCCCGCCATCACGGCGTCGGAGATCCCGCCCTCGACCTCCAGGCTGCCGCCGTAGGCGAAGCTGCGCGGGGCATCGAGGGCCTCCTGCACGTCGAGGCCCCGGTCGAGGAGACCGGAGAGCAGCTCGACATGGCCCATGGCTTGGTAATGGCCGCCCATGACGCCGAACGGCGCGACGGCCTGCCCGTCCTTCATCAGCATGCCGGGGATGATCGTGTGCATCGGCCGCTTGCCCGGCCCGACGCTGTTCGGGTGGCCGCCCTCCGTGCGGAACGACAGGCCGCGATTGTGCAGCAGCACGCCGCTCTCGGGCGCCAGGATGCCGGAGCCGAAGCCCTGGAAGATCGAGTTGATCAGCGACAGCGCGTTGCCGTCCCGGTCGACCACGCAGAGGTAGACCGTGTCCTTGTGGGCGCGGCCCTCGGCCATCTCGCGGGCGATCTCCGGATAGATCTCCGGCGCGCGGGCGCGGCCCATGTCGATCGCCCCGTGGGCGGCGGCCTTCCAGGCGTCGGAGAGCAGGTGCTCGGCCGGCACGTTGGCGAGGGCCGCGTCGCCGAACAGCACGTCGCGGTGATGGTAGCCCTGCTTGCAGACCTCGGCGAAGAGGTGGAGCCGGTCGAGGTCGGAGAGCGCGCCGACGTCGTAGTGCGACAGCACGTTCAGCATCATCAGCGCCGTCAGACCCTGGCCGGCGGGCGGGCACTCGTAGACGTCGTAGCCGCGGTAGCGGGTCGAGACCGGTGCGACCACGTCGGGCTGCGCGGCGGCGAAGTCGTCCAGCGTGTGCAGGCCGCCGAGGGCGTTCAGCCGGCTTACCATGTCCTCGGCGACGGGGCCCTCGTAGAAGGCGCGCGCCCCCGCCTCGGCGATCGCCCGGAGCGTCGCCGCGAGCTTCGGCAGGCGGACGACGCTGCCGATCGTCGGCGCCTGCCCGCCGGGCAGGTAGGTCTCGGCGGCGTACGGATCCGTGGCGACGCGCTCGGCGCCGCGCAGCCAGTCCCAGCCGACCCGCTGCTGCACGACGAACCCGTCCTCCGCGTAGCGGATCGCCGGCTGGAGCAGCTCGCCGAGGGACCGGGTGCCGTGCTCGCGCACGAGTAGATCCCAGGCCGCGACCGCGCCGGGCACCGTCACGGCGTGTGGCGAGGTCGGCGTGATGGTGACGCCGTGCTCGGCGTACCAGTCGGGCATGGCGGCGGCGGGCGCCCGGCCCGAACCGTCGAGGGCGATGGGCTTCGTGGCGCCCGCGGGGGCGTAGAGGGCGAAGCAGTCGCCGCCGATGCCGGTCATGAGCGGATCGACTACGCACTGCACGGCGACCGCCGCGATGCCGGCATCGATGGCGTTGCCGCCGGAGCGCAGAACCTCGATGGCGGCGAGCGTCGAGAGCGGGTGCGAGGTCGCGACCGCGGCGTTGGCGGCGTAGACCGGGGAGCGGCCGGGGGCGGAGAAGTCTCTCACGGGATGTCCTGCTCTGCTGGGCGACTTAAAGAATCACCGCTCGATGCATATCGCCACCTCGGGATGAGGCGGTGACGGAGATGACGGCGCGGCCTCGTCCATGACGGATGGCTTCGCCGCCTCGTCTCTGCGAGCGCAGCGAAGCAATCCAGTCGGCGCAACGCTGAGCAACCTCGCGCTGCCCTGGGTCACTTCGCTGCGCTCGTGATGACGGCGGAGGCCGGGCTGACCGGTTGTTCCGATCGAGGATCGCCTGGACGATCACGCGTGCTGCCCTCTCGGCAGCGCCACCCAGTGCCCAGGCGCCACCTCGGTGAGCGGCCCGTCGGGCGGCTGGTCGTGGCCAGTGAGGTCGCGCGCGGCAAGGCGCGCCCGCTCCTCGGCCGGGTGCGGCACCGGCACGGCGGCGAGCAGGCGCCGGGTGTAGGGGTGGCGCGGATCCTCGTAGAGCGCGGCGGCCTCGGCGAGCTCGACGATCCGCCCGCGCCAGAGCACCGCGACCCGGTGGCAGAGGTAGCGCACCATGCGCAGGTCGTGCGAGATGAACAGGTAGGACAGGCCCATCTCGTCCTGCAGGTCCTGCAGCAGGTTCACCACCTGCGCCTGGATCGAGACGTCGAGCGCCGCGATCGGCTCGTCGGCGACGATGAAGCTGGGCTTGAGGGCGATCGCCCGGGCGATGCAGATGCGCTGGCGCTGGCCGCCCGAGAACTGGTGCGGGTAGCGCCCCATGAACCGCGGATCGAGCCCGACCCGCTGGAACAGGGCGGCAACCGCCTCCCGCCGCTCCGGGCCGCGCATGTCCCGCCGATGCAGCTTGAACGCCTCCGCGACGTACTCGCCGGCGCTCATCCGCGGGTTGAGGGCCGCGTAGGGATCCTGGAACACGGTCTGGATTCGCGCGCGCATCTTGCGCATGGCGCCCGCCGAGAGCTTGGCGAGGTCGGTGCCCTCGAAGGCGATCGTGCCCGAGGTCGGCGGGTTGAGCATGGTCACGGCCCGGCCGATTGTGGATTTGCCGGAGCCGGACTCGCCCACGAGGCCCAGGGTCTCGCCGGGGCGGATGTCGAAGCTCACGCCCTCGACGGCGCGGAACACCGCGCCCTTGCCGCCCCACCAGGAGCGGAGGGGATAATGCTTGGACAGGTCGCGCACCGAGACGACCGGCTGCTGCGACGCGTTCATCGCGCGGCCTCCTCACCCAGGAGCTTCGGCAAGTCGTACCAAGCGGCGACGAGGTGGCCCGGAGCGGCGCCGGGCGCCTGCGCCAGGGGCGGCATCTCGGCCCGGCAGCGCGGCGTCGCGAAGGCGTTGCGCGGCGCGAACGGGTCGCCCGGCGGGAGATGGCGCATGTCCGGCGGCGCGCCCTCGATCTGGTGGAGGCGCCGCCGCCCGGCGCGGCCGCCGGAGAGATCCGGCAGGGACCGCAGCAGGCCGAGCGTGTAGGCGTTGCGGGGATCGGCGAAGATGTCGTCGACCGGGCCGCGCTCCAGGATCCGGCCGGCATACATCACCTGCACGGTGTCGCTGATGCCCGCCACCACGCCGAGATCGTGGGTGATCCAGATGATCGCCATGCCGAGCTCACGCTTCAGCTCCTGCACCAGGGCGACGATCTCGGCCTGGACGGTGACGTCGAGCGCCGTGGTCGCCTCGTCGGCGATCAGAAGCTTCGGCCGGCAGCTCAGGCCGATCGCGATCATCACGCGCTGGCGCTGGCCGCCGGAGAACTCGTGCGGGTACTGGTCGAGGCGCGCGGCCGCGTTCGGGATGCGCACGAGGTCGAGCAGCTCCCGGGCCCGGGCGCGGGCCGCGCGGGCGTCGAGGCCGAGATGGATGCGCAGCGGCTCGACGATCTGCGCCGCCACGGTCATGCCGGGGTTGAGCGAGCTCATCGGGTCCTGGAACACGAAGCCGATCGCGCCGCCGCGGATCTTGCGCAGGTCCCGCTCCTTCAGGGCGAGGAGGTCGCGTCCCTCGAACAGCACCTGCCCGCCGGTGATGCGGCCGGGCGGGCGCGGGATCAGGCCCAGCATGGCCAGCACGTGCACGCTCTTGCCGGAGCCGGACTCGCCGACGATCCCCAGCGTCTCGCCCTCGTGCAGCGTGTAGGACACGCCGTTGACCGCGTGGACCGCGCCGCCGTCGGTGTCGAAGGCGACCGCGAGGTCGCGGACGTCGAGGAGGGGCTTCGTCATCGCGGCCGTCATGTGCGCTGCCTCGGATCGAGGGCGTCCCGCAGGCCGTCGCCGAACAGGTTGAAGGCGAGTACCGCGAGGAAGATCGACAGGCCGGGCCAGATCGCCATCCAGGGCGCCTCGTCCATGAAGTTCTTGGCGGTGTTGAGCATCGCCCCCCAGGACGGCTCGGGCGGCTGCTGACCGAGGCCGAGGAACGACAGGCTCGCCTCCGCGATGATCGCGGCCGCGATGGTCAGCGTCGCCTGGACGAGGATCGCCGGGACGATGTTGGGCAGGATGTGGACCCGGGCGATCCGCCAGGGCGGGTTGCCCATGGCGCGCGCGGCCTCGACGAACTCCTCCGCCGCCACGGCGCGCACCTGCGCCCGGGTCAGCCGGATGAAGGTCGAGGTCGCCGAGAGGCCGATCGCGATCATCGCGTTGACGAGGCTCGGGCCCAGGAAGGCGGCGAGCGCGATCGCCAGGATCAGGAACGGTATCGCCAGCAGCGCGTCGGTGAGCCGGGAGATCGCGCCGTCGATCCAGCCACCCGCGTAGCCGGCGAGCAATCCCAGGGGCAGGCCGAGGGACACCGCCAGCGCCACCGAGACGAGGCCGGCGCCGAGCGAGGCCCGGGTGCCGAAGATGATCCGTGAGAGCACGTCGCGCCCGACCTCGTCGCCGCCGAACGGGTGCGCGAGGCTCGGGGGCCCGCGGACGTTGCCCCAGTCGGTGGCTGTCGGGTCGTAGGGAGCGATCCAGGGCGCGAACACCGCCATCAGCACCAGCAGGCCGACGATGACGAGGCCCACGACCGCGCTCCGGCGCGCGCGCAGGCGTCGCCAGAAGGCCGCGAGGGTGCCGGGCTCTTGGAGGATGGCGTGGGCGGGGGCGCCGGACGGGGCGGCCTCCAGGCCGACCGCCTCGGCGCGGGCGATCTCGCTGCCGGTGCTCATGCCCGCCTCAGCTTCGGGTTCACGGCCGCCGCGAGCAGGTCGGCGGCGAGGTTCAGGGCGATGTAGGTGGCGGCCGTGCAGATCACGACGCCCTGCACGGTGGCGAAGTCCCGGTTGAACACCGCATCGACCATCAGCTTGCCGAAGCCCGGCACGGAGAAGACCTGCTCGGTGAGCACCGCCCCCGACAGGAGCTGGCCGAATTCCAGCGCCCCCAGGGTGATGATCGGGATCGCGGCGTTGGGCAGCGCGTGCCGCAGGGTGACCCGCAGCGGCGAGACGCCCTTGGCGCGCGCGGTACGGACGTAGTCGGAGCCGAGCACGCCGAGCATCGCCGCGCGGGTGTGGCGCATCATAACCGCCGCGATGGCGTTGCCGAGCACGAAGGCCGGCATCGCCATGGCGGCGAGGTTCTCTGACAGGCTCTCGAATGGTGAGACATAGCCCGAGGCCGGCAGCCAGCCGAGCTCCACCGAGAACAGCAGGATCAGCAGGATCCCGAGCCAGAAATTCGGCACCGACAGGCCCCAGAGGGCGATCCCGTTGGCGACCGTGTCGGCGGCCTGACCGCGCTTGACCGCCGAGAGCACGCCCATCGGCACGCCGATGGCGAGCGCCACCAGCATGGCGAGGCAGGCGAGTTCCAGCGTGACCGGCAGCTTCTCGACGATCAGCTCGGAGACCGGCTTCTGCAGCCGGATCGACTCGCCGAGATCGCCGCGCAGCACGCCGCCGGCCCAGTAGGCGTAGCGGACCGGCAGGGGCTCATCGAGGTGGTACTTCTCGCGGATGAAGGCGATCACCTGCGGGTCGCGCTCCTCGCCGGTGAGCGCCGTGGCGACGTCGCCCGGCAGCAATTGCTGCAGGGCGAAGATGATCATCGAGGCGAGGATCAGGGTCGGGACCGCCAGGGCAAGGCGCCGTGCGAGAAACCGCAGCATCAGTTCAGCTTCAGCCCGGTGAAGCGCACGAGCCCGTCCGGGTAGGGCACGAAACCCGTGATCTTCTGGCTGTAGGCCCAGAGCAGCTTGCGGTGCAGGATGTAGATGCCCGGCCGGTCCTTCAGGACCTGATCGGCCAGGGCCTTCCAGGCAGCCTTGCGCTTGGCCGGATCCACCGTCCCGCGCTCCGCCTGGAGGGCCGCGTCGGCTTCCGGGCTGCAGTACTTGGGATAGTTCAGCGCCGCCTTGCAGGCCAGGAAGCTGAACGTGTTGCCGTCCGGGTCCGAGCGGCCGCTCCAAGAATAGAGCTGCGCCTCGTAGTTGCCCTTGTCGGCGGCATCGAGCGCGGTCGTGAAGTCCACGGCCTGGATCTTCACGTCGAAGCCGGCCTCCTTGGTCATCGCCTGGATCACCTGGCCGACCTGCGGCGACTCGCTGTTGGCGTAGACGGTCAGCGTGATCTGCGGGTTCGGCTTCCCGGCCTCGGCCAGCAGCGCCTTGGCCTTGGCGACGTCCCGCTTCGGGATCGGGTACTCGGCGACGTAGTTCGGGTTCTTCGGGTTGACCCACTGGTTCCCGGCCAGGAACTCGCCGTTGTAGACCACCTGATTGATGGCGTTGCGGTCGATGGCCGCCTCGAAAGCGGCGCGCACCTTCGGGTCGGAGACCGGCGAACCGGCCTTGTGGGGGTTGAACAGGATCTCTTGGAAGCCGAGCTCGTAGGTTGAGTCGAGCTTCAGCTTGGCGTCACGCTTCACCTGTGCCACGTCGGTGGGGGCGAGGCGCTCCAAGAGGTCGAGCTGACCCGCGCGGAGGTTGGTGAGCCGCACGGTGGCGTCAGGGATCGGCCGGAACTCGATCCGCTGGATGTGGATCGCGTCCTTGTTCCAGTAGTCGGCGAAACGCTCAACCACGATCCGGTCCTGAGGCACCCGCTCGACGAACTTGTACGGACCGGCGCAGACCGGCGCGGAGGCGAACTTGTCGCCGAGCCGTTCAGCGGCCTTGGGCGAGACCATCATGCCGGCCCGGTCGGTGAACTGCGCGAGCAACGGCGCGAACGGCTGCTTCAGGTTGATGCGGAAAGTCAGGTCGTCGACGACATCCACGGAGTCGATCGGCGCGATCTCCGAGCGGCGCTGCGAGCCCGGCATCTTCATGTGGCGCTCGATCGAGAACTTGGCCGCCGCGGCGTCGAGCCTCTCGCCGTCGTGGAACAGCACGCCCGGGCGCAGGTGCATGGTCAGCGCCTTCTCGTCAGGCGAGAGTTCCCAGGAGGTCGCGAGCTGCGGCACCGGTTTCAGATCGGGCCCGATATCCACGAGCTTGTCGCAGAGCGCGGCGAACACCATCCGGCTCGCGAAGGTCCGGGCGAGCGTCGGGTCGAGGGCGTCCGGATCCTCCATCATGCCGTAGCGCAGGGTCTGCGCGGCGGCGGGCCCGGTGAGGGCGAGCCCGGCGAGGAGACAGGCGGCGTAACGCAACATGAGACCGATCCGGGTGGAGGCGGGAGAAGCGGAGCGGACCGGCCGGTCCGTTCCGGAGGCGACCGGCAGTGTTGCGCGGCCGTTTGGCATGCACAATCCCAGGCAGCATCCATGCCATACAATCAGGATGCATCTTTTATTCAATCCGCGCCGCGAGCCTCTGAGGCCGCCGTTTCGAGCCGGCCGGCGGCGTTCGATGACGGCGCGACCGCGCCAAGGTCGAGATCGGCCTGCGAACAGCTTCGTGAGCGCCGGATCTGAGGTGCGACTTAGATCGGGATAAGTCCAATTTTACGCATTGCTTGAACAGGCCAGAAGAAACTTCGGCCCCAGAAGGTCGCCGATGTATTCTTTATGATGATGCGGGTGTGATGGTCCGGCGGCACATCGTCATGTTGCCCGCGTTGTGCTGGAACCAGCGGCGTCGCGATTTCTACGCCGTGACCGCCGACGTCTCGACCGAGGGCATCCGGTTCCGCTCCTCGTCGCTCCTGGTGCCGGGTGAGCATCTCACCTGCAGCATCCGCCATATCGGCACGCTCGAGGCCCGCATCGCCCGCGTGGCCGGTCAGGAGTTCGTTGTCTGTGTCCGCGGTGGACGCGCGACTCTCACTGACGTCGCCCGTCAGTTCGTGACGCTGGCAAAGGCCCAGGACCTGCAACCCGAACCGATCCGCGCGCACCGTCGGATCGTGCCGAAGCAGAAGATCGTCCAGATCACCACTTCATCGGGCGAGGCCCTCCAGGGACACGTCCTCAACGTTTCGGCCTCCGGCGTCGCCCTGCTCGTCGACCACGCGCTGGAGATCGGGGCGATGATCCGGGTCGGGCGAAAGACCGCCACCGTGATGCGCCACTTCACCCACGGTGTCGGGGCCGCCTTCTCGGAGCCGTTCGCGCCGTCCGCGGTCCACGAGGCGATGTCGCTCTGAGGGCCGCCCGCGAAACCGGGCGCCGCCGCGGTGCGGCGATCGTCGGCCACCCGCCCCTCGCAGAGGCGGCGGAAGGGCGCTACAACTTCGCGGGTCCAGCGAAGGATCACCGATGAAGCGACCGCTCTCCGCCCGTTCCGCCACATGCCTCGCGCTCCTGCCGGCCGCACTCGCCCTGCTGCCCCAGGTGGCCTTCGCCCATCCGGGGCACGGCACCGCGACGGGCGCGGAGGCCGGGTTCCTCCATCCGCTCCTGGGCGCCGACCATGTTCTCGCGATGGTCGCGGTCGGCCTCCTCGCCAGCCTGCGCGGCGGACGGGCGCTCTGGGCGCTGCCCCTGTCGTTCCTGGCGTTGATGAGCGTGGGGGCGGGGCTGGGCATGGCCGGCGCGGTGCTGCCGCATGTCGAGCTCGGGATCGCGCTGTCCATCGTCGTGTTCGGCCTCGCCGCCATCGTCGGCCTGCGCGCGCCGGTGGCCCTGCTGGCTGCCCTGGTCGGCGTCTTCGCGGTGTTCCACGGCTACGCCCACGGTGCCGAGATGCCCGAGACCGCCTCCGGCCTGTCCTTCGGCCTCGGGTTCCTCGCGGCCACCGCGCTCCTGCACGCCGCGGGGATCGGACTCGGCGCCGCGGCGTCGCGGATCGGAGCGACGCGGGCCGCCCCGGCCCTCGGTGTCGGCCTCGCCGCGGCCGGTCTCGCGCTGCTGGCGCTCCCCGCCTGAGCGCCGTACCCGACCCGCTCCGGAGCCCCGCCCGGGCCGCGGGCGCGGCGCCCCGGCTGAGCATCCGCATCGATCTCGGGCCGGGGCACCGCCTCGGCCCCGGCAAGGTGCGGCTCCTGGAGATGATCGCCGAGCACGGTTCCATCGCGGGCGCCGGCCGCGCGCTGGGCATGTCGTACCGCCGGGCCTGGCTGCTGGTCGAGGCGATGAACAGAGGCTTCGGTCGCCCCGTGGTCGAGGCGCAGACCGGTGGCCGGGCCGGCGGGGGCGCGCGCCTCTCGGCCTTCGGCACCGACGTGGTGCGGCGCTACCGGGCCGTCGAGGCGGCCGCGGAGGCTGCGGCCGCGCCGTTCCTGATCTGCCTGGGACAGGCCGGGGACGCGTAACCGGGCCGGGCACGGGCGCGAACCCGGATGCGATGTCACAGGCCCTCGTGGGCTGACGTCCCATCATCCCGCCCCACGTCCAGCCGGTCGCGACAATCCCGGCACCAGGAAGAGAACCCCCATGGCAAAACTCACGACGCTCGCCCTGATGAGCCTGCTGGCCGTCACCACCGGTGCGCAGGCGGCGCCGAAGGTCGAGCGCCTGCGCGGGACCGTCGAGGCGGTCGCGGGCGGCGGCTTCACGCTGAAGACACGGGACGGCGCGTCGGAGACCGTGGCGCTCGCCCCCGACGCCAAGGTTTCCTGGGTGGTCCCGTCGAGTCTCGACGCGATCAGGGACGGGGTCTTCATCGGCACGGCCACGAAGGGCGAGCCGCCGGTGGCCCTGGAGGTGGTGCTGTTCCCCGAGGCGATGCGCGGCACCGGCGAGGGACACTACGACTGGGACATGATCCCCGACCACACCGCGGGCGGGGCGTCGGTGCGGAGCGCCATGACCAACGGAACCGTGAAGGCGGACGTGCGCTCGACCGCTCCCGACGCGCCCCGCGTGAAGAGCGCGATGACCAACGGGACGGTCAAGGCGAGCCGCGGCGGGGCGGAGCGGACCCTCACGGTCGATTGCGGTCAGGGCCAGTCGCTGCAGATCCTGGTACCGCCACAGGCGCCGGTCGTCAGCTTCGAGCCCGCCAGCGCCGCGGCCGTAGCGCCCGGCGCCAAGGTCTTCGTGATCGCCGCGCGCGGGGACGACGGCCGCATCACGGCGCGGCGCGTCGCCGTCGGAAAGGACGGGCTGACGCCGCCCATGTAAGGCGCCCGTCCGGCGCCGGCGAATCGGCTGGGACGGCGTGAGCCGCCCGGTCCCGGGTCGGGGCCGGGCGAAAGGCTGCCCGTCGGCGCGGCAGCTCAGCCGCTCAGGACAGCATTCGTGCACATTCGGCGGACCGTTGCCGACTAAAGCGCCCCGAGAATGTTGCCAGGCCGCAACATCGCGCTGGAACTGCCAAGGCAGCCGCGAATCCTCGTTGCTCGCGGAAACCCGTTCGCACATGGTGATCGTGCACGGGGGCATCGCCAAGCGAGAGCCCGCAGGAGCCTGCCACCTAAGACGCGGGCCAAACCTACAGAACGTGCGGCTAGACCCGGATAACCGGGCAGGTCCGCATCATTGGGTCTCGAAGCTTTGGAGATGTCTATGAAGCTCTTGAAGAGCTCATTGCTCGGGTCTGCTGCTGCGTTCGCGGCCGTAGGCGCAGCCCACGCCGCCGACCTCCCGGTCAAGAAGGCGGTCCCGATCGAGTACGTCCGCGTCTGCGGCGCCTACGGCGCCGGCTTCTTCTACATCCCCGGCACCGACACTTGCCTGCGTCTCTCCGGCCGCGCCCGGTTCGAGGGCGGCTACATGACCAGCTACTCGCGCCAGGGCACCAACGGCGACACGTCGGGCTACCAGGGCCGGATGCGCATCAACCTCGATGCCCGCACCCAGACCGCCTACGGCACCCTGCGCGCCTTCGTCCGCCTCGATGCCGGATCCCGCACGGGCTACTCCGGCGTCGGCACCTCCGGCACCCAGCAGCGTATCGCTCAGGCCTTCCCGGGCCTCGGCATCGACCAGTTCGGTCGCGCCCAGCAGTTCGTGAACGTCGACAAGGCCTTCATCCAGTTCGCCGGCATGACCGCCGGTCGCGCCTCGTCGTTCTTCGACTTCTACGCCCACGACTTCGAGTTCGCCGGCGCCACGCTCGGCTCCGACGTCGCCTCGACCAACCTGCTCGCCTACACGGCCACGCTCGGCAACGGCCTGTCCGCCACGATTTCGGTCGAAGATCCGGTCTTCCGCCGCAGCCCGATCTTCTCGCAGACCAACAACCCGACCGGCGCCACCGTTAACGCGACGATCCAGAACTTCGCTCAGACGGCCGCGCCCGCCGAGGTGTTCATCGGCTACACCGGCGGCGTGCCGACCCGGTACAGCTTCGTCGACGCGATCCAGCGCTCGCGCATGCCCGACTTCGTCGGCGCCCTGCGCCTCGACCAGGCCTGGGGTTCGGCTCAGGTCTCGGCCGCCGTGCACGAGCTGAACGTCGGCAACGTGCAGAACGGCGCCGGCACCGGCACCGGTTCGAACATCAGCATCCCGCACACCAGCAACTCGTACGGCTGGGCGGTCCAAGGCGGCCTGAAGATCAACACGCCGTTCATCGCGCCGGGCGACGCCCTCTACCTGCAGGGCGCCTACGGCTCCGGTGCCCAGATGTACACCGGCTACTGCGCCTTCAGCGGCTGCTACTCGCAGAACCCGGCCACCATCCAGGGGCAGAAGTTCGCGCAGTACATGAACGACGCGACGATCAACCCGTTCTCGGGCCGACTCGAGCAGTCGACGAGCTTCACTGCGACGGCCTCGTACCTCCACTACTGGACGCCGGAGTGGCGCTCGGCCTTCTTCGGGTCGTACGGTGAGATGAGCTACAGCAGCGGTGCCCGTCTGGCCCAGGGCGCGGCCTTCGCGCTCGCCAACCCGGCCGGTGCCAACTCCTTCGGCGTGAACGCCGTCGGCGTGCCGGGCACCCGGTTCTTCCAGCTCAGCGAGGCGCTGCGCGACACCTACCAGTTCGTGGCGGGCGGCAGCATCATCTGGTCGCCGGTGAAGGATCTCGATATCGGTGTCGAGGGCTTCTACACCCAGATCGGCGTCAAGAACGGCCGCGTGATCGACCGCGACAAGACCCCGACGGCCTACGCGAACGTCGCCGGCATCAACAACGGCACCTTCGTGCCGCGGACCACGACGGCGGACAGCGTGTCCACCTTCCGCTTCCGCGTCCAGCGCGACTTCTAAGCCACTCCACCGGCGCCGGGGCCTCGGCCTCCGCGCCGGTCCCCGTGCTTCAGAAACCTCAAGGCTCGGCTTCAGCCGGGCCTTTTTCGTTGTGCCGGGCCGCCCTGGATCCGTAACGCCTCCGGCCGCCAGCGCGCGGTCGGCACGCGACCCGGTGCGTTCCGCGCCGCGATCCCGCCCGCTCCCGGCCGGTCCGTTGACCGACCCATGATAGGGTCCGGCGATGCGCCGCCCCGCGCGCAGGGCGCCGCCGATGCGCGCCATCGTTCGTTCGGACCCGCTTTCCGGGCGCGCGCCGCGTCCATCGAGCCGGGCAAACGCCGCCGCGCCGTGCGACACGTGCCATCCCGCAAATGAGCCGAGCCTCCGGCCGACGCGTCGGACGGGCAGGATTCGCGCGTCGAATCGCTCGCCGGCGACCGCGTGCCGTTCGCGGGGCACCCAGGCGGTTCTGACTGCATCCGCCACGCCTGTCCGGTCAGAGACGGCCCGCACGACAGCTCCGAGTTGACTTCCGGGCCATCGCTTCTCGATTGGTGCTGGTCGTTCGAACGAGCCGATTTTATCAATATTTCATCCGCTCGGCTAACCTGATAATATATAGATATACTGAGTAATTATCTCCGATTTTGCATTATTGGATAACATTTTGTTGCGTACGCGCAACGTTCATATGCAGGATTGAAGATAAATCCGAATCTTTGTTGCACGCGGTGGTGCCGCTGCACATCGTCGCCGGGCAAATGGGCCTCAAAACCGCCGTGGCGAGCGAAAACATGCCAATGATCTGCGAACAAATCGTGGATTATATTTGGTGTGTCCGGTCTCGCTCATCCGTTTGCGAGAATTGAGCTTGAAATTCCGGAGACATCGATGACATTACTGAGATCATCGCTGCTGGCGACTGCCGCCGCGTTCGCGACAATGGGCGCTGCGCACGCCGCCGACCTGCCGGTCAAGAAGGCTGTCCCGGTCGAGTACGTCCGCGTCTGCGGCGCGTACGGCGCCGGCTTCTTCTACATCCCCGGCACCGACACCTGCCTGCGCATCTCGGGCCGCGCCCGGTACGAGGGCGGGTACATGACGGCGTCGACGCGGCAGGCCGGCACCAACGCCGGCGACAGCGCGGGCTATCAGGCGCGTCTGCGCATCAACCTCGATGCCCGCACGCAGACCGCTTACGGCACCCTGCGCGCCTTCGTCCGCCTCGATGCGGGATCCCGCACCGGCTACGCGCGCTCGGGGACGCAGGCGCGCATCGGGCAGGCCTACGACGCCACCGGCGTCGACCAGGCCGGGCATGCGCAGCAGTTCATGAACGTCGATAAGGCGTTCATCCAGTTCGCCGGCCTGACCGCCGGTCGCGCCTCGTCGTTCTTCGACTTCTACGCCCACGACTTCGAGATCTACGGCGCGACCGCGGGCTCGGACGTCTCCTCCACCAACCTCCTCGCCTACACGGTGACGGCCGGCGCCGGGCTGTCGGCCACGCTGTCGGTCGAGGACCCGGTCTTCCGGCGCAGCCCGATCTACGCGCCGGCCGGCACCGCGTCGCCGGTCAGCCCGGTCTTCGTCGGCTACTTCAGAGGCGCACCGATCGGGGTCAGCGGCGTCGACAGCATCCAGCGCGAGCGGCTGCCCGATGTCGTCGGCGTCCTGCGCGTCGATCAGGGCTGGGGCTCGGCGCAGGTCTCCGCCGCGGTTCACGAGCTGAACGTCGGCAACATCGCGGCGACGCCCGCGGCGGGCGCCAATGTCAGCGTCGCGCACACCAGGAGCGTCGAGGGCTGGGCGGTGCAGGGCGGCCTGAAGATCAACGCCCCCTTCGTCGCGCCGGGGGACGCCCTCTATCTCCAGAGCGCCTACGCCGACGGCGCGCAGATGTATACGGGATACTGCGCCTTCACCGGCTGCTACACGCAGCTCAACAACGGCTTCCAGGGCCAGAAGATCTACCAGAGCTTCTCGGACGCGACGGTCAACCCCTTCACCGACCAGTTGCAGACATCGCAATCCTTCTCGGCGGTCGCGTCGTTCCTGCATTACTGGACGCCGGAATGGCGCTCGGCGGTCTTCGGCGCCTACGGAGAACAGGACTTCTCCCGCAACGCGCGCCTCGCACAGGGCGCGCTCTACAACGTCCTGAGCTTCAACGGCGCCGCCAATCTCGGCTCCAACGCGGTCGGCGCGCCCGGAACCCGCTTCTACCAGTTGAGCCAAGCGCTGCGCGACACCTATCAGTTCGTCGCGGGCGGCAGCATCATCTGGTCGCCCGTGCGCGACCTCGATATCGGCGTCGAGGCCTTCTACACCCAGATCGGCGTGAAGCACGGTCGCGCGATCGACTCCGACAAGAGTCCCACCGCCTACGCCAACGTCGCCGGCATCAACAGCGGCACGTTCGTCCCGCGCACCGTGACGCAGGACTCGGTCTCGCAGGTCCGCTTCCGCGTCCAGCGCGACTTCTGATCGACGATCCCGGCGGCGGGGCCTCAGTCCCGTCGCCTGTCCCCGTCCGATGCCGTCATGGCCCGGTCGGCCGCTTGGCCAATTCTCTGAGCTGTGATCACGACGGAGACGGGATCTTAATCCCGGCCGACGGGACAGGTCGCGTCCTTTGTTCCCTGGATCGCGTTGCCGCCCTTCATCCGCGCTGATACGCCGGATGTCACTTTATTGCCGCCGATCGTGCGCGATCCGATGGATCGCGGCCCGGCGCGCGGTCGCGAGGGCGCGGCGAAGCGGCCCGCGAGCGGTCAGAGATCCGGGGGGACGCCATGACCAGCACCGTTTCACCGAGCCCGATCCCGTCGCCGGCGGAGGGCCGGGCCGAGGACGGGCGCGCGGCCCGGTTCTGGCCGGACGTCTGGTGGCGGCTGATCGACTTCAAGATCGGCATCATACCGCTCCCGATCTTCGTCGTGCTGGCGATCCTGCTCACCGTCCTGGTCCAGGAGGGCGAGATCAAGCCCGACGGGCCGACCATGATCGCCGTGCTGGTGATGGGCGGCTTCACCTGCGCGGAGATCGGCAAGCGGATCCCGATCCTGAAGAACATCGGAGCCGGGGCGATCTTCGCGACCTTCATCCCCTCGGCGCTGGTCTACTACGCCCTGGTGCCGCCGCAGATGGTCAAGGCGATCACCGATTTCACCAAGTTCACCAACTTCCTCTACATCTACATCGCCACGATCATCGTCGGCTCGATCCTCGGGATGGACCGCGAGGTCCTGATCAAGGGTTTCCTCAAGATCTTCGCGCCGCTCGCCCTCGGCTCGGTGGCGGCGGCCCTGGTCGGGACGCTGGTCGGCACGCTCCTCGGCCTCGGCCCCTACAAGACCTTCTTCTTCATCGTCGTGCCGATCATGGCGGGTGGCGTCGGCGAGGGGGCGATCCCGCTCTCCATCGGCTACGCGGCGATCCTGGGGATGCAGCAGGGCGTGGTCTTCGCCCAGGTGCTGCCGCCGGTGATGCTGGGCTCCCTGACCGCGATCATCCTGTCGGGCACGCTCAACTCCGTCGGCAAGCGCTACCCGCACCTCACCGGCGAGGGCCGCCTCCAGCCCGATTCGGACGGCATCAAGTCGAGCGACGCCCAGGCCAAGGCCGAGGCGGCCAAGGGCCAGATCGATCCCGCCACGATCGGTGCGGCCGGGCTCACGGCGATCACCCTCTACCTGCTCGGCGTCATGGCCCACCACCTCGTCGGCCTGCCGGCGCCGGTGGCGATGCTGTTCCTCGCCGTCCTGGCGAAGCTCGCCAGCGCGGTGTCGCCCCATCTCCAGGCCGGCGGCTTCGTGGTCTACAAGTTCGTCCAGATCTCGATGACCTACCCGCTGCTCTTCGCCATCGGCGTCGCGCTGACGCCCTGGCACGAGCTGATGGCGGCCTTCACTCTGGTGAACCTGATCACGATCGTGTCGACCGTCGTGACCCTGATGACGGTCGGCTTCTTCGTCGGCCGCTGGCTCGGCATGTACCCGATCGAGACCGCCATCGTGAACGCCTGCCACAGCGGCCAGGGCGGCACCGGCGACGTGGCGATCCTCACGGCGGCGAACCGCATGGCCCTGATGCCCTTCGCGCAGATCGCCACCCGCATCGGCGGCGCGCTGACGGTGACCGGCACGATCGTCGCCATGAAGTGGATCGGTGCCTGACGGGCACCCGGAAAGGACGTCGTCATGGCCGGTGATCCCGGGGCCGTCGGGGCCACGCTCAAGTCGCGGATCGGCGCGATCCTCCGCTCGACGAGCGGCAACTTCCTGGAGATGTTCGATTTCTTCCTGTTCGGGTTCTACGCCACCTACATCGCGCGGGCGTTCTTCCCCTCGGGCAACGAGACCACCGAGCTGCTCCTGACCTTCGGCACCTTCTGGCTCGGGGCGCTGATGCGGCCGCTCGGGGCGATCGTGCTCGGCGCCTATATCGACCGGATCGGCCGCCGGAAGGGCCTGATCATCACCCTCGCCATCATGGCGAGCGGCACGGTGCTCATCGCCTTCTGCCCGAGCTACGACACGATCGGGGTCGCGGCCCCGCTGATCGTGCTGGCCGGGCGCCTGCTGCAGGGCTTCTCGGCGGGCGTCGAGATCGGCGGCGTCTCCATCTACCTGTTCGAGATCGCCACGCCGGGCCGGCGCGGCTTCTACACGTCGTTCCAGTCGGCGAGTCAGCAGGTGGCGATCATGTTCGCCGCCCTGATCGGCTACGGGCTGAACGCGTTCCTGACCAAGCAGCAGCTCGGCGATTTCGGCTGGCGCATCCCGTTCTTCATCGGCTGCCTGATCGTGCCGTTCATCTTCTTCATCAGGCGGTCGCTCCAGGAGACGCAGGAATTCGCCAAGCGGACCCGCCACCCGACCACCCGCGAGATCCTGACCACGGTGGCCGCCAACTGGCGGATCGTGCTGCTCGGCATGATGCTGACCACGATGACGACGGTGACGTTCTACATGATCACCGTCTACACCCCGACTTTCGGCAAGAACGTCCTCAAGCTCACCGAGACCGACAGCCTGATCGTGACGCTGTTCGTGGCGATCACCAACTTCGTCTGGCTGCCCGTGGGCGGAGCGCTGTCGGACGCCATCGGCCGCAAGCCGGTGCTGCTGACGATCTCGACCCTGTCGCTGCTGACGACCTACCCGGCGCTGCACTGGCTCGTGGCCGACCCGACCTTCGGCAAGATGCTCGCCGTCGAGCTGTGGTTCTCGTTCTTCTTCGGTGTCTACAACGGCGCGATGGTGGTCTCGCTCTCGGAGGTCGTGCCGGCCCATGTCCGCGCCAGCGGCTTCTCGCTGGCCTACAGCCTCGCCACCGCGCTGTTCGGCACGGCGACGCCCATGGTCTCGACCTTCCTGATCGAGAAGACCGGCGACCGGGCGGCGCCGAGCTACTGGCTGATGGCGGCGGCCGCCTGCGGCATCGTCGCGACGCTCGCCCTGTTCCGCGGCCGGCCCAGTCTGGAGCGCGTGCCGGCCCACGCCTGAGGGTCGGGGGCCCTCAGCTCTCCTGCCAGATCCGGATCCGCGCCTTGAAGGCGGCGCGGATATGGGCCCGGGCCGCGGCCTCGGCGGCATCCCCGTCGTGGGCCCGGATCGCTGCCACGATCGCCGCGTGCTCGGCGAGCGATTCCGCGGCGCGGTCGGGCGCCGCCAGCGTGGTGGCGCCCGGGAGCAGCACCAGCGACAGGCGCATCGTCTCCAGCGTGCCCTGCAGGAAGCGGTTGCGCGCCGCCCCGTGGATCTGGCGGTGGAACAGCCGGTTGGTCCGTGCCAGCGCGGGCGCGTCGCCGAGCAGCGTCCGGTCCCGGGCGACCATCTCCTCCAGGATCTCGGTCTCGACCGTGCTGGCGTGGATCGCCGCGAGGCGCGCGGCCGTCCCCTCCAGCACCTCGCGCAGGTCGTAGAGCTCGCTCACCTGCCCGTAATCGAGCTGCGCCACGCTGGCGCCCCGGTGCGGCTCGTGGGCGACGAGTCCCTGCGCCTCCAGCCGGCCGAGCGCCTCGCGGACCGGCGTGCGGCTGATCTGGAACCGCTCGGCGAGCTCCGCCTCGCGCAGGCGGCTGCCAGGGGCGAGCTCGCCCTCCTCGATCGCCCGCAGCAGCCGCTCGTAGGCGCCGGCGCCGCTGGAGCGCTCCGCTTCGCTGGCCTTCATGTCCGGCTCTCCTCGGCTCGGCCATAGCGCGAAAGCGTGACGCCTGAAACGCTTGCGAAGAATTGCATGCAAACGTATACAATGCTTCGAGAGCAGCTGTTGGAGAGGAGGCAGGCATGCAGCGTCCGGACGATGCGCCGTGGGATGTGGTGGTGGTCGGCTCGGGCAACGCCGCCATGAGCGCCGGCCTCGCCGCCCTGGAGCGCGGCGCCTCGGTGCTGATGATCGAGAAGGCCGAGCGGGACCTCGCCGGCGGCAACACCGCCTACACGGCCGGGGCCATGCGCTTCGTCTACGCGGGCAACGACGACCTGATCCCGCTGCTGGTCGATCCCGAGGACCCGCGCCTGCCGCGGACCGATTTCGGTGCCTACACGGCACAGAAATTCGAGGCGGACCTGCTCGGCTTCAACGACGGGCGGCCGCTCTCGCGCGAGCAGCGCATCCTGATCGACGAGAGCGGCGCGGCCCTGCGCTGGCTGGCGACGCAGGGGGTGAAGTTCGAGCCGATCTACTCCCGTCAATCGTTCGAGAAGGACGGGCGCTTCGTGTTCTGGGGCGGCCTGACGCTCGCCACCCACGACGAGGGCTTCGGCCTCGCCCGGGCCGAGCTGGAGGCCTTCACCCGGGCCGGCGGCGAGATCCGCTACGGCTGCCCGGCCCGGGGCCTGATCGTGGAGGACGGGCGCGTCGTCGGCGTGGAGACGCCGCAGGGTCCGGTCCGGGCGACGTCCGTGGTGCTGGCCTGCGGCGGCTTCGAGGCGAACGCTGCCCTCCGGACACGCTTCATCGGCGAGGGCTGGGACAAGGCCCGGGTGCGCGGCACGCCCCACAACCAGGGCGACGGGCTCCAGATGGCGCTCGACCTCGGCGCGAAGGCCCACGGCTTCTACGGTGGCTGCCACGCCACGCCGATGGACCTGCACACCCCCGATTACGGCAACCTCGAGCTGCCGCATGGCGAGCGCAAGCACTACCGGAAGATCTGCTACTTCCTGGGCCTCATGCTGAACGCGGACGGCGAGCGATTCGTCGACGAGGGCAAGAATTTCCGCAACTACACCTACGCCCAGTTTGGCCGCTCGATCATGGAGCAGCCCGGGCACGTGGCGTGGCAGATCTTCGACGCCAAGGTAGATCACCTGCTCTACAGCGAGTACCGGTTCCACGACGCGCACTTCGTCGAGGCCGACACCTTGGACGGGCTCCTCGACAAGCTCGAGGGCATCGACCGCGCGGCGGCGCGGCGGACCATCGCGGCGTTCAACGCCGCCGTGGACGAGAGCGTGCCCTTCGACCCGACCGTGAAGGACGGGCGCGGCACGAAGGGGCTCGCCCTGCCGAAGTCGAACTGGGCGCAGAGGATCGAGACCGGGCCGTTCAAGGCCTACCCGGTCACGGGCGGCATCACCTTCACCTACGGCGGCGTCGAGGTCGGCGACGACGGCGGCGTGAAGCGCGCGGACGGCGGCGCGATTCCCGGCCTCTATGCCTGCGGCGAGATGGTCGGTGGCGTGTTCTTCAACGGCTATCCCGGCGGCTCGGGGCTGACCTCCGGCGTCGTGTTCGGCCGCCGCGCCGGCTACGGCGCCGCCGCGAGGGCGAAGGGCTGAGGTCAGCGGCGGAGCGCGACCGAACTCCTCCGATGCGGGGAGGGAAGCCGCGCGATCGTTCCCCAGCGGCCCATCGTCCCCTGTCCGCCGCCCCGGCGCGGGCGTAGAAGCCCAGCCATGCCCGCCCGACAGGCCGTTTTCACCATCTCCCGCGGCGTCCCGTTCCTGCCGACGCTCGCCGAGGCGCTGCTCTCCGGCCGCCTCGTCGGGCCGGTGGCGGACGATCCGCTGGCGCGCGCCTCCGTCACGATCTACCTGCCGACCCGCCGCGCGGCCCGGGCGCTCGGCGCGATCCTGGCCGAGAGGCTCGGCCGGGACGCGCCCGGCCAGGCGACGCTGCTGCCGCGGATGGTGCCGCTCGGCGAGGCCGACGAGGCCGAGCTCGACCTCGCCGCCGAGCCGCTGCTGGAGGAGAACGCCGATCCCCTGAGCATCCCGATGCCGCCGCTGGAGCGCCGGCTGATCCTGGCCCGCCTCGTCCAGGCCTGGGCCAGGACCGTCGACCGGACGCTGCTGCCGCTGGACGCCGAGGTGCCGTTCCTGGTGCCGTCCTCCCCCGCCGACGCGGTCGGGCTCGCCGGCGATCTCGAGCGCCTGATGGACGCGCTCACCGTCGAGGGCCTGCCCTGGTCGGAGATCGGCGCGGCCGTCGAGGCCGAGTATTCCCGCTACTTCGGCCTGACCCTCGACTTCGTGAAGATCGCCGCCGAGAACTGGCCGAAGCTCCTGGCCGAGCGGGGCCTCGCCGATCCGGTCGCCCGCGCCCGCGGGCTCGTGCTCGCCGAGGAGCGGCGCCTGTCGCGCGGCGCGACGCTGGACCCGGTGATCGTCGCCGGCTCGCTGGGCTCCGTCCCCGCCACGGCCCGGCTCATCGCCGCCGTGGCCAAGCTGCCCCACGGCGCCGTGGTCCTGCCCGGGCTCGATCTCGACCTCGACGCGGCCGGCTGGGACGGCATCGACACCGGCGAGGGTTTTTCCCGCGTGATCGCGCACGGCCATCCGCAGGCGGTGCTGCACCGGTTGCTCGGACCGGAGAACCTCAACCTCGACCGCGCCGAGGTCGTCGCCCTCGGCGAGCCCGACCCCGGCCAGGCGGCGCGAGCCGCGCTCCTGTCGCAGGCCCTGCGGCCGGCCGATACCACCGACGCGTGGGCCGCCCTCGACCCGGCCGAGCGCGACACCGTCGCCCGCCTCGGCCTCGAGGGGCTCGCGCTCGCCGAAGCGGCCGACGAGCGCGAGGAGGCGCTGGTCGCGGCGCTGGCGCTGCGCGAGACCCTGCAGACCCCCGGTGCGACTGCGGCGCTCATCACGCCCGACCGCGGGCTCGCCGGCCGGGTCGCCGTCGAGCTGCTGCGCTGGGGCATCGTGGCCGAGGATTCCGCCGGGCTGTCCCTGGCCGTGAGCCCGGCCGGGCGGCTCGCCCGGCTCGCGGCGGAACTCGCCGCCGACCTCGCCCGCGATCAGGCCGACGCGATCCCGGCCCGGCTGATCGCGCTGCTCTCCCATCCGATGGTCCATCTCGGTCTGCCGCGTCCCGACGTGGTCCGGGGCGCGGCCGCCCTGGAGATCGGATTGCTGCGCGGTCCGGTCCCGGCCCCGGGCTTCGACGGCCTGCGCAAGGCCCTCGCCGCCGAGCGCGCCGGGCCGCCCGAGCACCGGCCCCGGGCCAAACGCCGCCTGAAGGACGTCGACTGGGAGCTGGCCGCGAACCTGCTGGACCGGCTCGATCTGGTGTTCCGGGATTTCCCGGGACCGGACGGGGCGGGGGAATGCGACCTCGTCACCACCGCCGCGGGTCACCGTGAGGCGTGCGACCGGCTGATCGCCGGGCCGGAGGACGGTCCCCCGGTCGAGACGGACGGATCCCTGTCCTGCCTCGACGCCCTGTTCGACGACCTGGAGATGGCGGAGCCCGGCCTGATGCCGGGGCGGTTCGACGACTACGCCACCTTCTTCACGTCGCTCGCCCGGGAGCGCAAAGTCGCCTGCTCGGGCGACGCGCCGCATCCGCGCCTGCGCATCCTCGGGTTGCTGGAGGCGCGCCTCCTGTCGGTGGATCGCGTGGTGCTCGGCGGGCTGGACGAGGGCGTCTGGCCGGTGCGCACGCTGACCGACTCGTTCCTCAACCGGCCGATGCGCGAGCGGGTCGGCCTCAACCCGCCCGAGCGGCGGATCGGGCAGATGGCCCACGACTTCGTGCAGGCGCTCGGCTGCCGCGACGCGGTGATCACCCGCGCGCTGAAGCGGGAGGGCGCCCCGACCGTGCCGTCGCGCCTGATCCAGCGCCTGCGCGCGCTCTCGGGCGACGCCCGCTGGGACGCCGTCCTGCACGCGGGGCGCCGGCTCGCGGGCCTCGCCGCGCGGCTCGACGCGGCGCCGCCGGAGCCGCGGCTGAAGCGCCCCGCGCCGAAGCCGGACCCGGCGCTGTTCCCGCGCTCGCTCAGCGTCACCGAGATCGAGACGCTGGTGCGCGATCCCTACAGCATCTTCGCCCGCCACGTGCTCGGACTGGACCCGCTCGATCCGCTGGCGGCGGCGCCGGGCGTCGCCACCCGCGGCTCCCTGGTGCACGACGTCTTCGCGGAATTCGCCAGTCGCCATCCCAAGGACCTGCCGCCGGACTTCGCGGAGCGGCTGCTGAACTTCGCGGTGAACGCCTTCGGCGACATCGAGGCGGAGTACCCGAACCTCTACGCCGAGTGGTGGCCGCGCTACGAACGCATGGCTTCGGCCTATCTGGACTGGGAGGCGCGGCGCCGGCCCGGCCTGACCCGGGTCTACCCGGAGGTCTCCGGGCGCTGGGCGATCCCGATGGGGCGCGAGACCTTCACGCTGCGCGCCCGGGCCGACCGGATCGAGCTGCGGCCGGACGGCACCGCCTGCATCGTCGATTACAAGACCGGGACGCCGCCCTCGGGCAAGATGATCTTCTCCGGGTTCTCGCCGCAGCTCACCCTGGAGGCGGCGATGCTGATGCACGGCGCCTTCGCGGATCTGCCGGCCGTGACGACGACGCCGGACCTGCTCTACGTCCACGCCTCGGGCGGCCGGAAGCCCTTCGTCCCGATCCCGGTGAAGCCGCCCCGGGGCGAGGAGCGCGGCGTGGAGGCGATCGTGGCCGAGCACGCCGCGCGGCTCCGGGGGCTGGTGGCCCGGTTCATGACCGGCGAGGCGGCCTACACGGCGCGGCCCTACCCGCAATATGCCAGCCGGTACGGCGCCTACGACCACCTCGCCCGGGTGCTCGAGTGGTCGCTCGCCGGGGACGAGGGCGGGGAGTGACCCCGCCCGGGCCCTCATCCTGAGGTGCCGAAGCGCAGCGGAGGTCTCGAGGAAGCCTCCCGATATCGCCGCGGTTCCGGGGGACTTCTTCGAGGCGACTGCGCCGCACTTGAGGATGAGGTGACCCGGTGGGAGGCGCGTCCTCCGCGCCTCAGAAGAACGCCTGCAGCCCCGTCTGGGCCCGGCCCAGGATCAGGGCGTGGACGTCGTGGGTGCCTTCGTAGGTGTTCACCGTCTCGAGGTTCTGGGCGTGGCGCATCACGTGGTACTCGCCCATGATGCCGTTGCCGCCGTGCATGTCGCGGGCGGTGCGGGCGATGTCCAGCGCCTTGCCGCAATTGTTGCGCTTGACCAGCGAGATCATCTCGGGCGCCATCTTGCCCTCGTCCATCAGCCGCCCGACGCGGAGCGAGGCCTGGAGGCCCAGCGCGATCTCGGTCTGCATGTCGGCGAGCTTCTTCTGGACGAGCTGGGTCTGCGCCAGGGGCCGGCCGAACTGCTTGCGCTCCAGCGTGTAGGTGCGGGCGCGGTGCCAGCAATCCTCTGCGGCGCCCATCGCGCCCCACGAGATGCCGTAGCGCGCCCGGTTGAGGCAGCCGAACGGCCCCTTCAGCCCCGAGACGTTCGGCAGCAGCGCGTCCTCGCCGACCTCGACGCCCTCCATGACGATCTCGCCGGTGGTGGAGGCGCGCAGGGATAGCTTGCCCTTCAGCGTCGGGGCGGACAGGCCCTTCATGCCCTTCTCGAGGACGAAGCCGCGGATCGCGCCCTCGTGGGCCTCGGACTTCGCCCAGACCACGAAGACGTCCGCGAAGGGGGCGTTCGAGATCCACATCTTGGCGCCGGAGATCCGGTAGCCGCCGTCGATCTTCTCGGCCTTGGTCTTCATGCCGGCCGGGTCCGAGCCGGCATCCGGCTCGGTGAGGCCGAAGCAGCCGATCCACTCGCCCGAGGCGAGCTTCGGCAGGAACTTCTGGCGCTGCTCCTCGGAGCCATAGGCGTGGATCGGGTACATCACGAGGGAGGATTGGACGCTCATCATCGAGCGGTAGCCGGAATCCACCGCCTCGACCGCCCGCGCCACGAGCCCGTAGGCCACGTAGGAGGCGCCCGCGCAGCCGTACTCCTCCGGGAGCGTCACGCCGAGCAGGCCGAGCTCGCCCATCTTGCGGAACAGGCCGGGATCGGTCTTCTCGGTGGCGTAAGCCTCCACGATCCCGGGCAGCAGCTGCTCCTGCGCGAAGCTCTGGGCGACGTCGCGGATCGCCCGCTCGTCCTCGGTGAGCTGATCCTCCAGCAGGAAGGGATCGTCCCAGACGAAGCGGGCCGAGGCCGGGGCCGACGGGGAGGCGCTGCCCGGAGGGCGCATCGGAGCGTTCATCGAGATTCCTCGCCTGCAGGGTGGCGCGGGTCTTCGCGGCCCGCGCGCTTGACCCTACCCTAGACCCGCGCGCCGCCCGGTCCAACGCGCGCGGTGACGCCGGGGCGCCGCCGTCACGCCCGGCCGAGGAGCATCAGCCAGAGCAGCGTGGTGAGCGGCGCCAGCAGCGTCGAGACCAAGACCGAGGCCGCGACCATGCCGGTCTCGGTCCGGTAGCGCGCCGCCAGCAGGTAGGCGTTGATCCCCACCGGCATGGCGGCGAACAGGGTCGCGACGCCCGCGTAGGCGGCCGGCATCGCGAAGACGTGGAAGGCCAGGACCCAGACCGCCAGCGGGTGCAGGAGGTTCTTCAGGAGCGCGATCACGAGCGCACCCTTGAGGTCGAACAGCACCCGGTAGCGCTTCAGGCCGGCGCCCAGCGCCACCAGGGCGCAGGTGGAGGCCGTGCCGGCGAAGGCGTCGATCAGCGACTGGGCGATGCCGACCGGCGCGAGGCCGAGGGCCTTCATGGCCATGCCGATCAGCAGCGCCACGAAGATCGGGTTGCGCAGCAGCACCAGGGCGAGCCCGCGGATCCGCGCCAGGACCGGCAGGCCGGAATCGGACTCGATCAGGAAAGTGGCGCTGCCCATCATCAGGGGCAGGTGGACGGCCAGCAGCATGAACAGCGGGAAGGCGCCCTCCTCGCCGTAGGCCTGGAGGATCATCGGGACGCCCACGAACACCGTGTTCGACTGGCTCGCCGCGAAGCCGTGGAGGATCGCACCCCGGCGCTCGATCCCGGCCCGCCGCCGGGCGATCAGCGTGCCGACGGACCACGAGATCGCCGCGCCGCCGAAATACGCGACCCAGTAGGACCACGCGATGGTCCCGCTCATCCCGGGCTTGGTCAGCGTGGCGATGATCAGCGCCGGGACGGCGACGGCGAAGACGTATTCCGACAGCCCGTCGCTGACCTTGTCGGAGAGGAGCCCCGCGAGGGCGGCGGCCCAGCCGATCAGGACGATCCCGAAGATCGGGGCGATGATGGCGAGGGCGTTCACGGGGCCGGCGGGAGCGGGGGCTGGTGCGCGGGGGGAGGACTCGGCCCATAGCACGCCCGCGCGCCGCGTCGCGCCCCGTCGGAAGCTGTGCTGGCATGCCGGACGAGAGGGGGGAGAATCACCGCGCCGCCGAGCGCGCCCGGGTCGCCGCGGCGGTGCGGGCCCTCATCGCGGGCACCCAATAACGCGCCGGCCGCGAGACCGTCGACCTCCCCTCCGTCACCAAGGCCGACAGCGGCGCGTGACGGCGCCCGCGCCGCCTACTTGTTCTCCAGCACCTGGATCGGATCCGTGCGCTGGCTCGCGGGCGGTTCCTTGGTCAGGTTGGCGCCGCCCTCCCGCTGCACCTTGACGTCCTTCGGCGCACCCGGCCCGCCCACCGCGCGGCCGCCCTCGGCGCTCTGGGTCGGCACCGTGCCGGACGCCAGTTCCAGGCAGGTCACCATCTCGACGTAGGAGGGGAAGCCGCCCGCCTTGAATTGGTTCTGGCACTGGCTCTTCGCGGCGGGCGTGTAACTGCTCCAGTGGCGCTCAGCCTCCTTCTTGGCATCGCGCTCGGAGCGGATGCAGCCGTCGTAATTCGCCTTGTCGCTGATGCTCGTGTTGGCGACCTGAGCCGACCGGCAGGTCCGCTCGACGTCGAGATCGGGCACCGCGTCGGCCCGGGCGGAGGCCGGCGCGAGCGCCAGCATGAGCAGCGCGAAGGTGCCGGGGACCAACGTGCGGGAACGGGTCGTCATGTCGTCAGACTCGCGATCTGTGGCGGTTCGCGCCGCCGGAACTGCCGGCACAACGCGCCAGGAGCCGGTTCGGCACCAAGCGCCCGCGACGATCAGCCCGCGTGGGCGCCGCGCAGGGCCTGGTCGAGATCGCCGTACAGGTCGTCCGTGTCCTCGATGCCGGTGGACAGGCGCAGCAGGTCCGGCGGGCAGGGGCTGCCCGGGCCTTCCACCGAGGCGCGGTGCTCGATGAGGCTCTCGACGCCGCCGAGCGAGGTCGCCCGCTTCCAGAGCCGCACCCGCGCCGCCGTGGCGATGGCGCCGGCCTCGCCGCCGGCGACCCGGATCGACAGCATGAAGCCGAACCCGTCCCGCATCTGCCGGCAGGCGACCGCGTGGCCGGGATCGTCCGGAAGGCCCGGGTAGAGGACGCGGGTCACGTGCGGGTGCCCGCTCAGGCGCCCGGCGAGGCGCAGGGCGCCCGCCGCCTGCGCGGCCGCCCGCAGGTGCAGGGTCCGGAGCGAGCGCATCAGCAGGTAGGCCTCGAACGGCCCGAGGATGCCGCCGCTACCGGCGCGGATCCCCCGGATCCGTTCCCAGAACGCGTCGGCCCGCGCGCCCGCCAGCACGCCCGCCACCACGTCGGAATGGCCGTTGAGGATCTTGGTGGCCGAGTGCATCACGATGTCGGCGCCGAGTTCCAGGGGCCGCGTGTGCACCGGCGAGGCGGCCGTGGAATCCACGGCCAGCCGCGCCCCCGCCGCGTGGGCGATCTCGGCCGCCGCGGCGATGTCGGTGACCGTCCAGAGCGGGTTGCCGGGGGTCTCGATCCAGACGAGCTTGGTCCGGCCGGGCTCGATCACGGCGCGCAGGGCGTCCGCATCGTCCGTGTCCACGAAACTCAGTGTGAGGCCGCGCCGGGGCGCCTCCTCGCGCAGCCAGCGCTTCAGCGCCCAGTACATGACCGTGCCGGCGACCACGTGGTCGCCGGGCTCCAGCGCGCCGAACACCGCGGTCGCCGCCGCCATCCCCGAGCCGAACAGCAGCGCGCCGGCGGCGGCGCCCTCCAGCATCGCCAGGACCGACTCCGCCTCGCGCACCGTGGCGTTGTCCGGCCGCGCGTAGCTGTAGCCGGAGCTGTAGCCGTTGTCGGGATCGCGGATGAAGGTGGTGGCGACGTGGAGCGGCATCACCACCGCCCGCGTCTCCGGCTCGATCCGCCCCATGGCCTGGGCGGCGAGGCTCCGGCGCGTGTATTCCGGCTCGGCGTCGCTCCGGGTATCCGACGGACCCTGCGGCGCGTAAGGCTGTGACATCTGGCGATTCTCGGCGGATGGAGACGGGCGCGTGCCACGGCGCGCGGGTGCCGGCAAGCCGCGCCACATGCCGGGCCACATGCCGCGCCACATGCCGCGCCACATGCCGCGCCCCGTGGAGACAGACGATCATGACCGCCGCCACACAGGTCCCCGAGGGATCGCCCCTGCCGCGCTGGCTGCGCCTCGCCGCCGCGATCCTGCCCGTCGCGGCCACGGCCGCCGTCGGCTCGGTGTCGACCCAGGCGGAGATCCCGGGCTGGTACGCGAGCCTGAACAAGCCGGCCTTCAACCCGCCGAACTGGGTGTTCCCGGTCGCCTGGACGATCCTCTACACGATGATCGCGGTCTCGCTCTGGCGCCTGCTCGGCGCCATGCCGCGCACGGGACCGAGCCGCCAGGGCTGGTGGCTCGCCCTCGCGGCGTTCGTGGTGCAGATCGCGCTCAACGCCGCCTGGACGCCGGTCTTCTTCACCGCCCACGCGATCGGCGCCGGCCTGATCGTCGTCGCGATGCTGCTGGTGATGGTGCTCTGGACGATCCGGCTGACCTGGCGGTTCGACCGGCTCGCGGCGTGGCTCCTCGTCCCCTACACGGCCTGGGTCGCCTTCGCGACGCTCCTCAACGCCGCGATCCTGCGGATGAACTGATTTCCAATTCCGGTTCGGTTTCCTTCCGTCATCGCGAGCGAAGCGACCCAGTGCAGCGTTACCTCGGTCGGCGTGGCGCAACTGGATTGCTTCGCTGCGCTCGCAAGGACGGTCAGGGCAATCCGGACGCCGTCAGGCGTACGGATCAGTGCAGGTCCTTCGTGAACGCCGCGAAGGCGCGCGGATCTCAGGACACGTGCTCGGGCTTCTCCTCGCCGGCCGGCTTGCCGTCGTCGCGCGCGCGGTGCAGCAGGAAGATCGCGAACACCATCGTGAGGATCAGCCCCGCCAGCACGCCGAGCTCGATCATCGAGGCCTGGAACAGCGCCTGCTTCTCCGGCGACCAGTCCTTGGCGTGCATGATCTCCGACGATTGCAGGGTGATCACCAGAACCCGCCGGATCGAGGCGATCAGCCCGACGATCAGGAACGGCTCGCAGGTCAGCGTCCCCGACCGCATCGAGACCCGGACCGTGTGCAGGATCTCGATCAGCATCAGCAGGAACAGCAGCCGGTCGATCACCTCCAGGATCTGCTGCGCGCCGCCGAGCGCCCGCATCGCCTCCCAGGTCATCCCGGCGGCCTCGATCAGCGCCACGAGGGCGGTGAGCGCCAGCAGGATGCCGAGGGCCGCGTAGATCGCGTGCTCGGTGTGCAGGAAGATCGCGCTGGCGACCTTCGTCAGGCGTCCCTGGTCTTCTGAGTGTTCCGACATCATTCCCCCCTGGAATGCGCCGAGACGATCAGCTTCCGGACCGCGCGTCCAGCCCGGCGACGCTTGTGCTCGATCGATCGGGATCGGGGGTGGCGTTACGTCGCTGCCGGCGGCCGGGGCCGCTCAGTGGAAGAACGGCAGGGCGTGCGGCGCGAGGTAGCCGAAGCCGAGCAGCGCCGCCCCGGCGAGGCCCAGGAAGCCGCCGGCGAAGACCAGCAGGCTGATCCCGGTGATGACCTCGGCCGAGGCCAGCACGATCCCGATCTGGAAGGCCGCCGAGGCCAGCTCGTAGTGGTGGTAGCGCAGCAGCGCGAGGTCGCGCCGGCCCTCCGAGGCGCGGGCCTTCTCGGACAGCTCCTTGCGGCCCTCGCCGGTCGACGGCTCTGAATCCCAGCGTGCCAGCGTCTTCGACCACTCGGCGCGCTTGGCGGCGATGGCCTCCTGGTTCGGTCCCGGGGGCACCAGCGCCAGGGCCTCGTCGGCGGTCTTGAGCACCGTCGCGCGGATCGTGCGGGCCTGGAAATAGGCCCACTGGTTCGCGGCCTCGACGTTGGCGCCGATCGAATCCGTCTGGGACGCCTTGCCCAGTGTCTCGCTGAACGCGAGGAACAGCGCCAGCACCGAGATCAGCAGCGCCACGCGCTTGTTCGACCCCTCGACCGCCCCGTGACCACCCGACATCGTCTCGCTCGTCTCCGTTGATTCGGCGGGGCCGAGTCACAGCCCATCGCGGCGCGCGACGCAATCCGCGACACCGATCCGGCACCCGCTCTCCGCGCCGACCCGCTCTACTCCGCGGCGATCCGCGGCGGCGGCGGGTGCCCGTCATTGGCCGGATGGGCCGGATCGAAGACGGAGGCATCCTCCGGATCGTCGCGCTCGCCGATGAAGCGGCCGAACAGCCGCGTCAGCAGGCGGGACAGGTCGTCCATCAGCACGAAGATTGCCGGCACGAAGACGAGCGACAGCACCGTCGAGACGATCAGGCCGCCGATCACCGCCACCGCCATGGGCGAGCGGAACTCGCCGCCGATTCCGTAGGCCATCGCGGAGGGGACCATGCCGGCCGCCATGGCGATGGTGGTCATCACGATCGGCCGGGCGCGCTTGCGGCCGGCATCGACGATCGCGACGTTCCGGTCGACGCCGGCGCGGATCTGCTCGACGGCGAAATCCACCAGCATGATGGCGTTCTTGGTCACGACGCCCATCAGCATCAGGATGCCGATCACCACCGGCATCGAGATCGGCATGTGGCAGATCAGGAGCGCCAGGATCGCGCCGCCGATGGAGAGCGGCAGCGAGAACAGGATGGTCAGCGGCTGCAGGAAGTTGCCGAACAGCAGGATCAGCACGCCGAAGACCATCATCAGGCCGGCGCCCATGGCCAGCGCGAATCCCTCGAAGACCTCGCCCATCACCTCGGCGTCGCCGGTCTGGCTGATCGTGACGCCGGGCGGCAGGTTCTTGGCGGTCGGCAGGTTCATCACCTGGCCGATCAGCGCGGCGAGCGCGTCGGTGCCCTGCATGTCGCCCTCGAGCGCGACGCGCACGGCGCGGTCGTAGCGGTCGATGCCGGTCGGGCCCTGGCCGAGGCTGATGTCGGCCACGGTCGCGAGCGGCACGGCCGTCCCGCCCTTCACCGGCACCTTCAGGGTCTCGAGGTCGGAGAGCCGGCCGCGCACGCTCTCGGGGAGCTGCACGCGGATCGGGATCTGCCGGTCCGTGGCGTTGAACTTGGCGAGGTTCATGCCGATGTCGCCGATCGTCCCGACCCGCACGGTCTCGGCGATGGTGTCGGTGCTGACGCCGAGATCGGCCGCCACGGCGGGCTTCGGCCGGATCCGGACCTCGGTCCGGTCGAGGGGGGCCGTCGACATGACGTTGACGAGGTGCGGGACCTGCTGGGCCTCGCGCTGGAGCTTGGCCGCCGTCTCGGCCACCACGGCCTTGTCGGGGCCGGCGATGATCAGCGCGAGGTCGCGCTGGCCGCCCTCGCGCAGGGCCCAGAAGCGCAGGTCCGGCTCCTCCCGGAGGATCGCCGCGACCTCGGCGTCGATCTGCTTCTGCGTCTTGTCGCGGCTGTTCTTCGGCGTGAGGTTGATGGTGAGGCTCGCGAGGCGCACCTCCTTCTTGGCCGGCAGCTGGCGGCCGCCGTCCACGAACACGCTCTTCACCTCGGGCAGCGCGCGGATCTTCTCCTCGATGCGGTCGGTGACCCGGACCGTGTCCTGGAGCCGGGCGCCCGGCGGCAGCTCGACCACGAACAGGGTGCGGGCCTGGTCCTCCGCCGGCAGGAAGCCCGCGGGCAGCAGGCCCGTGGAGGCGATGGAGCCGGCGAAGCACGCGAGGCCGAGCACCAGCGTGATGAACTTGTGCCGGACCGACCACGCCACGAGGCGGGTGTAGCCGCGCATGACGACGCCGTCCCGCTCGTGGTCCGGCCCGTGGTCGCGCAGGAAGTAGGCGGCGAGCAGCGGCGTGATCAGGCGCGCCACGAGCAGCGACATGAACACCGCGGCCGCGATGGTCAGGCCGAACTGCTTGAAGTACTGGCCGGCGATGCCGCCCATGAACGACACCGGCGAGAAGATCGCGATGATCGTCGCGGTGATGGCGATGACCGCGAGGCCGATCTCGTCCGCGGCCTCGAGCGACGCGCGGTAGGGCGATTTCCCCATCCGCATGTGCCGGACGATGTTCTCGATCTCCACGATCGCGTCGTCCACCAGGATGCCGGTGACGAGCGTGATCGCCAGCAGGCTGACGGCGTTGAGCGAGAAGCCCAGGGCGCTCATCACCCAGAAGGTCGGCAGCACCGAGAGCGGCAGCGCCACCGCGGCGATCAGGGTCGCGCGCCAGTCGCGCAGGAACAGCAGCACCACCACGACGGCGAGGAGGGCCCCCTCGATCAGGCCCATCATGGCCGAGTGGTAGTTGCCGATCGTGTTGACGACGCTGGTGTCGATCAGGTCGAACCGCACGTTGGGATTGGCCGCGTGCAGCGCCGCGATCTTCTTGGCGACGCCCACCGACACGTCGGCGTCGCTGGCGCCGCTGGCGCGGGAGATCGCGAAGGCGACCACCGGCTCGCCATTGAAGCGCGCGAAGGTGCGGGGCTCCTCGGCGGTGTCCGATAGGGTCGCGAGCTCGTCGAGGCGGACCTTGCGGTTGCCCGGCACCACGATGGAGGTCTTGGCGAGCGTCTCGAGACTCGCCGAGGCGGCCAGCGCTCGGATGGACTGCTCCTGGCCGCCGACCTCGGCCCGGCCGCCGGCCATGTCGGCCGAGGTCAGGCGCAGCTGCCGGTTCACGTCCGCGGCGGTGATGCCCAGCGCCAGCAGGCGGTCGGGCTTCAGGGTGACGCGGATCTCGCGGGCGACGCCGCCGAGGCGCTCGACGCCGCCGACGCCCTTCACGCTCTGCAAGCCCCGGGCGACGACGTCGTCCACGAACCACGACAGGTCCTCGGGCGTCATGGCGGGTGCTGAGGCGCCGTAGACCATGATCGGCAGGCCGGCGATCTCCACGCGCGAGACGATCGGCTCGTCGATCGTCCGCGGCAGGTTCTGGCGGATCTTGGCGATCGCGTCCTTGACGTCGTTGGTCGCCCGATCCTGGTTCACCTCCAGGCGGAACTCGATCGTGGTGGTGGAGGTGCCCTCCGTGATCGTCGAGAGGATGTG